>JAHJRI010000166.1 GCA_018830885.1 bacterium | reverse complement strand
CATGCGTTTTTCTGAATAAATAACCTCTTGAAGCACTTATGATCACATACCCACATGTTTTTGGTGCACCCGAGGACCTCCGAGGTTGCGTCGAATAATTGTGTTGGGACCCACTGGCGGTTGCCGGAATCATTCCGGTTTTCTATGATAGCTGGAACAGCAGGTCGGTCCTGGTTGAACGGACGACTCCGCTTCTTTCGGGTGCACCAAATATGTGTGGGTACCTGTAAGCGGAAAGAGGTTGTTTGTTCAGAAAACCTTGGAAGCCAGGGATGGATTCCAGGAGCTCCAAGGAAGGATGCATGCGTTTTTCTGAATCAATAACCTCTTGAAGCGGTTATGATCACAACCCCACATGTTTTTGGTGCAACCCTTCTGTATCCCAAACGGTGTGATGCGCCACCTTGATCCATCGGAGTGGCCCGGAACCTGTATGCAATTGAACTCATTCTTGACGGCCGTCTTCACGGGGAGCGTTCGTCGCTGCGAATCTCGCGAATTCAATCCGCTCAATCACACACAGATCCCGGATCCCTTCACAGGACAGATGGTGAACAGTTATTCCCAAACACGGTAAAGACAACATGATGAATCAACCATCCAGTGACACAGGCACCAGCCAGGTCTATCATTTTCCAGTTCAGATCTACTATGAGGACACCGATCACTCCGGGGTCGTTTATCATGCCAACTACCTTAAATATTTCGAACGGGCCCGCGAGCATGTGATCGGTTCTGATCGGCTGGTCGCCCTCTGGAAGGAAAAAGGGCTTGGGTATGTGGTATACAAGGCCGATCTGACCTATTCCGAAGGGGTTGAATTTGGTGAAAGCCTTGATATCAGAACCACTTATCGTCTTGAGGGGGAATACCGGCTGATCTGGCGCCACGAAGCCTGGCGCCAGGGAGCCAGGAAGGCGGCTGTCACCTGTGACCTGCAACTGGTATGTGTCGACGCCGATAAAAAACTGAAACCGATACCCTCAAAAGGATTTGAATAATATTTGAATCCCTGATGACAGAAAGGGGATCGGAGCCCTCGCAATTTAATATTATACTGATATTTCTGCATAAATAAAAACTACTTGCCAACATACAGGAATATTAGAATAATAATGCACTGGGATGTAAGGTCCAATGCTCGGCACTTGACAGGGAAAAAGTGATGCGCGGCAGGTTGATCCTGCTATCATTCCGCAGCAAAATTGTTTTCCGGAAACCACCCGATATCTCCATGATTATCTCGAGCACCTTCGAGCGGTTCGGCCAGTAGTACCCAAATCGGAAATTATTTGAAGAAAGGAACCTGGCGCGATTGTCGGCACTTCTTTGAGGGCTGAATGATTGGTGAACAGGTTCCGTGATCCGTTCTGTCGTTTGGTCCGGTTCAAATGATACATCCACGCGAATTCAGCATCCCCTTTTGTTTTTAGACCACACCGACAGTGATTGCATTTTGAAAACCCATTATTTTAAGACAATGACCGAATTGAAATATACAGATCATCCGTTACCGAAGGGGGTCGGGCTTTACCATCGCTCAATGGATAAAGATTCCTGTGGCGTTGGTGCCATTGCCAATATTTTCGGTGAAAAATCCCATAAGATCATCCAGGATGGTATTTCCATTCTGAAAAACCTTGAGCATCGCGGTGCGACGGGTGCGGATCCCAAGGCAGGGGATGGTGCCGGTATGTTGCTTCAGTTGCCCCATGACTATTTCAAGACGGTGGCAAAGGAAGAGGGATTTGAACTGCCAGATGAAGGGGACTATGGGGTCGGCATGGTTTTCATGCCGCCGGATGCAGAGGCCATTGAACGGTGTCGGCAACTCTACGACGATGCTATTATCGCAGAACGTCAGGAAGTGCTGGGATGGCGACGCGTCCCGACGGATAATACCTGTCTGTCAGAATTCATGCTCGATCAGGAACCGGCTGTCTATCAGGTCTTTATCAAGCGCACGACCCTGTACATGGACACTTTTGAAAGACGACTGTACGTGATCCGTCGTCAGATTGAAAAGACCATTCAGACGTCAGATATTCCAAATAAACACTTTTTCTATGTCTGCAGTCAGTCGGCAGCGACCATCGTTTATAAGGGGATGTTTCTTGCCAATCAGCTGGAGCAGTATTACCTGGACCTGTTGGACGTCCGATTTGAAAGCGCACTGGCACTGGTCCATCAGCGATATTCAACCAATACCTATCCCTCCTGGGGACTGGCCCAACCGTTTCGTTTTATTGCACACAACGGCGAAATCAACGCCTTGCAGGGGAATATCAACTGGACCCGTTCCAGAGAATCGACCTTCGAATCCGATTATTTCGGGGAAGATATCAAGAAACTGCTGCCCATTATTGTTCCTGACGGGAGCGATTCGGCAACCTTCGACAACTTTTTTGAACTGCTGGTTTCAGCCGGACGCAGCCTCGAACATGCCTTTATGATGATGATCCCGGAATCCTGGGAGAACCAGAAACACATGAGTAAAGCGCTGCGCGGTTTTTATGAATACCATGCGGCACTGGTGGAGCCATGGGATGGCCCGGCCGCGATCATGTTCTCCGACGGGACAAAGATCGGTGCCGGACTGGATCGAAACGGGCTGCGACCGGTTCGTTACGTGGAGACCATGGACGGCCAGTTTATTGTAGCTTCGGAAGTGGGTGTCATCGAGGTCCCGATTGAGAATATCCGGGAAAAAGGCCGCCTGGGTCCCGGCCAGATGATTGTCATCGATACCGATGAGGGTCGGGTTTTCAAGAATGAAGGAATTAAAGAGAAACTCAGCAATCGAAAACCGTATACCAGCTGGGTGGCGGAAAATAAGATCTCTCTGGACGACCTTCCGGCCCCGCCGACCTATACCCAGCCGGATTACTACAACCTGCGGATGCAGCAGCGCGTGTTCAGATATACCTATGAAGAGCTTTATCAACTGGTCAAGCCCATGGCGGTGGCAGCACAGGAACCCACCGGTTCGATGGGAAACGATGAACCCCTGGCGGTACTGTCAGGTCAGACAAAACTGCTCTTCAACTATTTTAAACAGAAATTTGCCCAGGTCACCAATCCCCCGATCGATTCCATTCGTGAAGAGATGGTGATGTCATTGATGTCCAGCATCGGCGGAAGTTACAATATTCTGGACGAAACCCCGGGACTGTGCCGGATGCTGGATATACCCCATCCCATACTGACCAACACGGAGCTGGCGCGTCTGAGACACTGCCAGATCTCCTCGTTCCGCTCCGGAACGGTCGATATTGGTTTCCCCTATAAGGAGAAAAGCCTTAAAACAGCGCTGGATGAACTCTGCTCGACCGTGGAGGATCTGGTAGATCAGGGTCACCGGATGATCGTCCTCAGTGATCGCTGCGTTTCAGCCGAAATAGCACCGATTCCATCACTGCTGGCTGTGGGAGCCGTCCACCATGACCTGATACGCAAAAACAAGAGAGGCAAGATAGGTCTGATCGTCGAAAGTGGTGAAGTCCGTGAAGTTCATCACTTTGCACTGCTCATCGGTTATGGCGCAGGCGCCGTCAACCCGTATCTGGCTTTTCAATCGATCCGACAGATGGCCATCAGCGATGAACTGCCACCGGGGCTCAATTCGCCGGAGGCCTTTCAGAACTATATTTCTGCAGCCAACAAGGGATTGAAAAAGGTGTTTTCGAAAATGGGGATCTCCACACTGGCCAGTTATCAGGGGGCTCAAATTTTCGAAGCAGTGGGGCTGAGCAATGAACTGGTGGATACTTATTTTTCCGGAACGGGTTCCTCCATTGGGGGTATTGGACTGGAAGAGATCGAAGAGGATATCCGACAGCGTCATCTCCGGGCCTTCGCCTATGAAGGCAGAGGTTTTCACAAGCTGATGACAACCGGGAATTACTCCTGGCGAAGTCAGGGCGAGTACCACGCTTATAATCCGGAAACCATCTCGAAACTGCAGCTGGCCACCCGCAAGAACTGCTACAAAACCTTCAAGCAGTATACTGCTCTGGTAGGGGTTTCCGAAAAAAAGCAGCATGTTCTGCGCGAACTGCTGGAATTTGACACCGAAAACGTTACCCCGGTTCCTCTGGAGGAGGTGGAACCCATCGAGTCGATTTTCAAACGGTTTGTGTCCGGGGCCATGTCGATCGGATCTATTTCGAGGGAAGCCCATGAAACCCTGGCCATCGCCATGAATCGGATCGGCGCCCGGAGTAATTCCGGAGAGGGGGGTGAAGACCCCGACCGCTTCGTCCCTGACGCAAATGGGGATTCCAGGCGCAGCGCCATCAAACAGGTGGCATCCGGTCGATTTGGCGTGACCAGCCACTACCTGGTCAATTCGGACGAGATGCAGATCAAGATCGCCCAGGGCGCAAAACCCGGTGAAGGGGGACAACTGCCCGGGTTCAAAGTCAGCGAGTATATCGCCAAGATTCGTCACACCACACCTGGTGTATCCTTGATTTCACCGCCGCCGCATCACGATATTTACTCCATTGAGGATATTGCGCAGCTGATTTTTGACTTGAAAAACGCCAACCCCAAAGGGGATGTCAACGTCAAACTGGTTGCGGAAACCGGTGTGGGGGTTGTTGCTGCGGGTGTCAGCAAAGCCCGGGCGGACAGTGTCACGATTTCCGGGCATGATGGTGGCACCGGGGCATCTCCCGCCTCATCCATCAAGCATGCAGGCGGACCCTGGGAGATCGGTCTGGCAGAAACCCAACAGGCCCTGGTAACCAACAGCCTGCGGGGACAGATTCGTGTTCAGGTAGATGGTCAGCTGAAATCCGGGCGCGATATTGTGGTGGCTGCACTACTGGGAGCCGATGAATTCGGTTTCGCCACCTCCTGCCTGATCGTAATGGGGTGTATTATGATGCGAAAATGCCATCTGAACAGCTGCCCGGTAGGGGTTGCCACCCAGGATGCGGAGTTGAGGAAGAATTTTACCGGCAAGGCTGACTTTCTGGTCAACTACTTCACTTTCCTGGCAACAGAAACCCGGGAATACATGGCCCAGCTCGGTTTCCGCCGCTTTGAGGATATGATCGGGCAGGTTCAACTCCTCAAACAAAAACCCATTGCTGATAAAAAGAAAGGCAAGGGCTTGAATCTTTCCCGGCTGCTGGTGAAACCCACATCCCGGGAAGGGGTTTATCACAACATCAGCAAGGCCCATCATCGCATTGCCAATGTCCTGGATAAGGAACTGATCCGGCGATCACAGGTGGCATTGCAGGAAGGCAAACCGGTGCGGATTACTCAGACAATTCGGAACCGGAACCGAGCGACCGGCACCATGCTGGGCAGCGAAATCACGTTGCGCTATGGGGCTGAAGGATTGCCGGATAATACGATCACGATCAATTTCAACGGTTCCGCCGGCCAGAGTTTCGGCGCCTTTGCCCCCAGAGGGCTGACGTTGATTCTGAAGGGGGACGCCAATGACTATACCGGTAAGGGGCTTTCCGGTGGGAAGATCATCATCACCCCGCCGGAAGGGGCCAAGTGGAATGCCGCTGAAAACGTGATCACCGGTAACGTTGTTCTTTATGGGGCGACTTCAGGGGAAGCCTATTTCTGCGGTCAGGTGGGTGAACGGTTTGCCATCCGAAACAGTGGCGCCGTTGCTGTTGTGGAAGGAATCGGAAACCATGGTTGCGAGTATATGACCGGTGGTGTCGTTGTGGTACTGGGGGAAACCGGTTATAATTTCGCGGCCGGAATGAGCGGTGGTATCGCCTATGTCTACGATAAGCAAAAGAACTTCATCAAAAAGTGCAACCTGGCCATGGTCGATCTGGAGCAGGTGACGGTCGAGGAACAGGAGAAAGAGCTCTATTCCCTGATTGAAGCCCATTTCCGGTTTACGGGTAGCCGCCGCGCCAAAGGACTGTTGAAAAACTGGAAAAAAGTGATCAACGATTTTGTGATGGTCATGCCGATCGAATATCGCCGTATCCTGGCAAAACGATTTATGCCGGAATAGACAGCGGTGGATTTCCCCTGCCGGTCAGCGACGGGCAGTACTTCCAGACTGTAGCTCGGCACGAAAACGAAAAAGCGGCAATGCAGAAAAAATTGTTCCGATAACCACATTAACCAACCAGATTTTTGGGTAAGATATTATGGGAAAACCTACCGGCTTCATGGAATTCATCAGGGAGAACCCTCCCAAGGAGTCCGTCAAAGAACGAATCAAGCACTTTCGGGAATTCGAACAGCTACCCAGTAGCCGCAGGCTGACAACCCAGGCCGCCCGCTGCATGGACTGCGGCGTTCCTTTCTGTAACTGGGGCTGCAATGTTAAAAACCTGATTCCTGAATTCAACGAGTATGTCTACCAGGGTCAGTGGCGGTCCGCTTATGGAGCGTTGCAGAGCACGAACAATTTCCCTGAGATTACCGGGCGGATCTGTCCGGCACCTTGTGAGGCGTCTTGTTGCTCCGATCTGGTAGAGGATGCCGTGACCATCCGCATGCTGGAAAAGGCGATCATTGAGAGGGCTTTCGCCGAAGGCTGGGTGAAACCGAACAATCCGGCACCGGCAACGGGGGTCAAAATTGCGGTCATCGGTTCCGGACCTGCCGGTCTGGCTGGTGCTCAACAACTCAATCTGGCCGGTCATGACATCACCGTCTTCGAGAAAAACGAGGTCATCGGCGGTTTGATGGCGCTGGGAATCCCCGATTTCAAACTGGAAAAGGAGATAGTGGAGCGGCGCATCAGACTGATGAAGCAGGAAGGGATCAAATTCAAACCCAACAGCCATATTGGAAAAAACGTCTCCACAAAGGAACTTCTCGACAAGTTTGACTACATCTGTCTCACCGGTGGCGCTGAAAAACCGAGGGATTTACCGATCCCCGGCAGGGATCTGGACGGGGTCCAGTTCGCCCTGGACTTTCTGTTCCAGCAGAATCGGCGGATCGGAAACCGGGATATCAAGGGGACCGAAATCACCGCCCAAGGGAAGCATGTGGTTGTCATCGGGGGTGGTGACACCGGTTCTGACTGCGTCGGGACCAGTATTCGCCAGCAGGCAGCCTCGGTCACCCAGATCGAGATCATGCCGGCCCCTCCGAAAAAGCGAGCAGCAAACAATCCCTGGCCGGAATGGCCGAGGATCATGCGCACTTCCAGCTCCCAGGAAGAGGGCTGTGCCCGTGATTTTGCGATCATGAGCCAGGAATTTGTCGGAAAGGACAAGGTGGAAAAAATCAAATGTATCCGGGTGGAGTGGTCGGAACCAGACGAAAACGGGCGTAGCGATATGAATATCGTCCCCGGCAGTGAATTCGAACTCAAGGCAGACCTGGTCCTGCTGGCCATGGGGTTTGTCCATCCGGTGCATGAAGGGATGCTGGCTGAGTTCGGGGTGAAACTGGACCCGAGAGGCAATGTGGCCACGGACAATTTCCGGACTTCCGTGGACAATATCTTTGCCGCAGGCGACATGGCGACCGGCCAGTCCCTGGTGGTCCGAGCCATCAACAGTGGTCGTGAAATGGCAAAGGCCGTCGATATGGCCATCAAGGGCTACACCCATCTTTCCTGATCCCCGGAACCCACCCTATTGGGGGAATGCCCGAAAATGGGTTCCCCCGTGAACGGGATTTCTGTTTTAAAACGCCTTCCTGCAAAGGGGGCAGCCGTGTCTGTCGGTATCCCGTCATCAACCCATGATGAATTCACAACACTTAAAATCGGATCTGCTGCTGCTGATCACCGGTCTGATCTGGGGATTCGCGTTTGTGGCGCAGCGTATCGGAATGGATCACGTCGGCCCGTTTACGTTCAATGGCATCCGGTTTGCGCTGGGCAGTCTTTCCCTGATACCGCTGGTGATGGTGACCCGGCGAAACCATCGATCCGACAAACCGGATCCGAAAGGACTCAGCCGGGTCATGATTATCCTGAGCGGCTGTCTCACCGGCCTGGTACTGTTTTTGGGCGCTTCGCTGCAGCAGGTTGGGCTGGTGTATACAACCGCCGGGAAAGCGGGATTTATCACCGGTCTCTACGTCGTCATTGTGCCGGTGCTGTGGTTTTTCAGAGGGCGTCAATCCGGGGCGGGAACGTGGATCGGCGCTGCCATGGCCGCAGCCGGACTCTATCTCCTCAGCGTCACCAGTGGATTCACGATACAGTTTGGCGATCTGCTGGAGATCGTGGGGGCGTTTTTCTGGGCTTCGCACATTCTATTGATCAGTCATTTTTCAAAACGGATTGATCCCATTGTGCTCTCCCTGATTCAGTTCGCGTTCTGCTCTTTCTGCAGCCTGGTCACCGCCCTGGTTTTTGAAACAATCACGCTCCAGGGGATTTTGAACGCCGGTTATCCCATTCTTTATGGCGGACTGGGTTCCGTCGGGATCGCCTACACACTGCAGGTCGTCGCCCAGCGCAACGCCCATCCGGCCCATGCAGCCATTATCCTGAGCCTGGAGTCTGTATTTGCTGCGGTCGGCGGTTGGCTCCTGCTGAACGAGATCCTCTCCACCCGCTCCAAAATCGGCTGTGCGTTGATGTTTTCCGGAATGCTGTTCTCCCAGCTGCGAAACAGGAATTAGACCATGGTTTACCTTGCTCTCGCCATCCTGAGCGCCAGCAGTATCGGACTGCTGTTCAAGTACAGTGAGAATCGGGGAATGCACCGTTACACCATCACCGCCGTGAACTATCTCACCGCCAGTTGTATTGCGCTGGTGATCAGTATTCGAGCAGACCTGGTTTCCAGACTCAGCCTGGTTTCCGGCACCGGTCTTCTGAAAAGGGTCGCGACCATCACCCGGGATGGCGGGATGCTGCCGCCGGGGAACAGCGTCCTCTGGGCAGTGCTGATCGGAATCATGACCGGGTTTTTCTTTCTGAACGCGTTTATCTATTTTCAGAGAAGCATCTTCGAAAACGGGATTGCTCTTTCCAGCATGTTCGCCCGGCTGGGGGTCCTGATTCCCATGACGGTCTCCATCATTATCTGGCAGGAGATCCCATCCAGCATACAGAATATAGGCATTGCACTGGCCATTGCAGCGATTGTACTGGTCAACCTGGAGTTTGAGAAAAACAGAACCCTGGCCCTGCGCTCTACACTGCTGCTGCTGTTTATATTTTCAGGTGCCGGGATCTTCTGTAACAAACTGTTTCAAAAATATGCCCTGCTGGAATTGAAGGGGCTTTTTCTCCTGTTTGCCTTTTTCACCGCTTTTCTTTTCGCACTTCGGGTTTGTACCCAGAAAAAACAGACCCTCACGCTGCCGGATCTGGGGATTGGTATAGCGGTCGGATCCTGCAATCTGTTGACCAACTACTTTTTGATCATGGCCCTGAGCCAGATGAAAGCGGCGATCGTCTTTCCCATTTCCAGCGCCGGTGCCATCATCACCATGACCCTGGGCGGCGTCGTTTTCTTCCGGGAACGGCTTCGCATAAAAGACATGCTTGCCATGACCATGACGCTCATCGCCATCATCCTGATCAACATGTAGCCGGTTGATTGCCGGCACCATGACGGGCTGGCACCGCTGAAAGCTCAACTGTGTCAGGCAACGTCCGATGTTGCTGAAGCCAGAAGGGACTTAAAAGCGGATGCATCGATAACTTCCACTTCCAGCAGACGGCTGGCTATCGTTTCCAGGAGGGTTTTCTTCTGCCGAAGAAGACGCAGGACATGTTCATAACGCGCATCGATCGCCTGGGCAATCTGCTCATCAATATACCGTTGCGTGTCTTCGGAATACTCCTTGCGGGTGTATGCCGCCTCACCTCCGAGGTAGGTACTCTGGTTGGAGCCCAGATAAACATTCCTGAACTTTTTACTCATCCCGTATTCGGTAATCATCTTACGCACGATATCAGTGGCGCGAGCCAGATCGTTGGACGCACCATTGGATATCTTTCCAAAGGTCAGCTGTTCCGACGCCCGGCCCCCCAGCAGCACATCGACCCTGCCCAGCAGTTCCTCCTCATTGATCAGAAACCGGTCTTCGGTAGGCAACTGCATCGTATACCCCAGCGCACTGATTCCCCGGGGAACGATGGAGATCTTCTGCACCGGATCCGCCCCTTCCGTAAAGGCAGCAACCAGAGCATGCCCGGTTTCATGGTAAGCAACGATCGCCTTCTCTTTCTCGTTGATCACCCGGCTTTTTTTCTCCAGTCCGGCCATCAGTTTTTCCATAGCCTCTTCGAAATCCTCATCCAGGACCTTGTCCCGTCCATTGCGGACGGCCAGAATCGCGGCTTCATTCACCAGGTTGGCCAGATCAGCCCCTGAAAAGCCCGCTGTGGAAGCCGCAATTTTCGAAAAATCGACCTTTAAATCCAGCTTCACATCCCGCGTGTGTACCTTCAATATCGCTTCCCTGCCCGATTTATCCGGTCGGTCCACCACCACCTGCCGGTCAAACCGCCCAGGCCTCAGGAGTGCCGGATCCAGAATCTCGGGTCGGTTGGTGGCGCCAATAATGATCACCCCCCCCTCGGTATCAAAACCATCCATTTCAACCAGTAACTGGTTCAGTGTCTGTTCCCGCTCATCATTTCCCATCGGGGACTGGGAGCGCATTTTGCCAATAGCGTCCAACTCATCAATAAAAATAATACAGGGCGAATTGTCCCGGGCCTGCTGAAACAGATCCCGAACCCGTGAGGCGCCCACCCCGACAAACAGTTCCACAAAATCGGCACCGCTCATTTTGAAAAATGGCACCTTGGCTTCTCCGGCCACTGCTTTCGCCAGCATGGTCTTCCCTGTGCCCGGAGGTCCTACCAACAAGACACCTTTGGGGATTTTCCCACCGATGGCGGTATACTTCTCCGGGGTTTTCAAAAAATCCACCACCTCCATCAACTCAGCCTTGGATTCATCTGCACCCGCGACGTCATCGAAGCAGACCCCGGTATCCCCTTCCGATACCAGCTTCGCCTTGTTTTTACCGAAGGACATGACACCGCCCATGCCTCCACCCATCGAGTTTCGCATCCGCGACGATAGAAACCACCAGAGTGCGAGGATGAATCCAATCGGAAGAATCCAGGTAAAAAACAGTTTCCCCAGCACGTCCGAGAAGGATACCGGTCTCGTATAGTAGGAGACCCCTTTGGAATCCAGCAGGGGAATAAATGATGGATCTTCCACCGGTATGGTGCGATAGACGGCGGATGCACCACCCTGGTTGCCTTTGGTGTTCTGCCAGGTGGTGCCTGTCTCGATCTTTTGTGTTTTCGACGGAAGACCAATATAAAAGTCACTGGACAACTCTACCCGTTTGATCTCTTCCGAAATCACCTTCTGTTTGAACTCGCTGAATTCAATGGTCTGGGGTTTTTCCTGGTAAAAAGAGTTGAACAAATAAAGGAGCACAAAAAAAGAGAGAAAGTACCAGACGGAAAATCGACTGGGCTTTTTGATGACCGGCTTTTTAAATCCCGATTTTTCGTCCCTGCCTGTTTCAGTATTTTTGTGAAGTCCAGGGGAACGACTCTCGCGACTCTCAGTCACTTTGCGATGGCGTTGTTCTTCGCGGGGGGTCTTGATCGCTTTATCCATTTTTTCCCGGGGTTTGGAATGCAATTGATGTCGTCCGGCCAAAAAAAACGCCCCGGAAGATTAATCCCCCGGGGCGCCTGACCAGCTTGATTCACTAGTTGACCTGAATGGCCATGGGCTCTTTTTCGGGCACCTTTGGCAGTGTCAGGAGCAGAACCCCGTCGTTCATACGAGCTTCGATCTTTGACTGATCGATCTTATTGGACATCTCGAAGCGACGGGTGAAATGACCGATATTGTATTCGGAATAGATCGGTTTCAAATCGCCATAGGTCTGTGAGTCGATCTGTCCGTCAACCACCAGCAGATTCTTTTCCAGCCGGATATCGACCTTTTTTCTGTCCACACCCGGCATATCCATGTAAACCAGGAGTTCTTTCTCCGTTTCCACAATATCGGTATAAGGAACATATTTTTTCCCAGGCATGGTGGGCTCTTTTCCGGAGGCCACCTCTTTTTTATCCTGGACAACCATTTCACTTTTTTCTTCAGCCATGATGTTCTCCTTTATTTTTCTATTTATCTGTTTGCTTCAGGTTTGTTCACACCGCTTTCGCGCGACGCCTGATTCAATAGTCTTAGTTGATTTCGATGGACTTCGGTTTGTCACTCTCTGCCCTGGGAAGCACTACCGTCAAAATACCATTCTTGTATTCGGCATTGACTTTGTTGGCGTCCACTTTCACCGGCAGTTTGATGGTCCGGTCAAAGTTGAAATTCCGTCTTTCAAGGCGATGCACACTGGCTTTTTCAGGATATGCGATCTCTCTTTTACCTGAAATTCTGAGCAGGTGTTCTTTGATCTCCAGTTTGATCTCCTCTTTCTTGAGACCGGGAACTTCTGCCGTCAGGATGATATTGTCATTTTCCTGAAAAAGGTTGATAAACGGATAGGCGCCTCTTTGCGTGGTGCTGTATCCGAAATAATCGGACAGTCTGGCTGCTTCAACCGCATTTTGAATTCCAGCGAGTGTATCGAATGCATTTGAAAATCTGGTAAACATGATATCCTCCATTAAGATGAATTAATAAATTCGCTTGTTTGATAATTATGTATACTGCATCTGGTGTGCCAAGTTATATTTGATCTATTTTTTCAATTATTTACTAAATATTCGCCCCGACCACTGCCAACTCTCATTTTTTTTCCAGGCCATTTTGACTCGAAAAAGCGCCAGAGACTGGGCCATCTCAACCGGCCCCATCCCCAGACCGGTCTTTTTGACCCATGGTTGCATTCCTCTCCATATTTATTATTTTAAATAATCAGTTATATAGTGCTTGAACGGAAACCTTTTGGTCAAGGTTCTCTGCTAAAGAGCTGAATTTAGAATTTAGCCGAAGTAACTGAAATTGGGGGACATGAATTCGTTACAGGTACCCTGATTTCAGCGGACCGGGATTGAAAACAGGGGTTTTCGTTCAAGCACTATACAGGGTTTTTTTTGAGGGGTTGGCGAGCCCAGGATAACGGCTACATT
>JAHJRI010000165.1 GCA_018830885.1 bacterium | reverse complement strand
CTGTTTTTCCATTACAGAGTTTGTGACCTATGAGGACCTGTTTATTTCTCCTGAAGGCGGCGCCATCAAGGATGTCATGGATGGATTTTACAATGCGGATGGGAAAATTCCCTGTCAGATCGATGGTGGATTGAAATGCTTCGGCCATCCCATCGGGGCTTCCGGATTGAGAATGCTTTATGAGATGTACCTGCAATTGCTCGGCAGAGCCGGAGACCGCCAGCTGGCTGACCCGAGATTCGGAATTACCCACAATCTTGGCGGATTCCCCTTCGCCAATGTGTGCGCACTGTCAATTATTGGCAGATTTGAATAGGACCTGTGCTCTTCGAAAGTGACCCCTCCATGCCGGGGACCCATTCCCCGGCCTGACCTTTACAGAATCACCCTGGAAGATTATTCTTAAAGGAAGCGACGGGTGATGCCTCTTGCTTCCCGTCGTTCCCTCTTTTCAGTCAGATTCGTCCCTTCAACCGGAGTAACTTTAATTTATGAGTTTCATATCATTGATCGAACCCCCTGCTGACCGCGTTGACCCTGCATACTGGTTTGCATTTCAAAAGAACAATCTCCTTGTCCAGGTCGTCGACGGTAAAACCATCGTTCCTTACGTGATGTCAATGGAAGAGATCGGGTTTAAACCTGTGCGAACGCAATATCTGGGCCTGCTGGACGGCAGGCACTGTTACTCTGCTGAGCTTCCCCTGAATGCTCCCTGGCCTGAATCAGCCAGTTTTGCAGATCTGCGCAGACTGCATGGCATCATGGATGCAGATTTTCTGAAGGCTGCTGTCAATGGGGTTCAGGTTGTCAACTGGGACCAGACCTTTCAGTTCTGTGGCCGTTGCGGCACACCGACAGAGAATAAAACCGACGAACGTGCCAAAATCTGTCCTGCATGCGGTCTGGTCAATTTCCCCCGTCTTTCACCAGCCATCATGGCCGCGGTGATAAAAGACAACCAGATTCTGCTGGCCAACGGTCGGGGTTTCCCCGACCACTTTTTCAGTGTTCTGGCCGGGTTTGCGGAACCGGGTGAGACACTGGAGGAGTGCCTCGCAAGAGAAGTCAAAGAGGAGGTCGGTCTGGAAGTAAAAAACATCCGCTATTTTGGCAGTCAACCCTGGCCGTTTCCCCATTCTTTGATGATTGCTTTTTCTGCAGAGTATCTGAGTGGTGAAATCTGTGTTGATGGGGAGGAGATCAGGAAGGCTGATTGGTTCGCCGCGGACAGACTCCCTTTCAGACCAGACTCCAGGATCAGCATTTCCGGTCAACTGATTGACTGGTTTGAAAACGAGTATCAGTAATCCCGGGCAACCAGCCATCCATTGCTGGTCCACAGCCTGGCAACACGGCTAATCGATATAGTATTCAACGATCAGGACATCTTTCACCGGTGTCCGATCCTTGGATTCAGACATCTCGATAAACGACTGCTCAAAATGGCTGTTCATCTCCTTGTAGATGGCTCTTTTCAGCAGTTCTATGCCAGAGCGGTTGCGCAGATCTTCAGCACTCCATTCCCGGAGTAGTTTCATCATATTGTTATCGATCACCGGTTTGGATTTCATGAGGTGGCGCATGGCCATTTCGTCGTAAAGCATGGCCTTCACGGCAAGTCGCATCTTGTGACGGTTGTCTTTCATATTGACGGTATAGACGAAAACAGGGGAAAAAACCGGCACACCGCCCTTTTTGAGGGACTCAACGGATGGTTGGCTCCTTGACATAAACTGTTCAACGAATTTTGCTTCCTCGGCGCTGGTCGCCTCCACTTCCTGGCTGTCATTGGAGAAAACAAGAAAATAAACAGCCACGCCGCCAACGATAAGCAATAACAGGAGTACAACGATAACGATCGGAATCAGCTTACTGCCACCCGACGGTGCTGGCGGCTGACCCTTGGACGGTAATTCCTGCTGCGTTTCCTCCTGGCTTTCTTCCTCTGCCATAATCTTTTTACCTGAACAAGCAAATCCCTGGACAAATAGACAATCAATTCGATTCCTGTATAAAACGTCTATACAGGTTTACCACCATTTCAGGTTAAGTCAAGGCCTGGGCGGCAGAATTTTTTATCTGCTGATGCGATCCAGATCCTTTTCCACAGCTGTTTCAGGTCAGGTGATCGGGATTTTTCTGGACCCGGGTCTGCAGACATCCGCTCAATCCATGCGATTGCCTGTTTTCGGTTGATATCCTGATAGCGGTTTGATAAAGATAACGCCAGAAGGAGGAAGACCGGCCATCGGGAAAGACGGCGGTGTGATACAGTCATATGATAGACGATACCCAGCAACCGTTTTCCATGTCGAAGCTGCTCTCAACTCATACAACATTCAGGTTCAGGAGATAATAATATGAAAAAAATTGGTGTTATTTTATCAGGTTGTGGGGTCTTTGACGGCTCTGAAATCCATGAATCCGTCGCGACACTGGCTGCGCTTGACAAGCATGGCTTGCAAGCTGTCTGTCTGGCGCCGGACATCGAACAGATGCATGTTATCAATCACTACTCACAGACGGTCGCTGAAGGAGAATCACGCAATGTGCTGGTTGAATCGGCAAGAATCGCCCGTGGCAATATCAAACCACTTCAATCCGATTCGATGGATGATCTTGACGGTTTGATGCTTCCCGGTGGTTTTGGTGCGGCAAAAAATCTTTCGGACTATGCTGTCAATGGGAATCAGATGACCGTCATCCCCATTGTATCCGAAATCCTGCAGAAAGCCTATCAGGACAAAAAACCGATCGCCGCACTCTGCATTGCCCCCGTCGTTCTGACTAAGGTGCTCAGTGGCCAGAACCCGATCTTGACATTAGGGGCAGATGGTGCTGATGCAGAAAACATCAACCAGATGGGGGGCCGACATCAGGCGACGACCCATGAGGAAGTTGTCCTGGATGTGAAGAATCGGCTGGTCACAGGCCCCTGCTATATGCTGGATGCGAATATCGGTCAGATCATGCGGGGGGCGGATGCGGTCGTCAAAAAACTCAAAGAGCTGTTGTGAGGTGTCAGCTGACTGAACTAACATGAAAGCCGGCAGGGATTTTGACTACCGGCTGATATGACTGACTATTTATTGAATATCTTATCGGACAGGAATGATTTGATGCCGTCCAGGCTGAATTTAGATGACCGGGTAAGCTGCTCTCGCACTTGTTTCAGTTTTTGTCGTTGAATTTCGATGGTCACTTTTTGTTTCTCAATCACTTTTTTCATTGACTGGATCGTTTTTCTATATGATAAAACAGACAAATCCGTCGTCAGTGACTCATCGGTGGCTTGATGGGCTTGTTTTTGGTTTTTTGGTTGCTGGTGCTTCCAGCTCCGAAAATCAGTGACCAGCTTTTTATTATCCGGAAACTGTTTTCTCAAATCGTTGAGGTTTGCTTCTGGATGTTGCATCATATAACTGTAAACCGCTTTCTTTTCGCCTGCAAATTTTTTAGCTTCAAGTCCGGTTTCCTCTGCATTCCCGGCAGGTTCTCCCTGGGGGTGTTCCTTCCGCCAACGATTGCGATAGTCACGAATCGTTTTACGGTTGCTACCCGTGATTTTCTGACACAGGTCATCGATTCCTCGATTCGGGTCTTCAGACAGCAGGGCATAAACCTTATTTCGGATACTTCCCTGTTCTGCACCCGTTTTTACTTTACCAGACTCTTTTTTTTCTGTTTTCTTTCGGGTTACCTGCTTGTCCGTCTCGCCCGCCCCCAGTTTTTTGTAATCATAATAGTATTTTCGTACCGAGGCCCTCTTGTGCTCGGTTAAACCTGCCACTACCTGATCCAGGGAAAATTCCGGGTGTTTTTCAATAAATTCGAAAACAGCCTGTTTTACACTCATTTCCTTCTCCGGTTTCGATTATTTTTTGACTATCGAGGCAAAACGGAAATCGCTCTTTTTCTATATCTCTACGTCCGGTTTACATGTTTTGTCAATGCTTTGGTATACAAAATCGTTCCCAACAACCGGAGAAGCGTTTTATGCTGGCGCAGTTCAGTAAGACAGAGAATTGTCGGCGAAGTGCTGTGAAATACCAACTTCAGAACTCCTGAATTGGGGGACTTTAATTTGATACCAATTCGAAGTTCAGCTTAAAATTTGTCCCCGGATAGATCGTCTCCGTTTCGTTCAAACGGTTACACAACAATTGAACTGCACGATCAGCTTGCGGATTTG
>JAHJRI010000164.1 GCA_018830885.1 bacterium | reverse complement strand
CGGCTATCACAGCGATTGGCTCACACACTTTTACCCCCTAAAACCCCGGTCTAAACAGGGGGAGATCGAGAAAAATAACGTAATAGATTGGTATTTAAGCTTTAATAAACCCGTTCTGCCAGATATTTTTGACAGAACTCTAATAAAAAAAAGGAGAAAAAATGAAAAGGGGCATTTTTAATAGGACTATCCTGGTTTGTTTGTCTGTTCTTTTGGGAGTTGGAATGTTGGCAAACAATGTGTATGCGAAAACCCACAACTGGAAAATGACAACGACCTGGCCTGCAGGTATTATCCTGATTGAGGCTGATCGTCATTTCTACAAGCTGGTCAATGAATTATCCAATGGTGAAATCAAGATCAAGTTTTTTGATGGCGGTACCCTGATTTCTTCAGCTCAGCTTTTTGATTCCGTATCGGATGGTGTCGTTCAGGCAGGCGGTAACTGGCCGAGCTATTGGGCTGGAAAGGATACGGCATTCGATCTGCTGGGTTCCTGTGCGTTGGGAATGACCCATATCGACTACATGATCTGGTATTATCGGGGCGGTGGATATGAACTCTATCAGGAGGTCTATGGAAAATTCGGGATGGTTTTCTTTCCCGTTATGGTGACCCCGATGGAATCCGGTATCCGGGGACACAAGCCAATCTATACCCTGGAAGACTTCAAGGGATTGAAGGTGAGAGTGTCCGGCCGGATGCAGGGGGAGCTGCTGAAGAAAATCGGGGCTTCACAAATTAACCTGGCAGGGGGTGAAGTATACCAGGCGCTGGAAAAAGGGGTTATCGATGCGGGTGAATTTGGTGCGCCCAGTATTGACTGGATGATGGGATTTCAGGAAGTGACTGAATACTGGGCTGTTCCCGGTTGGCATCAGCCGACTTCCGTCAACGGCGTGATGATCAATAAAAAGGCGTGGGACGCGCTTTCACCCCGTCTCCAGACCATGGTGCGGACCGCTGCGGAAGCAACCATGTCCTGGATGTTCAGTTTTCTGGAATATGAATCCTATTCAGCAACCAAGAAATTTATTGATAAGGGGATAAAAATCACCCGGCTGGATGATGCTTCCTTGGCAAAATTGCAGGATATGGCCCAGGAACTGATTCTGAAGTATTCTGCAGAGAATCCACTTTACGCAAAAATCGCCTATTCACAGATGAAGTTCCTGCAGGATAGCGCGAAATGGAGAGAAGTATCATCACCGTTCACCTATGGCCGGAATGTGCCGGTTCCGTTGATTGATGATGTGAAAAAATATTTAAAATAGGTTGGACCGTAACTGGGACATCAGGTATGGTCTCGGGACCTGGTGTCCTTTTTGTTCCCGAAAAACTTGAGCGGATGATAGTAACGGGAAACCCGTTGCCGATACATTATTTTACCTTGGTGGAGTCAACCGGTGGAAAAAGTCCTCACGATTATTGACAATCTCAGTGAATGGACGGGTCGAATTTTCAGTTGGATTATCCTCCTGATGACGGTTCTTATCGTCTACGAGGTCATTCAAAGAAGAGTTCTGAATACGCCAACGATCTGGAATTTCGAAGTCCTTTTGCAACTATTCGGTTTATATTTCATGATATTGGCCAGTTATGGGCTGCTGCACAGCAGCCATGTCTCCGTTGATTTTATTTATCAGCGCTTTTCGCCCCGAAATCAGGCGATCCTGGACATTATCTCCTACACGATTTTCTTTTTTCCATTCTGGATAATCATGCTGTGGCAGGGGAGTCGATTTGCAAAGATTTCGTGGGACATGCTGGAAAAAAGCCCCAGTGTGTTTGCCGCGCCGCTCTACCCGATTAAAACCATCATTCCGCTGACTGCTGTGCTGTTACTGTTGCAGGGGCTATCGATCTATATCCGACGGTTTTTAATAATTTTCAGGGGAGAAAAAGATGTTTGATATTAGCCCCGAATGGATGACCCTGCTGATGTTTTCGGGATTGTTGATCGGCATTATGATGGGGCACCCGCTGGCATTCGTGCTTGGTGGACTGGCAACCATTTTTGGATTTATCGGCTGGGGGCCTTCTGTTTATTATCTTTTTATCAATCGCACGTATGCCGTCATGGACAATTACGTGCTGATCGCAATTCCACTGTTCATTTTTATGGCCCAGATGCTCGATCAGTCGAAAATTGCTGAAGAGCTGTTTGATGTCATGCGGTTAATCATGGGGCCCTTGAACGGTGGAATCGCACTGGCGGTCATCCTGGTATCGGTGCTGTTCGGTGCCTGTACCGGTATTATCGGGGCGTCAGTCACGGCCATGGGACTCATCGCCCTCCCGATCATGCTGAAGTACAACTACGACAAGTCATTGAGCGTGGGGACGATATGCGCCGGCGGGACGCTGGGCATCCTCATCCCGCCGAGTGTCATGCTGATCATCATGGGGAATCAGGCCAGCCTGTCGGTGGGCAAGTTGTTTGCGGGAGCCATTATCCCCGGGTTGATTCTGGCCAGTCTGTATGTTGTCTATATTCTGGTTAAATGCATGCTTGACCCGAAAGCAGGGCCTGCTTTGAGTGCCGAAGATCGCGCTGCGGTGCCGTTGAAAACGGTCCTGAGGATGGCGCTGAAATCACTGGTGCCGCCTATGATCCTGATACTGGCCGTTCTGGGAACCATTTTTCTGGGGATTGCAACCCCGACAGAAGCCTCCGGGGTTGGTGCATTTGTTTCGCTCCTGATGGTGATTGCCTACGGTAAGTTTACCAAAGCGGGGTTTTACAGCGCCCTGATGGAGACCGCCAAGACCAGTACCATGGTGATTGTGGTGATCGTAGGGGCAACCTGTTTTACAGGGGTTTTTCTTGGCGTTGGCGGAGGGGACGTGGTCCAGGAACTGCTGCTTGGCACCGGTCTCGGTAAGTGGGGCACCTTTATCGTTATGATGTTGATTACCTTCGTGCTCGGCTTTTTTATCGACTGGCTGGGTATCGTCATGATTACCTTTCCGATTTTTTTACCCATCGCAGAACAACTCGGGTTCGACAAATTGTGGTTTGTCGTGATTATGGCGGTGATGCTGCAGGACTCCTTTTTAACGCCCCCTTTCGGGTATGCCCTGTTCTATATCAAGGGGGTTGCACCGCCGGAAATAACCATGTCCGATATCTATAAGGGCGTTCATGTTTTCTGGTTTTTAATGGAAATTGGTCTTGTTATCTGTGTCCTTTTTCCCCAGACCGTACTCTGGCTTCCTTCGATACTGGTCAAGTAGCCGGGAAACCTTCAGGGAATAATGAATCTAGCAAAAGGGGCAGGAATGGCGGTTAAAGGGGTATCACTTTTTCAATGTGGGGTTCTTGAGCTGGACAAAAGCATTACGACCTTCAGAACAGGCATGGGGGAAAAAGTCCGGGTCCCGGTTTTAGCAGCCTTGATCGAAACCGCAAAGGGCTTCATTCTCTTTGATACCGGACTGCACCCAAAGGGGTTGGAAGATCCCGCCGATACCTGGGGGAACCATATTCAGTCCCTGATTCATACGTTTGAACCGCAGCACGATCTCAGATTTCAACTGGCTGAGTTCGGTCTGGTGCCGGGGGACATCAAGACAGTGATCAGCTCCCATCTGCATTATGACCATACCGGAGGCAACCTCTATTTTCCGGAAAGCCGGTTTATCCTGCAGCGGGCGGAGTATCGCTTTGCCGGACAACCGGACCCTTTTGCTGCCAGTCCCTATCTTGCCAATCATTTGAATTTCGACTGTGACAGCCTGCTGCTGGACGGTGATTACCTGCTGGATGATGATATTTACCTGTTTTTTACCCCCGGTCATTCTCCCGGCCACCAATCACTGGTATTACGGCTGCCCGAAACAGGGACCGTCATACTGACGGCGGATGCCATTTTTTGTCAGGAAAATATCACCCGGCAGATTCCGTCCGGCAACTGCTGGAACGCAGCATTGGCAGCTGAGAGTATGCAGCGACTGGTGCAGTTTGCCCGGTTTGAAAAGGCACAACTGGTCATTTCCCATGACCCGACAATCTGGGACCGTTTCAAACCGT
>JAHJRI010000163.1 GCA_018830885.1 bacterium | reverse complement strand
GGACAAAGCGCAACCGGCCGCCCTCATCGTGGATGGGAATGGCGGTTGAGAGAACTTTGCGCTGATTGGAAGACGCCGTGATCAGGCTCACCGCGCAATTCTGCCGGATCACCTCCAGCGTGGCGGAGCGCTGGAAATACCCGGCCTCGACCAGATCCCTGACATTGCGACCCAGCACCGCCTCGGCCCTGAAACCGTTCATCTCTTCACAGGCCCGGTTGACCATGACCACATTCCCCGCATGATCGGTCACAAACAGACCGTCCCGGGACTGCACCATGATGGCCTTGAAGATCAGGCGGTAGTCATCGGGACCCAGCCCCTGGACACCGCCGTCTTCGGTCTGAAATGTCAACTCACCCTTGTCCACCATTTTCCATGTTCAGATGTTTCTTTGGGAATGACTCATTTAAAATCCCTGCAGCGTGTCTGGCATGAACCGTTTCATATACCGGGATCCTCTCATATTCACGCAGTTGTCGTCCAGAGGCAGTCTGACGAGGGGGCATCAAAAACATGTGGGTATGTGATCATTCCCGCTTCAAGAGGTTATTTATTCAGAAAAACGCATGAATCCATCCTTGGAGCTCCTGGAATCCAAGGTTTTCTGAACAAACAACCTCTTTCCGCTTACAGGTACCCACACATATTTGGTGCACCCTCAGACGATGACGTCGGCAGGGCAGAAATTATCTGACCGATTTTTTTCATATCAACTTATGGGCAACTTGATTCAATGGAACTCAGTCCGCAGCAAAGGGCCCCTACTCTATTGACATTGTGAATGAATAAAGACGACCTGGTCTTGATGCAGCAAACAAAAGGTAGACCGGCAACGAATCAACATGGCATGCTAACAGGACACACGTCGAACTGTTTTTTATCCCTTGCCATGGCTCATGTCATGACCATTCTGGTGAGATAGACATCCAACACAGGAGGAAAATGCGCTGGCTGCTGCTGTCCATTGGTATTTTGACCGAACTGGGAGGGTCAACCTGCATGAAACTGTCCAACGGTTTCAGCAATCTCTATGCATCGATTTTCACCTTTGTGTTCTGGGGTATTTCATTTACCGTCTTCATTTATGCGCTCAAGCATTTCGATCTCAGTTTTGCCTATGCCATCTGGGCTGGATTGGGCATCATG
Source organism: bacterium (assembly GCA_018830885.1). GTDB lineage: Bacteria > SAR324 > SAR324 > XYD2-FULL-50-16 > XYD2-FULL-50-16 > JAHJRI01. The sequence continues at coordinate 43,365 of JAHJRI010000163.1, read as the reverse complement.
CTGGTCTCTGCGGTGGGGATGATTTTTTTCCGGGAACCGGTCAATGCCCTCAAAATTGTTTCGATTCTGATCATTGTCACGGGAGTGGTCCTGCTGAACCTGAGCGAGATTGTTCTTCAATCTCCATCGTAACGAGTACCTGTGAAAGACAAGAAGCTTTATATCACCGATCTGGACGGCACGCTCCTGCGGGAGGACGGATCCCTCTCCCCGTTCTGTAAAAGGACCCTGCAGGAGATGATGGCGGCGGATCTGCCATTTACCGTGGCCAGTGCCAGGAGCGTTTTTTCCATGCAGGATCTGCTCAGGGGCCTGACATTCACACTGCCGATCATCGCCATCAACGGCGGCTCTATTTCAGACCTGGCAACCGGCGCTCATTATGTGATCAATGAGATCCGTACGGAGGTATCGACGGACCTGCTGAGTATGATTGCTGACAGCGGCTTTGCGCCTTACGTCTCCACCTTCAACGGTAAAAAGGACTGCCTCTATTACAACCGGATCGTCAATAAGGGGATGCAGTGGTACCTGGATGACCGCAAAAACGCCCGGGACAGTCGCCTGCACTACCTGGAAACACTGTCAGCGTCTCTGGCAGATCAGGTGATCTGTATCATCGTCATGGGGAAAGCAGCGCCGTTGTCCGATCTGCGGGAGACGATCCACGAAAAACACGGCAGCCGGCTGATGACCCAGTTCTATGAAAACCAGTACTCCCGGGGCTGGTTCTGGCTGAGTATTCACGATGCCAGAGCCACCAAGGGACAGGCCCTCCGGACGCTGGTTGACCGTTGGGGTCTGAAAGACAGGGAGCTGGTGGTATTCGGGGATGCCGAAAACGATATCGAAATGTTCCAGGAAGCCGATCGGGCCATTGCGGTCGCCAATGCCGAAAGCGCGTTGAAAATCCACGCGACGGAGATTATCGGTCCCAATCGGGACGACAGCGTCGTCCGGTTTATTGCAGCGGAAACAGGCCTGGCTGCCAGGCCCATTCCCAACTGACAGTCATGCCAACCATCCGGCTATTCGGTCCAGGGCACAGCCCCCAAGCGGGCGGTGCCCTGTAACCGCATATCGTCCCGCAGCTGGTTTTTCAGTATTTTCCCCACCGGGTTGCGGGGGAATGATCCCGATGATCTCGACCCGCTCGGGGTATTTGTACCTGGCCACCCTCTTTTCCGCCAATTAACCTGTCAGATCCTCCAGACCGTTTGCTTCGTCTATCCGGACACCGGCATCGTCGTCGTCCAGGATCCCTTTTAATTGTTCTTGATCCTTGATATCGCAGATCTCTTCCAGACCGGACGCGCCAACCGGGATCTCCTGCTGTTCCGGTTTCATAAACCCATCGAGCCCCTTACCAGGCACCGTTTGTCGAGGGGGTTTGATTTTCTTCTGTTTTTTGATCTCCCTGCCCAACTTCCGCTTCGCTTTTTTCCTGAGTTTAATCTCATTTTCAAGCGCTTCCAATTCCTCCTTTATTTCCGATGTCGGTTTATTACTCAGTTTCATATATCCCCCGAAATATAACGGTGCCTTTAGACACCCCAATTTTTTTTTCTTATTGATATTATTTCACATTCGCTGAATAAGTCAACCGTTTTCCAATTCCCGAAAAAACAGAGCACACGTCCTCAGCCCTAGTTGTCCCCCACCCGGCGGACATGCTGGATTGTATAAAAAACACTCACCACAGAGACACGGAGATCACGGAGGAAAACAAGCTGAGCTGAGTGACTGTCATAGTGCTGTTTCAATTGCTTGGAGCAGTTTCTTAGATGATCTTGACGAAGTGAAGCGTCCGAGACCCAACTGTTTGAGCAAAGCAAGTCCTGGATCATCTTGAAATAAGTCTCCCAATAGAAAGGAGTTCATATCAGTCGCGGGTCAACACCGCGATATCATTCTCATGTTTCGTTGTGCCCGACAGAGCATGCTGGTTGGTATGAGACTCGCACCCTCAAGCGACTGGTGTGAAGTTATGGATGGATACCGGGTTATCATTTTGTTGTAAAAAGCTATCAATATTTAGTTGATCACGGCCAAAAAGATTAAAAAAAAAGGGGATTTTTCTATTGACACGCAACTGGGATCCTAGTATCCCTATTTTTATATTGAGGGGAAATCACCATTCTTTGAGGCAGGTTTACCGATGTCACCCATCAACACGCAGCATAACTGGAGTCTGCGCAGGCAGATTTTTGACTATCTCAGTAACCAGATCGAACAGGGGGCGTTGGCCCAGGGTTCCCTGATCAATGTGCGGAAATTGACGGAAGAGCTGAATATCAGTCGCACCCCGCTTCGTGAGGCGCTGGCCCAGATGGAGGTTCAGGGGCTGGTCACGATCATGCCCCAGCGGGGCGTGATGATCAACGTTCTGACCTATGAGCAGTTGCTGAACATTTTTGAGATTTTGGGGGCACTGGAATCCCAGGTGCTCATGGCCGTTTTCGACCGCATCACGACCGAGCGGATCGTGGCCATGGATGGTTTCAATGAAGCCATGGCCCGGTACATTGTCGAGGAGCAGAACCGGAAATTCCACGAGGCCAATATTCAGCTGCACCGGGTTTTTCTGGATCTTTCCGGCAATGACGAGCTGACCGGTTATGTCAGCATCCTCAAGCTGAGGGTTTTCGGATTTGCACTCAGAAGTTATCGCGATCGGTTTAAAAAGGAGATCGTCAAGGAGCACCGGAATCTGATTTCACTGATCGCTGCGGGGGAAAAAGAGCAGGCGGTTCACTATCTCAAAGAGGTTCACTGGAAATTCAACTACCCCGAAAACTTTATCCGGACGGAGGCCGCCGCAGCCGCGCAAGGAGGTGAAGCGCCGTCCGCCTGAGACAGAGAAAGGATGATGGACTGGTATTTTTATTCGTTTCTTTAACCACTTACGGGAGATTAAGATATGGCAAAGTTAAAAATGACCACGGAAGAGGCATTTGTCAAGGTTCTGCAGATGCACGGCATTGAACACGCATTCGGAATTATCGGATCAGCGATGATGCCCATTTCCGACCTGTTCCCCAAAGCGGGGATTACGTTCTGGGACTGCGGGCACGAATGCAACGCCGGCATGATGGCAGACGGGTTTACCCGGGCTTCCGGCACGATGTCCATGATGGTTGCCCAGAACGGCCCGGGCATTACCAATTTTGTGACCCCGGTAAAGACAGCCTACTGGAATCATACCCCCCTTCTGCTGGTCACCCCCCAGGCAGCCAATATGACCATGGGGCAGGGCGGATTCCAGGAAGTGCCACAGATGGCCATATTCGAGGACATGGTGGCATACCAGGAAGAGGTTTTACATCCCTCCCGGATTGCAGAGGTTCTCAACCGGGTGATCCTGCAGGCCAAGCGCGCCTCAGCCCCGGCCCAGATCAATGTGCCCCGCGACTTCTGGACTCAGGTGATTGAGATTGAACTTCCGGCCATTGTCGAGTTTGAACGACCGGCCGGTGGCGAAGCAGCCATCGCCCGGGCAGCCGAACTCCTCTCCAAGGCTAAATTTCCGGTCATCCTCAACGGTGGCGGGGTGGTGATCGGCGGGGCCATCCAGGACTCCGTCAAACTGGCTGAGCGGCTGGATGCACCGGTCTGCTGCAACTACCAGCACAACGACGCTTTCCCGGGAAGTCATCCGCTGTCTGCGGGTGTTCTGGGATATAACGGCTCCAAGGCCGGCATGCAGTTGATTGCCAAGGCGGATGTGGTTCTGGCCCTGGGCACCCGCCTGAACCCCTTCGCCACCCTGCCCGGATACGGCATGGATTACTGGCCGACCAAAGCGGCGATCATCCAGGTGGACATCAACCCGGATCGCATCGGCCTGACCAAACCGGTGGCGGTGGGTATCGTCGGCGACGCCAGAAAAGTGGCCAACGGGATCCTGGCCCGGCTTTCCCCCACAGCCGGGGATGCCGGTCGCAAAGAGCGCAAGGCGACCATTGCCAAGATCAAGGCGGACTGGGCGGCACAACTGGCGACCATGGATCATGAAGAGGACGATCCCGGCACCACATGGAACGCACGGGCCCGCAAAGCCGATCCGGAAAAAATCACCTCCCGCATGGCCTGGCGCGCCATTATCAAGGCCCTGCCCAAGGAGGCGATCATCTCCTCGGACATCGGTAACAGCTGTGCTTTGGGTGCCGCCTATCCGACCTTTGAAGAGGGCCGCAAATACCTGGCCCCGGGGATGTTTGGACCCTGCGGGTATGGGTTCCCGGCAATCTGCGGCGCCAAGATCGCCCGGCCCGACCTTCCGGTCGTCGGTTTTGCCGGTGACGGGGCTTTTGGGATCTCCATGAACGAAATGGCAGCAATCGGCCGGGAAGAGTGGCCCGCCATCACGATGATCGTTTTCCGTAACTACCACTGGGGAGCTGAGAAGCGAAACACCACCCTCTGGTACGACGACAACTTTGTCGGCACGGAGCTGAACCGGGATGTTTCCTATGCCGCTGTCGCCAAAGCATGCGGCGTCAAGGGAGTCCAGGCAACCACCATGGACGATCTGACGAAGAAGTTGAGCGCAGCCATCAAGGCCCAGATGAAAGACGGGGTGACCACCTTTATTGAGGTGCTGACCAATATGGAACTGGGCGAACCTTTCCGCCGGGATGCCATGAAGAAGCCGGTGGCCGTGGCCGGTATCAAAAAGGCCGACATGCGTCCTCAAAAAAACGATTAACGGACCGTGACCCGGAACGCTTCCGGGGCAGGCCGATCTCTGCCCCGGGAGCCTGTAGAAGTCGATCAACACCGGATGTGCTGCGAAAGTGGAGCCGGTGGTTCATTCATAACGTTTCGCTTTTAAGAGAGTTCCCCTATGGATAGCATCACCAACTGGCTTGAGTACGATGTAGAAGAGATGGTCGCAGGCGACAGGGATGCCCTGTGGCATCACCTGAAGCCCCACAAGGTTTTTAAAACCCAGGAACAGATGATCATCGTTGAGGGCAAGGGCCTGATGGTCAAGGACATTCGGGGCCGTGAGTACCTGGATGCCACTTCCGGCGGTGTCTGGAGTGTCATGGTCGGTTTCGGTCGTGACTCCATCGCCGAGGCGGTTTGCGAACAGCTCAAGAAAATGCCCTATTTTGCCGGTGTTTTCGGCAACATCCCCGCCATCAAATTTGCAAAGAAACTGCTGGAGAAACTTCCCCACCACGACAAGGTTTTCTTCTCCAACTCCGGATCTGAAGCCAATGAAAAAGCCTTTAAGATCGTCCGCCAGGCGTCCCATGTCGATCCCAGCCGCAAAGGCAAATATAAAATCATGTACCGTGACCGGGATTACCACGGCACAACCATCGGCGCCATGAGCGCCACCGGTCAGGCACAGAGACGCCAGCATTTCGGGCCGTTCGTGGAGGGGTTTGTTGAATTCCCCCATTGTGCCTGTTACCGCTGCCCCTATGACAAGACCTACGGCAACTGCAACATCGAATGCGCCAGAAAAGTGGAGGATATCATTCTCAAAGAAGGACCCGAGACCATCGGTGCCCTGATTGTCGAACCCATTACCGCCGGCGGTGGCATCCTCAAACCGGTTCCCGAGTACTACCCCGTTCTCCAGGAGATCTGCCGCCGGTACGATATCTGGATGATCATGGATGAAGTCGTCTGCGGATTTGGCAGAACCGGGAAATTCTGGGGCCACCAGCATTACGATGTCGATCCGGAGATCATCACCATGGCCAAGGGTCTCGCCAGTTCATATGGGGCACTGTCAGCCACGGTCGTCAAGCAGAAGATCTTCGATATTTTTCTGAATGACCCCACCGATCCGAAGACCCGGCTGAACTATTTCAGGGATATTTCAACCTACGGCGGCTGTACGGCTGCCCTGACGGCGGCTCTGGAAAGCACCCGTATTATTGAAGACGAACATCTTGTCGAAAACTCGGCTGACGTGGGGGCATACCTGAATGCGCAGCTGGAGTCGTTGAAAAAGTATGCGGTCGTAGGCGATATCCGGGGTCTGGGCCTCTTTGCCGGGATCGAATTTGTCTCCAACCGGGCCACCAAGGAGCCGATCACGGAAAACCAGATGGCGCAGCTGATGGGTAATGTCATGGCCGAAAAGGTCATCGTCGGACGCACCAACACCAGTTTCGACGGGTTCAACAATATCATGAATTTTGCTCCCAGCCTGATCATCACCCGGGAACAGGTGGATACCATTGTCGCTGCTGTGGGAGCAGCCATCGAAAAGACGTTCGGGTAATCGTTTGACAACCATCACACAAGCGACCGGACCCGGCCTCTCCGCCAGGTCCGGTCTGGCCAACCTCAATTTTTAATTCAGGAGTTTACCATGATCATCGGGGTACTGAAAGAGATCAAAACAGAAGAGAACCGCGTTTCCATGACACCAGCCGGTGTCGAGGTTCTTGTCTTAAATCACCATACCGTCCTGGTTGAAAAGGGCGCGGGGGTCGGCAGCGGATTCAGCAACGACCGTTATCTCAAGGCGGGGGCTGAACTCGTCGCTTCTCCCAGTGAGATTTACGAGCGCTCGGATATGGTCATGCATGTCAAGGAGCCCCTTGAGAAAGAGTACAAGTTGATCCGGGAAGGCCAGATCATCTTCACCTACCTGCACCTGGCAGCCAACGAACCCCTGACCCATGCCCTGATCAAGTCCAAGGCGGTCTGTATCGCCTATGAAACGATCCAGAAGGAAGACCGGTCCCTGCCCCTGCTGACACCCATGAGCGAGGTGGCAGGGCGCATGGCGATCCAGCAGGGCGCCAAATACCTGGAAATGGCACAGGGTGGTGAAGGGGTGCTGCTGGGCGGTGTGCCCGGGGTCGACCCGGGAACCGTTGTCGTCCTGGGCGGGGGAATTGTCGGCACCAACGCCGCCCGGATGGCCTGTGGTCTGGGAACCAAGGTCTACATCCTGGATATGAACCTGTCCCGCCTGCGCTACCTGGCTGATGTCATGCCGCCCAACTGTATCACCCTGATGTCCAGCCCGGCGACCATCCGTAAACTGGTCAAGGAGGCCGACGTGGTGGTGGGGGCAGTTCTGATTCCGGGGGCCAAGGCAACCAAGCTGGTGACCCGGGATATGCTGAAGACCATGAAGAAAGGTTCCGTACTGGTGGATGTCGCCATCGACCAGGGAGGCTGTTTTGAGACTTCAAAGGCCACCACCCACACGGACCCGATCTACATCATTGACGATGTGATCCATTACTGCGTCGCCAACATGCCGGGTGCGGTGGCCAAAACCTCGACCCTGGCCCTGACCAACGCCACCCTGCCCTATGCGCTGCAAATCGCCAACAAGGGATGGCGGGAAGCCATGAAATCCAGCAGGGAAATGAAACTGGGGGCCAACGTGATCAATGGTCATGTCTGCTATGAAGGGGTCGCCAGCGCCTTTGACATGCCACTGGTGGATGTGGATACCCTGTTGTAACCCCGCCTGTTTCATCTGCGCCACAGCCGCCTCTTTCCCGAAGCGGGTGTGGCACCAGCGGGTTGCAGTGACACCGGACCCTTGCCAGGCTCAATCCCCGAGATCCTCAAACCCGTATGCCATCGCCAGCAGGGTGATGGGGTGAACCACCCGCTGTGCTTCCCCAAGGGCCGAACCCAGGTAGGAGCGACATGAGGGGCACTGGGTCACGACCAGATCGACCCCGGTGTTGGCAATATCCTCGAGCTTCGGTGCCCGGATTTTTTGAGACAGCTCCTTAAAATCGATAAAGAAAGCCCCCCCCGCCCCACAGCAGGTATCGGGGTTTTCAAGCTCCACCCGTTCCGCCTGGCCGATGGTGGACAGCAGTTCCCGGGGAGCCTCATTGAGGGTCGGGGTCCAGTTTCCATGACAGGGAACATGATAGGTATATGTCCGGTCCAGCGACAGGGAAGCGGGCACCAGTCCGACCTGGTTGAGGTAGTCGGTCACCTCCCTGATCCTGCCTGATACCGCCACCGCTTTTTCATACAGCGGATCATCGGCGGGGATCACTTTGAGCAGCTTTTCCTTAAATGTCAGTCCGCAGGAGGTGCAGTCGGTCAGGATCACATCCGCTTCGCTATCCGCCAGAAGCGAGAGGTTGGTTTCCATCATCCGGCGGGCGGTCTCGATGTCTCCCTCTGCCAGTGAAGGAATCCCGCAGCAGACCATCCCTTCAGGGATCGTCACTTCAATCCCGTTGTGCGCCAGAACCTTCATCACGGCGTCCCCCGTGTCCGGATAGAGGGTATTGGTGCCGCAACCGACAAAATAGAGGGCCTTGGCCCGGATCTCTCCCTTTGGTGCATAGGTGCCCTGGTACAGGTCGGCAAAGGAGCGCTCCGGAATTTTCGGGATCTCCCGGGGAGAGATGCCAGCCAGTTTGGCCAGGGACTCGGCCTTCTTCAGCAGACCGGTGACCCCCCTGTTCTCCATGATCTGTTTCAGCAGCATCCGCCGGGGCAGGTTCATGCGCTTGCCCTTGTACAGTTCATACCGGGCAGCGATCACGATCTCGTTCACCGGGACCGCGGCCGGGCAGGTCTGCTTGCAGTTGGTACACAACAGGCAGCGATTGATGATCTCATGCACCCGTTTGGAAACGGGCAGGGATTTGTTGACCAGCGCTTCGCGGATAATCACCATCCGTGCGCGGGCCACGTGCGTCTCCAGCAGGTCTGCCCGAAAAACCGGGCAGGTCGCCTCACAGAAGGAACAGCTGGAGCACTTGTCCATCAGGTCTTCATAACTTGTCAAATCGGTCAGCATGACTGGTCCTCCTCTACCCATATCTTCCCCGGGTTCATGATCCCCGCCGGATCGACGGCCCGCTTGATATCCTTGAACAGCTCGATCTGCCGGCGACCCAGCTCCATTTCAATAAAGGCCGACTTGTGCAGCCCGATCCCGTGCTCGCCGGAGATACACCCCCCATAGTCAAGCCCGGACTCGATAATTTTCCGAATGGCGGCATCGGTCTTCTCCTCCATATCATCACTGAGCTGCAGAAAACTGATGGAGGGATGCAGATTGCCGTCACCGGCATGTCCACTCATCCCTATGATGAGCCCGGTCGCAGCTGCAATGGCTTTCAGCGACTCGGCAAACTGCGGAATCTTGTCTCTCGGTACGGTGACATCCTCAATGATGATCTTTTTCATAATCGACAGGGCCAGGGGATATGCCGCCGTGCGCGCCTTCCAGTAGGAGGCGGCCTCCCTGGGATCCTCAATAACCTTGACATGGGTCGCTCCGAGGTCCAGGCATACCTGCCGGATGTTCTCAGACTCCTCTGTTATCTGAACACTCGAGCCATCCACCTTCAGGAATAAAAATGCCTCTCCTTCAATTTCCAGGGGAGGTGTAATATAGCGGTTCATCAGAGAGATGGATCGCTTGGGAATATATTCGAGGGTAGCCGGTACAATCCCCCGGGCGATAATCGCCGACACCGTTTCCACGGCCTTTTGAATACTGGCGCAGACAATGATCACCGTCCGGTCCGAGGCCGGCTTGGGCAGCAGACGCACCGTCACCCGGGTAATCACGCCCAGGGTGCCTTCAGCGCCGGTCATGAGATGGGTAATATCATAGCCAACCGAATGCTTGACGCAGGATCCGCCGGTCTGGATCACCGAACCGTCGGGCAGGACCACTTCCAGCCCCAGGACATAGTTCCCGGTCGTGCCGTACTTGACTCCGTGGGGTCCACCTGCCCGTGTCGAGACATTTCCACCCAGGGTGCAGACAGTCATGCTCTGGGGATCCGGTGGATAAAAAAGATTCTGCCGGATCACAGCCCGGTGAAAATCGGCCAGCACGACACCAGATTCAGCGTTGGCGGTTAGATTGCCCTTGTTGATGTCCAGGATCCGGTTCATCCGTTTCATATCCAGGACAATCCCCCCCCGGATGGGCGTGCAACCACCGGACAGACCACTGCCGGCCCCCCTGGGCGTGACCGGAATGTGATGGTCGCAGGCATAGGCCACCACTTTTGAGACCGCCTCCGTCGTCCCGGGCAGCACAATGGCATCCGGGTTCCCTTTTGCGAAGTAGCCGGTCGCATCGGCCTGGTACACCAGAAGATCCTCCGGATCCCCCTTGACGGAGTCCCTGCCGACCAGGCGCACCAGATCTTTGACTAATCCTCCCATGATATTCTCTTCTCTGGACAGTGAATGTCTTTTTCCGAAGATCCCCGAAACAGGTTCTTTCAAGCGCCGGGGCGTGAAACAGCTGCTGAGACCGGTTATCATCCTATAAAACGCGCCAAACTTCAACCGCTTATTTCTGAAAAGCCTGATTTCAGTGACCGGTTTCCCCTCCAGGATCCCTGTTTGCCAGATCACCGGTTTTCGATCCCATGCCAACTTCAACTTTCATTGACCCCCGGAAAAATACGCGATAGAATATCAGCATCAGTTCGTTCTGCGATCCTAAACTGATATTTTGCGGACAGGCACATAAACCGGAAATCGTTCAGCGGTTGAAGTGTTTATCGTGATGCTAATAAACTATCAGGAGGTCAAGATGCCAAACAAGAAACTGAAAACGTTTCTGGATGAGAACATGGTCAAGTACGTGACCATCAACCATTCGAAAGCGTACACCGCCCAGGAGATCGTCGCATCGCTGCATATCAAGGGCAAAAAATTCGCCAAAACAGTTATGCTGAATGTGGACGGCCAGATGGCGATGGCGGTGCTCCCCGCTTCCTATCGGGTCAATCTGCTGAAACTGAGGGATACCCTCCATGCCGAGGACATTGAACTGGCCGAAGAACAGAATTTCAAGGATATCTTCCCCGGATGCGAGATCGGGGCCATGCCGCCATTCGGAAACCTTTATAATCTGCCGGTCTATGTGGCTGCCAGCCTGGTAGCGGATGAGGATATCTACTTCAATGCCGGCACGCACACAGAGCTGGTCAAGATGCGATACAACGATTACGAAACCCTGGTGGAACCCGAAGTGGTCCGGTTTTCATACAAACCCAACTGACCTGTGGGGCATGACGAAGCATGGGAATAACAGCTCGATGCTGACCCGCAACTGATATGAACCCCTTTCAGTTGGGAGACTTATTTCAAGATGATCTTAGGCTCAATTCGCTGAAACCCCAACTCGCTTCGCTCAGACAGGCGGGGTTTCTTTCGCTCATGCGCCGTCAGGCGCAGCACGGCGACCCTTGACGGCCATCAGCACCAGGGCGGTATCCAGCATCCGGTTCGAGAATCCCCATTCGTTGTCAAACCAGGCCAGGACCTTGACCAGGCGTGTGCCACTGACCCGCGTCTGATTGCCGTCGACAATCCCTGAACGGGAATCGTGATTGTAGTCGCAGGAGACCAGCTCCTCATCGGAAAAACCCAGCACCCCCTGCAGGCTTTTTTCTGAAGCCCGTTTCAACAGCCGGTTGACCCGTTCTGCATTGGTGCTTTTTTCAACCATGACATTCAAATCCATTAAAGAGACATTGGCTGTCGGCACCCGGATGGCCAGGGATTCAAACCGTCCGTCCAGCGACGGCATGATGCGCCCGATCCCCTTGTTCAGCTCCGTACTGACCGGAATGATCGACTGCATGGCAGACCGTGTTTTCCTCAGATCCCGATTGTAGGCATCGATGACAGGCTGATCATGCATGGCGGAATGAATCGTGGTGGTATTGCCCTTGATAATCCCAAGCTCCCGGTCCAGGATCTGAATCACCGGAATGATACAGTTAGTCGTACAGGACGCATTGGAGATGATCGTATGTTCCGGACACAATTCCTGGTGATTGACCCCATAGACAATGGTCGCGTCCACATCATCCGCCGGCTGGGAAAAAATCAGGTTTTTCGCTCCGGCAGCCAGATGCAGTCCGGCTGTTTTCCGGTCCGTATAAGAACCCGTGCACTCCAGGACAACATCCACATCCAGGGGCTGCCAGGGAAGCATTAACGGATTCTTCTCCTTGTATACCGATATCCGGTCGCCACCGATGACCAGCCCCCCGTCCTTCACGTCGATGGGCTGCCGAAATCGCCCGTGGGTCGAATCATAGCGGGTCAGATGGGCCATCGTTTCCAGGTCCGCCAGCTCATTGATGGCCACCACCCGCAGCTGCTCCGAATAAGCGGCGGATTCATAGAGCGCACGGACGATACATCTTCCGATACGGCCATAGCCATTGATTGCCAGATTGATTTTCATTTTACCGAATACAATTGATAGATTATCAGAACACGCCCCGTACGGGCGTTTCATCCCCTGACCGGAACCAGAAGCGACCCGACAGGGGCCCGGGTGTGATTCCCGGGTACGGACAGATTCACCACTGCTGTTGCTTATTCATACGGTAGTCAGGTTTCAGGGATAAGGCAATACCTTTCAAATCCCAGGACCGGGTTGACTCAATCATGAACCCGAAATCAGAGACCCCGGTTCAGGGAAGTCGATATAAAACGCAAAGTTGTACTTGACATTTTGCACGAAGCCCCATACGCTGATCGTGGCTGAAAAGATCCGGGACGGGACCAATACCGTTAACTTATGCGGAATGTATCCGCACCAACAGTTCCCGAAAACCTGCCCAACACAACCAAAGATGATTACCTGAAAGGGAGAAAACCATGTCAGATTATGAAGCGGTCGTTATCGGGGCTGGCAACGGTGGCCTGACAGCGGCTGCCACGCTGGCCAGATCCGGGGTCAAGACCCTGTTGCTGGAAAGACACAATATTCCGGGTGGGTGCGCCACCAGTTTTGTCAGGGGCCGGTTCGAGTTTGAAGTAGCCCTGCACCAGCTGAGCGGTATTGGCACAGAGGGCTTTGCCGGTCCGCTCAGGGGAACCCTGGCCGATCTGGGCGTCCTGGACCATATTGAACTGGTGCAGATGGAAAACCTGTACCGTATTGTTTACCCCGGCCGGATGGATATCACGTTGAAAGCGGACCGCACCGCGGCCGTGGCTGAGCTCAAGGCCCACTTTCCTGCCGAGACTGACAAGATCGAGCGCTATTTCGATTTTCTGTTCGCCTATTGCACCGAGTGGCTCAATGTGATGATCATGCGGGACCCGGAGTCCTCGCCGCGGAAATACCCGCTCTATTTCAAATACGCCCTGAAACCCACAGCCGCCGTTTTTGATGAATTTTCATTCACGCCGCTGCTGCAGACGGCCCTCAATATATACTGGTCCTACATGGGCATGCCGCCTTCCCTGCTCCCGTTCGGTGATTTTGCACTCCTGATGTGGGTCTACCTCGAATTCAAACCGTGGCATATCAAGGGGGGGTCCCAGGCGCTTTCCAGCGCCCTGCTCAACGCTTTCTACACCGCGGGTGGAGAAGCCCGCTTCAATTGCGGTGCGAAAAAAGTGCTGGTTACCGGCAACCAGATCACCGGTGTCCTGACCGAGGACGGCGACGAGATCGCCACGGGCAGGATCGTCTCCAACGCCGGTACCTATACGACCTATGTCGACCTGATTGAATCCGCACATGTCCCGGTTGAGCGGGATCGGGAACTGGGCGCCCGCTCCATCGGCGTGTCAGCCTTTACCCTGTTTATGGGCTTTGATAAAGAACCGGCGGATCTGGATATTCACGAGACAACCAATTTTCTGGTGACCAGCACGGACGCTGAAGAGGCTGCCCGCATGGCCAAAACCCTGGATCCGCCGCAATTTACCCTCTTTTCCTGTTACGATGTGGAAGACCCGGATTTCTCTCCCAAAGGCGCCTCCCAGGCTGCTTTCCTGACACTCAATTATGGTGAGCCATGGACCCGGATTCCCCCAACCCGGTATTTCGAAACCAAGTACCGGTATGCGGAGAGCCTGTTGAAGATCCTGTACACCGTTTTTCCCAAATGTGAAGCCCATGTGGAAGAGATCGACACCGCCACACCGCTGACCCACATGCGGTACCTGGGCCACCCCGGCGGTGCGATCTACGGGTTTGATCAGTTTGCCAGGGATTCGGAACTGTTCCTCAACAAAAAGTCCCCCATCAAAGGGTTGTATCATGCCGGGGCCTGGGTCGGTTCAGGCGGTTTTCAACCCACGCTGATGTCCGGGGTGACCGCTGCCAGGTCCATTGTCCGCTCACTCAATCAAGCAGGGGGAACCGCATGAGAAAGTCCATCAAAAACGAAATCGAAGGATATGTCGAGATCCAGCAGGAGATCGAGCTGCTGCGGAAGAACAACCTGGGCCGGACGTCTGAAAAGGGCCAGGTGTCCCGGATGATCGACCGGCTCCATCCCCGGTCCCTCTCCCTGACAGTCGCCCGGATATTGCAGGAAACCGGTTCCACGGTCACGCTGCGCCTGGTTGCCACAGACGGGTATCTGCCGCCGTTCCAGGCGGGTCAGTACATCAACCTCTTCACCGAGGTCAATGGCATCCGGACCAGCCGTCCCTACAGTATCTCTTCGGCCCCCCATCAGACCGGCTATTACGATATCACCGTCCGCCAGGTGGCAGACGGTTTTGTCTCCAGCCATCTCAAAAGCGGTATCAACCCCGGAACCCGGTTCGAAGCCACGGCGCCAGCCGGACAGTTCTATCACAACCCGCTGTTCCACGGCAATGACCAGGTGTTTATTGCCGGTGGCAGTGGGATCACACCCTTTATGAGCATGATCAGGGAAACCACCGACCGGGGCCTCGACCGTCGCATGCACCTGATTTACGGTTGCCGGACGGAGGATGACATTGTCTTTGAGGCGGAGTTGAAAGAACGGAGCGCGGCGTTTCCGAACTTCACGTCCAGCATCGTCATTTCAGAACCGGCAGCCGGATACACGGGACCTGCGGGGTTTATCACCGCAGACCGGATCCGCAGTTCCATCGGCGACGGCCAGGGTAAAATGATCTATGTCTGTGGACCGGACGCCATGTATCAGTTCGTGCTGGGGGAACTGGAAAAACTGGGGATTCCGAAGCGACGGATCCGGGTCGAGATTTTCGGTCCGCCGGGGGATATCACCACCCAGCCCGGATGGCCGGAGTCCGTCAAAAAAGGGGACACCTTCACGGTGATGTTCAACAACACCCCCGTACAGGCCCGGGCAGGTGAGCCGCTGATGAACTCCCTGGAAAGATCAGGCCTGGTTCTCCCGGCCCAGTGCCGCTCGGGTGAATGCAGCCTCTGCCGCACCCGCCTCATATCCGGGCGGGTGTTTCAGCCCCGCGGGGTCAAACTGCGGAAATCGGATCGGACATTCGGATACATCCACCCCTGCGTGGCCTATCCCCTGGAGGACCTGGAACTCAAGCTGTAATGGCACCGGGCGTGGGTGCTGTCTCCCTGATGGCGCCCTCACCCGGAAACGGAGGCCGGGTCGGATCGCCTAGCGACTGACCGCCTCTATCAGCTGGTTGGAGATCGATTCCGGATTCTTCAGGATCCTGGATCCCCGGGTAATTTTGCAGAGACTGATTTTTCTTTTTTTGGCAATCTTCCGCTGGGACATCCCGCTCTTCAGGTCCTTCATCAACCCCCAGCGGGATGCGAGATCCCTGCGCTCCGCCTCGGTGAACAACTCCTCGAAAAGGGCTTTCATCTTTTCAGGATCCGTTATTTCGGAAAATACCCGGATTACTTCACTCAGATCATCCATCTTGATTCAATGCCGTCGGTTTAATGCCAAAAATGGGGTTTGTCAGGATCGCATGTTTCTTTTAATAGAAACAGTAAAGCAGGAAAAACGGATATCTGTCAACCTTCCCCCCTGCCGCCGCCATTTCAGGATCGCTGATCGGTTCCATGGCCCCGGCAGGGGGAGAAAACGAGGCTGATTCGAAACTCCATTTGATATTTTTCAACAGCTTGATTAAGCTTTAGCTTCATCGGGAACGGTCATCGGTCCCCACACCCCCACCGCCGCTCAATGGATGGGGACTGGTGTCGGGGTCGGACCACGGCAAGCGGAAGGATCTTCCAATCGGCACACCGGCCTGCAGGAGACAGGGGAATGCCGAAATTGACACGTTCAACATATTCAGGAGAGGGTTGCTGACATGAACTATCAAAAATGGTTATGGGAAAAGAAAGGCGAAAAATGCATCAAGAACCTCAAGAAACACGGATTTGACGCCCATTTTGCAGACACCAGCGAAACGGCTGCGACACTGATCATGGGGATGGTCAGCGACTATACCACCTTTGGGTTTGGCGGATCCGACACCACCCGCAGGCTGGGTCTGCCGGAAAAACTGAAAACCCTGGGAAAGACAGTCTATGATCACTGGGACGGGACGATGAGTCCCGAGGAGAACCTGAACTGCAGAAAGCAGCAGATGACGGCGGACTGCTTCATGTGCAGTGCCAATGGCATCTCGGTGACAGGAGAGATCGTCAATTTCGACGGGGTCGGCAACCGCACCAACGCCATGTGTTTCGGGCCGAAGAAAGTGATCATCGTGGCCGGGATGAACAAGGTCGCCAAGGACCTTGACGCAGCCATTGACCGGGTCCATGAAATCGCCACCCCCATGCGGGCCAAAAGTCTGGGAATCGAAACCCCCTGTGGTAAAACCGGTATCTGTATCGACTGCAACGACGCCATGCGTCTCTGCCGTATTACCACGATCCTGCATCGCAAACCGCTGCTGACCGATCTTTCCGTTGTGCTGATCAACGAAAGCATCGGTTTTTAACCCCAAAAACCCGACTGTTGGAAGTCCACATGCAAGCAAAAACAACCATCTTTACCGCCCGGAAAGTGATTACCATGGTTCCTGAGCATCCGTTCGCCACGGCAGTGGCGGTGATGGACGGCAGAATCCTGGGAGTGGGGGAGACCGGGGAACTGGAACACTGGATCAAAAACTCCCCCTACACCCCATACAGGGTTGACACGACCTTTCGGGACAAGGTGCTGATGCCGGGTCTGGTGGATGCCCATACCCACCTGGAAATCCAGGCCATGATCTACAGCGGTCATTTTGTGGCCCAGATCCCCTGGCCCAGGCCCGAAGGGGGATTCTACCCGGTCTATCCGACCAAACAGGCGGTCCTGGCGCGTCTGAAGGAACTCGACCGGACACTGCCGCCGGGGGAGGTCCTCTATGGCGTTGCCTACGATGAAAACAAAACGGGTGAATTTATCCATGTCAGCGACCTGGATGCCATCTCCGGCACACGACCCATTCTGATCTCCAACCTGGTGTTTCACCGCTTCTGGGCCAACAGCTGCCTGCTGGAAAAGGCGGGTGTCAGGCCCGGTCACATTCCGGACGGGGTTGAGACCGACAGTGACGGGAAGCCCAACGGGACCCTGATTGAAGGCAGGGGCCTGATCGCCGTGATCCCGGCAGTGCCGGAACTGATCAATTTCACGGAGGCCAAACTGCGCAGGATTCTGCCCCTGTTCACCGCAGCAGGGAATACCACCGTCTGTGAGGCGGGTTTTGGAGCCATCAACATGGATCAGTCCCTGGACGTGTTCAGAAACCTCTTCGGCGACCCCGACGTCAACCTGCGGGTGATCGCCCTGCCCTGGGCACTGACCGGGCAGGCCCGTTTCGGCTCCCTGGAGAAATTTCTGGCCTATACCCGGGAACACAGTGCGGACCCCATGGAGAAGTTCCGCCTGGGCGCCATCAAGCTGTACGCGGACGGATCGATCATCTCACGCACCGCTTATATCGGATGGCCCGGCTACTGGGACGGATCGCCCCAGGGGGGCTGGCAGTGCGAACCGGCACCGCTGAAGGAGATGCTGCGCCAGTGCCACGAAGCGGGATTTTCCACGGTCACCCACACCAACAGCCGCCCAGCCATCCAGGCGGTCCTGGATGGTGTCGCCGAAGCACAGACCCGCCGCTACCGGCCGGATATGCGTCACCGGATCGAACACTGCTACAACATGACCACCGCCCAGTTGAGACAGGCCAGGAACCTGGGGGTCGCGGTCCAGTTCTTCACGCCCCAGATTTACTACTACGGTGATGCCCATCTCAGGCTCCAGGGCCCCAACCGGGCCCACCAGATGACACCGGCCGGCGCAGCGGAGCGGATCGGCACCTCCTGGGGGTTTCACAACGACCCGCCGGGCACCCCCCAGCTTCCCTGGATCGGGGCCTGGTCCACCGTGCAGCGCCTGACGGAAAGCGGTCTGGTTCTGGGGCCGGAACAGCGGGTCAGTGTGGAAACCATCCTGCGGATTATGACCCTGGAACATGCCTACCAGCTGCATCTGGACCACGAGGTGGGCAGCATCGAATTCGGCAAAAAAGCCGACTTCTGTGTCCTGGAGGCGGATCCCCTGGCGATCGATCCCATGGAACTCAGGGATATGCCGGTCTGGGGAACCGTTTTCGGCGGTATTCCCAATCCTGTCAGGGGATCCTGACCAGCAGCAGCCACGAGGTGACCCCGGTTTCCTGTAACACCCTGCTGTCGTAGATTAGCGGTTGACTTTTTTCCGGTGGCCGTCGAAACTGGTAGGAGTCACCGGCAGGAAACCACCCCTTCCATCAGGGACCCTCCCCACCCGGGGACGGGGATGATATTAATTTAAAAAGTAAGCGGAAGCCATGCAGGCATATCTTGATATTGTGCGTCACATCCTGGACAGGGGCGTGATCAAACACAACCGTACCGGCGTCGATGCGGCAACGGTACCCGGTGCCATGTTCGAACACGAGATGGCCGAGGGGTTCCCGCTGCTGACCACCAAGAAAGTACTCTTTCGCCTGGTCGCATCGGAGCTGGAGTTCTTTATCAAGGGCATCACCGACAAGGAGTGGCTGCGTGAACGGAACAATCATATCTGGGACGACTGGTGCAGCCCGGACAAGGTTCCCTACGGTCACGACCCGGAGACACTGCGGCGGATGGCGGCAGAACGGGAACTGGGCCCCATCTACGGCTGGCAGTGGCGGAACTTCGGCGCCGACTATACGGCCTGCGATCAACAACCCCGGGGAAGCGGCATCGATCAGCTGCAGAAGGTCATGGACACCCTGAAAACAGATCCGGACGACCGCCGCATGATCGTTTCAGCCTGGAACCCGGTGGATTTCCATGGCATGGCACTCCCGCCCTGCCATTACAGTTTTCAAGTCACGGTGATCGGCAACAAACTCAACCTGCTCTGGAACCAGCGCTCGGTCGATGTGGCCCTGGGGCTGCCGTTCAACATCGCCAGCTACGCCCTGCTGCTCCACCTGATCGCCAGGGAGGCGGGATTTGAAGAGGGACGACTGGTGGGATTTCTGGCCGACACCCACATCTATGTCAACCATATTGACGGCCTCAACAGGCAGTTGACCCGCAACCCGAGGCCACTGCCCGCCATTCGCACGGAAACGTTCACCACCCTCTTCGACTGGTGCTGGGAGGACTCCATCATCGACAACTATGACCCCCACCCCGGGATCAAATTTGACATTGCCGTCTGAGGAACGCCCGATGACAAAAATTGCGGTTATCGTCGCTGTCGCCCAAAACGGGGTCATCGGCCGAAAAAACGACATCCCCTGGCGACTGAGCGAGGACTTTCAGCATTTCAAGGAACTGACCATGGGCTGCCCCTGCATCATGGGGGATGTCACCTTTGAGTCCCTGCCCGAAAAATCCAGGCCCCTCCCCGGGCGGGAAAACATCGTGCTGACCTTCGATAAGGATTACCACCCGGAAGGCACCACCATCTTCTACGCCTTCGAAGATGCCATCGACTATGTCCGGGAAAAGGGGGTCGAGACAGCCTATATCACCGGCGGATCGACCATCTACAAACTGGGGATGGCCGTGGCGGATATCTTCGAACTGACCCGCATCCACAAGGATATCGAAGGGGATATCCTCTACCCGGAGATCAACTGGGACGAGTGGGAGCTGGTCAAACAGGTGGATCAGCAGGGGATCGACAGGATCAGTGGCGAAACCCTCGCGTTCTCGTTCCTCACCTACCACCGGAAATAACCCCCTGCCTGGCAGTTAACCCTGTTTAAGCACCGACCCGGTCAACCTCCCGGCCGGCCCAGTCGTTAAGCTTGCAGATCCGGTCCCCGGGCCGCCATTTTTTATTGAGGATGGGCCCGAAGCAGCGATTGCAGGAGATACAGGCCACGATCTCCGCTTCCCGGTTCTCCCGGACCTTTTGAGGCCAGCGGGGATCGACGATCAACTGCCGGCCGACCGCCACCAGGTCCGCCCGGTTTTCTGCCAGGACCGATTCCGCCACCGCGCCCGTGTTGATCCGACCCACGGCGATCACCGGGATGGTGACGTTCTGTTTAATGGTTTCCGCCAGGTGAACAAAGGTCCCCATGTCTGCTTTCTGGGTGGGGGAGGCCCCCCGCTTGACCGAGCGACCCAGGGAGACGTCAATCACATCCACCCCTGCCTGTTCCAGGACGGCGGCAAACTGTCCGCTCTCCTCGGGGGTGACGCCGCCGGGTATGGGTTCAAAGGCTCCCAGACGATAGAAGATGGGAAAATCATCCCCCACCGATTTTCTGACCCTCTGCACCAGTTCCTTTCCGAACTGCATGCGCCGGTCCAGGTCTCCGCCATACCGGTCCGTCCGCCGGTTGTCCAGGGGCGAGAAGAACTGGCAGATAAGATAGCCGTGGGCGCCATGAAGCTCGATAAAGTCAAATCCCGCTTTTTTCGCCTGGCCGGCGGCATCTCCGAAACGCTGGATGATGGTCTGGATTTCAGGGATCGTCAGTTCCCGGCAGAATTCATTCGGGGAGGGCGCCACCTTGGGAACCCCGCTGATGTATCCCCCATTTCCAGCCGGCATCTGGTTGCCATGCCAGAGCTGGATCCCGATCCGGGCCCCGGTTTCACGAATCCCGGCCGTAAAGGGGCGCATGGTTTCGATAAAGAGATTCACACCGTCCGGACGCCCCCAGGCCGCATCGTCGTTGAAAAGATCCACCGAGGTGCCCGCCATGATAATGGCACCGGCGCCGCCCCGGGCGCGCTCCAGGTAAAATTCCCGTGCCCGGCGGCTTTTAACGCCCAGTCCCAGGTGCAGGGCCGGCAGCACCAGACGGTTTTTCAGGGTCATGCCCCGGATCGTCAGGGGTTGAAATAGTTTCATGGATTGTCCTCAATCAGCAGTGTCCGTCAAATAAATATTCTTAAGCCAGGGTTCCTGTCTGCTCCAGCATCTCATGTCACTCCCGGCGGGCGGTTAAACGTTATAGTACTGCATGGTGGCGTTGGGAATAACAGCCACTTTGGCGCCGTGCTGAAACCGGGATTCCAGGATTGCCCGTGTTTCCTCCCAGGTTTCAGTCCAGGTGATCACCTCGGGATTGGAGAACCAGTCCCCGAAGGTTTTGTCCAGGAAGGGGGCCATGATAATCAGATCCAGGCTGCCGGGTACGGTCGCAATCGGATACTGCCGTCCACCATAGCTCGTTCCCCAGCGACCCAGCAGGTAATGGATCACCTGACCTTCGGGGGAGTCCGCGATAATGACCATGGTGCCGGTGTAGTCTTTCAGGGGCATAATCCCCAGCCGGACGGCGATGGGCATCTCGTTGGCCTTTACAAATGCATTGGCGATGGTGAGATCCTTCCCGGAGGGGATCGGTTCGGTGGCATAGTGGGTCGCGGCCTTCTCCACCGCCTTTCCATGGGCGCTTTTCATGCTGCCGGCAAAAAGAGCGGTGGTCTCTCCCCGACCGTTGACAATGGCGTTAATGAAATAATCGATACCGGCCATGGCCGCCGCCTCGTCGATCTCTTCCCGCAGAATATTGGCATGGTGTTTCCCCATGCCGGTGGTCTCCTTGCCCATGGCCTCCACCTGGAGGTGGTAGTGGGAGATACTGTCCACGTGGGCAATCCCCGGCAGGATCAGTTTCCCCCCACCGCTGTAACCAGCCTGGGGATGGGGGGTTACGATGCCGATCCCGATTTTGAGATCCGCCTCCGCCACCTCCCGGTTGATCATCATCCGGGTTCCGCGTCGGGTGACACCCACCTCCACGCAGTTTTCATAGATATTGTGATTGTACACGCGAAACCGGCGGGTCATCTCGGGTCCCAGCTTCTTGCGAAATTCGTTCTGGGTCAGGGCTCCATGGGTTCCCAGGGCGCAGACAAAGGTGATGCGTTCTTCCGGGATACCGGCTGCCAGGAGTTCCGCCACGACCACCGGGGCAATTTCAAAGGTCCGGGTCGGTCGGGTCATGTCATCAAAGATGATGACGGCCGACTGTTTTCCTCTGGCCAGTTCAATGAGAGGCGGCGATTCGATGGGTGTCAGGATCGCCTTCTTCAGCTGGTCCGGGGTCAGTGCCGGCGTGTTCGCCCCGTTCATGGGACACAGCTGCACATCCCACTCATCCGGGAGATCAATGGAAAGGGTGGTATTTCCGTACCACAAGTGTCGCGGCAAATCTATTTTCATGACAGACCTCTGATATTGTTTAACTCCCGCTGGAAGCAGAAAGGCTGGAGACGCCAGTAACATTCGAACCTTAAAATCCCCCCATGCATGAATTCTCATGCCAATCCTTATCAGGGAGATCGGCAGTCTGGCAAGCCCCCGGATCCCGGGGTCGCAGTTAAGGCGGGAATGGGTGAGGAAAAGGTCAGGGACAACAGCCGGAGCAGTTTTGTGCCTGCGGGAACGGACAGACCGCAGGAAGCTATCCGGTAAACAGCTCTCCATTCTGATAGGCCCTGGTAAAGGCCTCAACAATCTCCGGGTCAAACTGCCGCCCAGCCAGCGTCTGGATCTCATCCAGTGCCACCTGCTGCTGCATCCCCTTGCGATACGGCCGGTCGGAGGTCATGGCATCAAAGGTGTCCGCGACACTGATAATCCGGGCCATCAGGGGAATATCCATTGCCTTCAATCCCCCCGGGTAGCCACCCCCGTCAAATCGTTCATGGTGCCGTCTCATTCCGGGAATGGCAGGTTTCAGTGCTTCAATGTGCTGCAGGATCTCGACACCATAATCAGGGTGCTGCTTGATACTTTCAAACTCCTCCCGGGTCAACTTTCCCGGCTTTCTCAGTATCTGGTCGTCAACCCCGATTTTTCCGGTATCGTGCAGGATGGCCGCCAGTTCGAGCCACTCCAGGTCTTCACCTGAGAGATCGAGATATCTGGCTGTGGCCATACTGAAGTCGCGGACCCGCTTGGTATGCATTCCCGTATAGGGATCCCTTTTCTCAATAGCGGTCACGATTGCTTCTGCTGTTTTCCTGAACATGATCTTCTGCTCTTTGTACAAGCGGGCATTTTCCAACGCAATGGCCACCTGGTCCGCCAGTTGTTCCAGCAGCAGCAAGTCGTCCCGGGTTGGTTTTTTTCCCTCGAGTTTATTGATCGCCTGGAGGACCCCGATAATTTTATTCTTTGTTTTAACCGGTACCGTCACCATATTTTTCGTTGCGAAGGAGGAATTTTCATCCATGCGGCGACTCCATCGCACATCTTCTGTCGTATCGGCGACCAGATCACATTTTCCGTGCAGCGCCACCCATCCGGCCACCCCCTCGCCCATTTTAAGCCGGTTGTTCTTGATCTCAGCGCCCTGCTCACCCAGCGCGACATCAAAATAGAGTTCATTGGTCTCTTCATCGATCAGGTACAGCGAGCCGGTCTCGCAATGCAACAGTTCAATCACCGCCTCCATGGCACTTTTCTTGACAACATCGTGATCCAGATTGGAATTCAGAATGCTGGAGAGCTGCGAGAGGATTTTCATGTCATGGCTCTGCTGCAGCGCCCTTGCCATGAGACGGGCATTTTCAACAATCAGGGCGACTTCAGAGGAGATGCTCTCGAGAACGACAAGATCCGCCCTGGTAAACGGATGTCCATTTTTTTTGTTGATGATCTCCAGCACACCGATCGTCTGGCCCCGCAGGAGCAGCGGCACCGCGATCAAATTGCGGGTCCGGTAGTCAATGGAAGCCGCCACACGGGGATCCCATGTCGGATCATTGGCCGTATCCTGGGAAATATAGGGCTGCCCGGTGGCGACAACCTGACCGGCAACGCCCTCTGTCCCGGAAATCACCCGCCCGTTCAACTCATCCGAACCCGGTCCCCGGGCAGCTGCAAATACCAGCGACCCATTGATGTCATCGCACAGCAGCAGGGCTCCGGAAATGGTTTCAGTCATACTCAGAACCTGGTCGATCATTCCTTCCAGAAACCGGTTCAGGCTGAAATCACTGGCGGTCACAAATTGTATCTGTTTCATGAGGTTAATCTGGTGACACTTTTCCCTGTATTTTTTTTCCAACGCAAGATATCGGTCTTCATCCACTGCATTGCCATCGACTCGATTCTTCAACATAAAGTCTCCTTTTCCTGTTCCCTATCTCTCGGGTCACTGATTCGATTACTCATGGTCTGTCATGCCTGCCGGGGTATCCCAGCGTCGCTTCAAGTCTCGATTGTCGCTTCGATTTCGCAGAAACCAGGGTCCCCGCAGCGAGACCCTGTCACAGGATTTCTGCGAGTGCCGACAATGGACAACAGACTTGACACTAGTAAAGTTTTCAAAACCATGTCAATACAAAATATTACGGAAAATTACACACGTGAAACGGTCAGGATTGCGAACGTGGGAACGGGGATGGTGTCGGGGCTTTCACTGGGGGTCTGCCACATGGAAACGGGAACCGGGACACTTGTCGTGAATCATTTTTCAGCTGGAATCCCCTGCACCAGCAGTCGGGATTCCGGTAACGAGCGCGGGCTTCTGTTTTGTCTGGCTGAGATAGATACCGGTGAAAACCACAGCAACAGCACCATACTGGATCATGGTCAACCGGTCGTCCAGAATCAGGACGCCCATGATCACGGTAAAAACCGGGATGAGGTTGATAAAGGCCGTGGCCTGGCTGGCGGGCACCTGGCTGACGCCATAGTTGTATGACCCGTACGCGCCAAAGGTTACAAACACTCCCAGGTAGACAATGGCAAAAGCCGAAAGCGGATTCATCACGGTCGGCGATTGAGTGGTGGGGAGGAAAAGAATGGGAAAATAGAACAGCGTGCCAAAAAAAGCCTGGAATGTGGTCAGAAAAAGCGAGGAATAGCGGTCGCTCAGCTTTTTCAGCGAGATGATGTACCCCGTGGCCGCCACCATGGCAAGGAATTCCATAAAATTCCCGAACAGCGGATCCGGGGCGTTTGCCGTGATTTCACTGCTGCCGCTGAGCAGGGCGATCCCGACCAGTGCCAGCATAAATCCGAGGATGGTCCGGATGTTCAGGGTCTCCTTCAGGAAAATCCAGGCGGCTATCCCTACAATCAGCGGCAGTGTCCCGGTGATCATACCGGCCTGGGACGCCGAGGTGTACTCCAGGGCTGTGGCTTCAAACAGAAAATAGAGCCCGGGTTCGCACAACCCCATAAAAACCAGGTATTTCAAGTCCCCTTTCCGAAACCGCAGATTCCGCAACGGTTTTAAAACAATCAGGATGAAAAGGGTCGCCACAAACAGACGGCCGAATATGACAACCATGGGGTCGTAGACCCTGAAGGCGACCTTCAGCGCAATAAACGAACTGGACCACAGAAGCGTGGCACAGACAAGACTGAGATAGGGTAAAAGACGTTTCGTCGCGGGTGACACTTGAAACTCCGGTGATAGTGGGTGCCTGATGAACGATCAAATTCTTCACAATTTGCTGCTCGACGACCGGCAGCGTCCCTGAAACGGACAAACCCCGACCTCAACAAACAGGCTGGCAGGAGGAATAAGGAGCGGTTGTTTTTGCAGGCTGGTACATCAAAAGCGTAATCCAATAAACCCAATCAGGCAACACCCGTTCACTGCCAGACATGACCCTGTTGAAGCAGAATTTATTATTGCAACGAGTATCTATTCAGTTCAATTTCCGCTCAGCCCCGAAGGTATTGTGTTTCAAGAACCTTGGAAGCCATGGATGGCTTCCAAGAGCTCCAGGAGGATTCATGCGTTTCTTGAAACACAATATCTTTTGGGCGTATGCAGGTGAATAGTAACTGCAACGAAACATGAGAATGATATTGCGGTGTTGACCCGCGACTGATATGAACCCCTTTCAGTTGGGAGACTTATTTCAAGATGATCTAAGCAATTGAAACAGCTCTATGACAGTCACTCAGCTCAGCTTGTTTTCCTTCGTGGACTTCGTGTCTCTGTGGTGAGTGTTTTTCATACAAACACCCGTGACCCGCAGGGCACAACGAAGGATGAGAAAGCCCGGTCCGGTGAAGGATCGGCAAGTCGCAGTTGCCTCAAAAATTTCAGGGTACCATTGACAGGAAGCGAAAAACTGCGAAAAATACTGATTGTCACTGGTAAAACGGAACACACACACTTCATCGATTCGCCAGCGTACAGACAAAGAGGAGATAGAAACAGCCATGAGTCAGGACAGGAGCCCCAGGATTTTTATTCAGTTTGCGGGTCAGGGCATGAAGTACATGGACGAGCTGCGGCGTCTGTACAGGATGAACCCCGATATTCAACCGTTCATCCATGACGCCGCCGCAATCATTCAGCGGGAACTGGCCCTTTACGATGACGCTGAAACCGACTTCTTCAGCCAGGGAATCGACGTGATCCGCTGGATCGAGTCCCCCGAGCAAACCCCGGATGCGGCTTACCTGCTCTCTTCTCCCCTTTCCCATCCGCTGATCTATCTCTGCCAGATCGCCACGTATATTTCCGTCATACAGGAGGGTCTGGATCCCGAATGGCTGATGGCCCACACTCACAGCGCCACCGGATTTTCCACCGGCATTCTGGCAGCCGTGCTGGCCGGCATGGGATTGCCGCTTCCGGCACTGAAGGAGATGGCGCTCAAGGTACAGGCCATGTTTTTCTGGCAGGGTGTTCGCTGCCAGCAGTCGATGGCCCGGTTCGGCATCCGGCTGGACCTGGACCCCGCCCGTCTGGATATCGGGGATGGCAGCCCCAGCTGTATGGCCAGTATTAACAATATTAACCGGCAGCAACTGGATGATTTCAACCGGGTTTTTTCAGACTATGGCATCGTTCATCCCGCTTATGAACTGCTGCCCGACCGCTGGATCGTGGCTGGTCTGCCGGAAAACCTGATTGCCTTCAGCCACGTTATCCGCGCCCGGGATCCCGAAATCGGCTGGAAATTCATCCCGTCAACCATTGCGGCACACTGCCCCTTTCTGGATTATGCCCTGGAGACATCGCCCATTGACGCCAGACGCATCGGTCTTTCCCTGAGCGGCAGCCAGCTGAAAATCCCCGTCTGGTCCAACGATACCGGTGCCAATCTTGGCAACAGCACGGACATTGTCCAGGATGTCATGCAGGCATACTTTATTCATCCGGCATTCTGGCGGAAACAGATCGCCCCCCTGACCGGCCTGAACGGCATCACCCATGTGCTGGATTTCGGCCCCGGGGCCGGCGTTGCCAGTCTGACGGAAAGCCATCTGACCGATATGCAAACACAGGTCATTCGTTGTACCATACCGTTGGGCCGCAGGAAACTGTTTGACGAGATCCTGCCTGTTTTGAACTGACATAAGCAACCGGAGTCACCATGCAAAACATCTTCGACCCCCACAGTGTCGCTGTCGTTGGCGTATCTCCCAACCCGGACAACCTGGGACGCAACATCATGCTGAACCTGATCGATTTTGGTTTCGACGGGATTGTCTACGGGGTGGGACCGAAAGGCGGGGCCATTGCGACCCGGCGTATTTACAAATCGGTGCTGGATATCCCGGACCATGTCGACCTGGCGGTCATTCTCATTCCCGCCCGCTTTGTACCGGAAGTGATGGAGGAGTGCGGTCAGAAGGGAATTCGCCATGCGATCATCGAAACGGCCGGTTTCAGGGAGTATGGCGAAGCGGGGAGAAAAATTGAAGACCAGCTGGTGGCGGTGACAAAAAAGTATGATATCCGGTTTGTCGGCCCCAACTGTATCGGTGTGATCAACATGGAAAACGGCTTCTGTGTCCCCTTTCCCCGGCTGAGGCCCTTTATCCGGGCAGGGGAGGTGTCGATCATCTCCCAGAGCGGCGGTGTGGGGCTGGCCATTCTCAATCACATGTCCGGGGAAGGCATCGGTCTGAACAAGTTTGTCTCCGCCGGCAACATGCTCAACATCGACGCTGAGGAGTTGCTGGCGTATCTGATCGCGGACGAGGGCACCCGGGTGATCTTTATCTACCTGGAGAGCATCCGCAACGGTCGCCGGTTGATGGAACTGGCCAGAGCGTCCACCAAGCCCATCATGATCTTCAAGTCCAACATCGGGCAGATGGGCCGGAGTATCGCGGCCTCCCATACGGCCTCGCTCTCCAATGACGACCGGGTCGTGGATACGGCCTTCCGGCAGTGCGGCATTACGCGGATTCACGATGTCACCACCCTGTCTAACTATTTGAAAACGTTGAAACTGCCGCCCCTGAAAGGCAAGCGACTGGCAATCATCTCCCGCTCGGGGGGTCATGCCATTATCGCAGCGGACGCCTGTGAACAGGTTGGATTCGAACTGGCCGAGTTTCCCGAACAGTTCATCCGTGAAATTGAAAAGCATTTCAGGGCCTCCGTCATCAAGCTGACCAATCCCCTGGACCTTGGGGATCTCTTTGATCTCGAAGTGTACTACCGCATCGTGGATGATACCCTGAAACAGGAAAACGTCGATGGGGTTGTCTTTCTGCACACCTCTGTCGCCCAGACCGATTTTGAAATGACCAGCATCCTGGTCAACCGGCTGGGAGAACTGGGTCGAACACAC
Organism: bacterium; assembly: GCA_018830885.1. GTDB lineage: Bacteria > SAR324 > SAR324 > XYD2-FULL-50-16 > XYD2-FULL-50-16 > JAHJRI01. The sequence continues at coordinate 14,657 of JAHJRI010000163.1, read as the reverse complement.
AATAAACCGGTAGCTGTCTATATCTCTGCAAACGCTGAAGATATCAGTCGGCTGCGGGCACAGACCGATTTCCCGGTGTTTACCCACGTGGTGGAGACCTTCAGGGGCTTGAAACTGGATTACGAACACGCACTGCTGGCCGAAAAAGCCGATGCCCTGGAAGTGATTCCGGAATTCAGCGTGGACAAGGCCGCGGTCGCCGATATGATCAAAACCGCCCAATCTGAAAACCGGGACCTCCTGCTGGATGAGGCTGTGGATGTACTGGAACGGTATGGCATCCCCACGGTGCGCGGTCTGAAAGCGACGAACGCCACCGAAGCCCAGCAGGCTGCAGAAAACCTGGGATTCCCGGTGGCCATGAAGATCATCGCGGAGCACATCTCCCACAAGTCGGATGTGGGTGGTGTCCAGTTGAACCTGCGCAACGGAAGGGATGTGGCCGACGCATACGCTGACATGATCCGGCGGATCCGCGCCGCCTACCCGGATGCCGGTATCGACGGGGTTCTGGTCCAGCCCATGGCGGTCGGGGGACGGGAACTGATCCTGGGCGGGCGTCAGGACCGCCAGTTTGGACCGGTGGTTCTGCTGGGTCTGGGCGGTATTTTTGTCGAAATCTTTGAACAGGCCACCCTCAGGGTCGCCCCCATATCCGCTGCCGAGGCCCGCGCCATGGTTGAGGAGTTGCACGGGGCACAGATCCTGATGGGGGCCCGGGGCAGCAAACGCTTTGACATCGAAGCGTTATTGGATGCCATTCTCCGTATCAGTCAGTTGCTGGTGGATTTTCCGCAGATTGAAGAACTGGATGTCAACCCGCTGCGTATTTTCCACGAAAACGAGGGCTGTTCCGCCCTGGATGCCAGAATCATTCTGGGCCGGCAGCCCGCATAATCATCAGCCCGGGAACGATTCAGCAAACCAACAAGCCGATCTTGTCACAACTGGGAACAGTTACACAGAAATACCGCGAGCATCCATGACCGGAAATAAAAACGTTCCCTGGGGTCTCCTCATCCTGATCCTGTTCTCTTTGACAGCCATGCTGCTGCTCTCGGGGGTGGATTATGAATGGACGCTCTGGCTGAATCACCACCAGATCGAATTCTGGGGGAATTTCACAAACCGGACCCTGGCAGATGGCGACCCCTTCGGCGGCAGCGATCCGGGAATTATTTTTGCACTGGTTATGTCAGCCGGGTACTTCTGCAGTTACCGCGGCTCCCCCTTTCCCAGGCTGCAGCCCTGGCGTCCCTACCTGGGATTTGTCTTTTTTTCCGCGCTGGTCACCGGGTTGGGGCTTGTCCACAGTCTCAAATGGATGGTCGGTCGGGCCAGGCCTTACCTGGTCGTCAAGAAGGGATTGCCTTTCACCCACTGGTTTGAGTCCGGGCCCCAGTTCGTCTCTGACGGTATCTTTTTTGGCAGCATGCCCAGCGGTCATACAGCCACCGCCATCCTGATGCTCACCCTGGCCTATATCCTGGCGGCAGATCGCACGCAACCCCTGCGGGTTCAGATCCTGGGATGGGTCTGGGGGGCGCTGACCCTGGTCTACGCTGCCGGCATGGCCATCGGTCGCAGCATGACCCTGCATCACTGGCTGAGTGACGGCACCGGCATCATACTGCTTGACTGGATCGCCATCCACCTGATCTTTTTCATAGTCCTGAAGATACCCCGGCAGGTTCAATATCTCCGGGTTCACGGACGCTACCCGCAACTGCCCCACTACTGGGAACTGCAGCTGCTCTGGCGTCTGCTGGTGCTGACCCTGGCCGTCATGGCCGTCGTCATCGGCATCAAGGCCATGGCCTTTCAGAAAGCGCCTTTCCTGGGGCTGATGCTGCTGCCGGCCATCCCCATCGTCGCCGTCACCGGGAGAAACCTCAAAAAGACATACCTCGGCATCATGGTCGCGTTTTCCCCCGACCCATCCGAAAATCCCGGTTCGACACTTCCTGTATGAAATATCTGCCAGTGATCCTGCCGGCGGCCGGCTGACCTGGGGTCTGTCATCTGCAGGGCGCGGGTGCAAATAGGATGTGAAAATGTTGCAAGAGATTGAACGGACATGTAAGTTATAGGTCGGGTCGGCAAACTTGAAGCGAACCATCCGGGCAACAGAAACACTCACTTTACCAAACCAGCAGGATCGTTGGCGCGGTCCCGCAATCAACACCCGCATTCCCATTTTCTGCCATGAGCGGCAACAACTGGTGGCCGGAATTCCGGAAGTACTCCCAGGCAATGGAGAAGCTGAGTCGCATTCCAGCGGTGGTTATCCGCGATCTGCGGGGAACAGTCCGTCTTTTTACCCTGCTGAAACAGGTCTCTGCCGGTCCGACGGCCATAGCGCCCGAAACGGTTGAACGTCTCACCCGATCAGCTGAAAAGCTGTTGCGGGAGATCGCGGTTTTGAAAGAGAACGCCCAGCAGGAACAGACCGTCAAATTCTATACTGCGTTTGTGCACACCATCGAAGCGGGACTGAAGGAACTGGCCGTTTCTCCGCTGGCCAACCTGGAAAGCGGATCGAAACCAGGGCCACAGACCGTCAGACCGGCCGAGACAACCCAGGAAACCTCCCAGGCCAACCAGTTCGGCACACAGCTTTACGAGCTGAAAAAGAAATACCTGCCGATCATGACCGCCCAGCACGAAGCCAGGGCGGCCAAAGGCCTGAAAAGTGCGACGGCGGATGAGGCCGACCGGCTGGAGAGTTTTTTCAACGTCTGTGAACACTGGCTCAAACATCTTTACGCCCTGGAGCACTCACAGCGCGTGCTGCTTGCAAACATCGGCGACAAGGAGACCCCGGTGGTGAAGGACCCCCTGCCACTGCAGTTTCGACTGGAACGGAACAAACCGACCTATACCATCCGTCTGATCAAAGCGAGTTACCAGCAGCCGACAGCCGATGACCTCACCACGCTGGATATTATCAACGGGTGCTGGGATATTCCCACCTTCAATCGGGACGGAAAAATCCTGATCGACCATAAGGAGGTCATTCGATTTATCCGTCTGCATTCGAAAAAAGATGACCTGATGAATTTCGGCAATGATCCTCTGAGTCAGATCGCGTCTCAGCTCTATGATATCCTGGTACAGGTTGTCGCTGCGTTGAAAGGCCTGTCCGAAAACACCATCTCGCTCATCAACCATACCCCCATGCAGGACCTGGAGTATGCGTTTGCCGGCATTAACCCGGATGAGTGCCGAACCCTGCTGCGGCTGAAATTCCATTCACTCCTGCCGGGAATCAACGAAGATCACTACCGGTTCAGCCAGAAGAAAACGCCCGGTGAACACAGCGTCCGAACCATCGAGGCCATGGAGGAGTATAAACGGAGCTTCGAAAAAACCCGGGACCAGCAGCTGACCAGCCTCAAATCGAGCCTGGCCATGTCCTACTGGTTGCGGAAAATGCTCCTGTCAGTCATTCGGAACAACCAGACCCTGAGAAAGAAAGCCCGGGAAACAGAGGGGCAGCCGGCGGAAAACAAAGAGGCCGCGGTGGATTTCAGCCGCTGGATGCTGGTCGGAACCAGCCAGACGATTGGCGACGAAGATATCGGCAATTTCTACATCAGTCCGGACGACATTATCAGCAGCCAGATGAGTATCCAGCGGGTCGATCGCACCGACAAGTGGATCGCTGTGCGAAAAAGTGAAAAAATGCACCGCATCCGCAAAAAGGACTTTTTTTTCGTCGTCCAGCGCCTGATCGACGACGACCTCAATCCGGCCCTGAAAAAATACGGTTTGCGAACGGTCGACCTGAATCACCAGCTGTTGCCGGAAATTCATGAGCGGCTGGAGGACACCCATCGGATCGAGGTGCTTCGTTCCGGTATTCTGGGCACCATCATCACGAATCTGGACGAGTTTATGGAAGCCACGGCGTTTCATCAAACCCTGCGACGGTACTTCCAGAAACCCGCTTACGACAACATTCATTACCCGACCCGGGAAAAGCTCAGGCAGCTGGCCAGCGGACTGACTTACAGCAACACCTCAATTCTGCAGATGAAATACCGCCGGGTGTTGAGGGTCAAGGAGGAGATCGGGGAGGAGCTGAAGCGCCTCAAGGCGGCCCTGTCATCCCCCGTAGCGGCAGGGGCAGAAAAAGAGCTGACAGAACGGAAACATTTGATTGAGAATCTCCAGAAGATCATCAGAAAGGTGCAGGAGATCCTGATTTTTGCCAAGCCCACCTTAAAAGACGTCCGGCTGGAACCGGACGCAAATTACATCGTGGTTTCCGATCTTTCGAACCAATCGTGACCGTGCCAACCGGATACCCGTTACGATCACACGACCAACATCCACACCCGGAAGATCCCGGACCCTATCGGGGAGTCATTGCCATGCAGGAAAACGACGCCATCACGGAAGTGTTTAATGAACGATCATTGAAGAATGCCATCTACAGTGCTGTTTTGATGTCGCTGATCGACGGGGAGCTCCATGAAAAGGAGTGGGTCGTGATCCAGGCCTTTGTTGATCAGCACTGGCGTGAGGAGTACGAAGACTTTGATCAGTACCAGCGTGCCATCAAAGAGAAGATCGTCAGGGAGGTCGAAAGCATTATTTCCGATCCCCAGCTGCTGAAGAAGAAAATCGAAACCATTGTGGAAGAGCTGATTCCCGATCTGACCCTGCCCCAGAAAAACATGGTGCTCAACCTGGTTGGCGATGTGATGGTCGCCGACGGAATTATGACCCTGGAAGAGTCGAAGCTTTTCGCCGTCTTCATGGACAAAATGGGTCTTCAAATCTATTGAGCCGATGTCCGAGAAGGACCGGATAGTATCAAACCCGCCTGTCTGGTCAAAAACTTGCAACCATCTCCAGATAATAGCCAGTTTTTTCTGATTGGCCCATAACCCTGAAACCATTCTTCAACTATGGGGCACCCGTTCACTACCACTGAACCGCCCGCGGAAACGGAATCCGGTCGCTGGTATCGCAGCAGACGGTCATCTCTGGTCCGGCGGTGCCGGATACTGGGGGTCGTATTGTGTCTGGGGATTTTCTGCCCCGGGTCCATTTTTGCCGGTGGTGTGGCGGATTTCGGGACCGTCTCCAAAAGTAAAATCACCCTGAACCCCGCCGGCGCAGCCGCTATTGATCGTATTCTGTTCGATATCACTGCGTTTCAGTTCGAGCAGACCAATACCCTCTCGCCGCTCTCCAACCAGGCCAGGATCGGTTCCTCTCCCGCAGCGATGTATTTTCTGGCGCCGGACGGGAACACCTACCAGGCGGAATCCATCAAATACGACACCGGGGAGGTCACCGGTGGCCACGTGGATCTGGCCTATCCCACGGCTTACTTTACGCTGGGCATCGGATTTGATGATCGCCGGGAGAATTACAAGGATGGCAAATATTTCCACAACCGGTTGTCCGCTGCCAATTTCAGCAGCCTGACGGTTGATCCGGGAATTGAAGCCAAATACACCCGGTCGACAACCAGCTTTCTGCTGGCCATCCCCATGCGTGGTTTTTCCCTGGGTGTCCGGCAGAATCAGCGGGATGTGGTCTATGAAACCAAAAACCTGCAGAGCGCCCGACTCGATTTCTGGTATCCTTATGTGACCACCTGGCCCGGGTTTTACAGTTTTTCCCAGGAGGGAAAGATCTCCGGCAAGAGCAGCTATCAATACAATGATTACGGGGTCATGTTCAACCTGAGCGCATACCAGCCCAAGCTGGACGTGGGATTCCTGGTCCGGCCCTCCGTGGAGGCGGTGATGGAATTCAAGCCGGTGGCCATTGGCACCACGGGCTCCACAAATATTACCCTGGAAAAACTGCCGTTTACCGAACCCGGACTCAACCTGACCACCATCGCCCTGGGAATGGATGCCGGACGGGTCATGGCCCAGGTGATTCTGGAAGCGGGGGACTATACAGACGCCGACAAATCCTTCCAGGCCATCATGCAGCCCGGAACGAGCAGCCGGAATCGAGCCTATGATATCGATGCCTACCTGCTCCGGCTGACCGTCAACCCCTTCTTCGAATTTGCCTACGGGGTTCGCAACCAGGAGATCGCCGGTTCTCTGACCCAGATCACCTCGCAGGTGATCAAGTTCCCGATACCCATGGGGGATACGCTGATCCTGACACTGGGAAGACAGACCATCGTCGTGCTGGACCAGAACGACGAAAAAGTGACCGAAGGCACGTCTTACAGCGTGTCCGCCGAGATGAAATTCGGGGCTCCTGTCAGCGGCCCGGGCCGGAGTGGCGGATCGATCACCGGCCGCGGCCTGCCGCCAAAAACGAAACGACTGCCCTACTACATGGAATATTGAATCGCCCAGCACCCGACAAGGAACACGACCTATGAAAAGAGGCAGTATTCTGATTATCCTGATCGTCCTGCTGATCCCCACCCTGGCGACTGCCGAGGGACACAGGATCGGTGTCGGCCTGGGATCCACGTCGGGGACGTTTGAGCGGTATGGACAGGCCGTCGATCTAAAGGGGGAGCTTCTGGAACTGCCGGTCTATTCTTACGTGTCGACCAACGGTCTGATGGTGGGGTTTCGACTGATGGAGTTCACGGTCAGGGGGAAGGAAACCGTGGGCCTGAACCGGCTGGAGTTTGCCTATAAGCAGTCCCTGCTGGCGGCCAGTCTCGGGTTTGAATTCAAGATCGGGGACAACGTCGCCATCACCCCCCAGATTGTCAAGAGCTACCTGGGAAGCAGCCGGTTTCACACCAGCACCTATACAACCTACACCGCCTATACCAGTTATCCCTATGAATACGTGACGGCAACGGACACCATCTCTGGTGCAGCCGAACTCTCCGGCTGGGAAGTGCCCGTTTACTGGGTGGGGGAATATTTCCTGGTTGGCTTGAAGCTCGCCTCCTACACCAACCGGACAAAGATTGACTGGCCAACCGGTTCCGGCAGCGAGGTCGTCCTCACCGGTGCCCTGTCCCTGCTTCTGGAAACCCGGTTCTGATCTGGAAGTTTACAACCCGGACTGGATCACCCGGCGGGCTTCCTGCATCAGGGTGTGCATCGTGGTATCGTCATATCCCGTCACGGGTATCGGCGGATGAATTTTCATCTCGACATCTCCCGGCAGCAGGTTGATGGTGCCTTTGGGCAGCACTTTATCGGTCCCGACAATGGTGATCGGCAGCAGGGGCAGATTCAGATCGATGGCCATTTTAAAAGCCCCTTTCTTGAAGGGCAGCATCTTGCCAGTGCCACTGCGGGTGCCTTCCGGAAAAAACAGGACGGACGTGCCGTTGACAATCCGCTTCTTGGCTTCGTTGATGGATTTGAGCGCTGCCTGGGTATTGGAGCGGTCAATAAAGATATGTTCCAGTTTATCGCAGGCCGGTCCCAGGAAGGGAACCTTGATCAGCGACGCTTTCATCACCCACTTGAAGTCAATCCCGATCCAGCCATAAAGTACAAATATATCATAGTGGCTCATGTGGTTGGAGATGATCACGTATGACTGATTGGGGTCCACCTGCTCTCTGCCGCTGACCGTTACCCGCATGGGGGTCATGAAACTGTTGAGACGTGCCCAGGATGCACCGCAGATCTTCGAAACCAGCCGGGGTTTCAAAAAAATCATCAGAACGAAGACCAGCGTTCCGAAAATTGCCGTGGAAAGTGCCATCACCGGTACAAAAACAAAGTATTTGTATGGCTGGTAAAGCCAGAACAAAAACCGTTTCCACAGCGATTCGATGACGACTTCTCTTTTATTCACGAATAACATCGTCAATATCCTCCAAAAAAGGCGTTTTGCCTGATGCCGATGACCAGAGAGTGAAGCTTTCCCCGATTGATCATCAGCCTGAACCCGATTTTTCCCGGCTCGCAGGCACTTTGTATCACCACCTTATACAAAACTTTTACAAAAGTCCAGCGATTTATATACCCCGGAAGAGCCGTCCCGTTGTCCCACAATAAGAAGATCTTATCCATTTTGACGTTTTCAGTTGTCTCCCATATCGCTATGCTATGGGTTCAAGGATTGAAACCAGACACTGCGCCGGACTGCAAAATGCCCCGGAATATGGTCTTTCATCGAATCAACCACCAGACAACAACCAGCGAATGGCACTCAACACAACCCCGTATGGTATGAAGACCCTCGAGATTGTCCGTCAGCTCAGAAAACGAGGCGTGGAAAAAATCTCTGTCCTGATGCGGCATTCAGCCCGGCACTACGATGAGGAGCACCTGGAAAGGGAATCCCTCATGTGGCTGACGGAGGAGGGCAAGCAGTATGCCCACGCGTTCGGTCAGCACATCCCCCCCACACCGCTGGCCCGTTTTTTCTCCAGCATGCTGGGACGCTGTATTGAAACGGCCTACCAGGCCGACAAAGGGTATACCAGCCAGGGCGGAAAAACAGAATCCAACATAGTCATGGTTGAAATCGCCCCATTTTTCGTTAAAAACCCGCCGGAAGTATTCAAACTGCACCGGGCGCTGGGAACATCCCAATTGTTCAGAGAGTGGTTTGCCGGGAATCTTTCCAGCGAGCTGGTGGGTCGCTCGGATAAAATTGCCCGTGAGATGATCAGCCGACTGACCCATCTCCTGCAGGAGGGCCCGGCTTCCCACATCGATTTCAATGTCTCCCATGATTGGAATCTGACCATGGTCAAGCACCATTTCCTGAAACTGGAACATGAAAAAGCCATTGCGGTGGAATATCTGGAGGGCATCGTGATCTTTGAAAAGGACGATGCCTTCTATATCACCAGTCATGAAACCGGTCCCCTGAAACTCGATCCGATTCCACCCGGTGCCTGATCCCCCGCTTGAAACAGGTCTGACATGAAAGAACGGTTTGACATCGTTGACCGGAACGATCACGTCATCGGCCAAGCCGAACGCAGCCAGGTGCATGGCAACCCGGAATTGATTCACCGGGTGATTCACATTCTCGTTTTCAATTCCGCCGCCGACTGGTTTCTGCAGCAACGAAGCTGGAACAAAGACACCCAGCCCGGAAAATGGGATACGGCTGTCGGGGATCACTTGGATACCGGCGAATCCTATCTCCAGGCTGCCCTCCGGGAAATGAGGGAAGAGCGGGGTATCGAAACGGCGAAATCCACCTGAACCCCCATGAAATCCTGACCGGACGATTCTGGCAACTCGATGAGATCCGGAGCCGGATGGCGGAAGGCATAGTCACCCCCCAGTTTCTCGAAGAACTGAACCGGTACCAGGACCTGGAGAACCGTTGACGATGGCACAGAGCCCCGGGCGACAGCAGATGTGCCAGCGCCAGGAAAACGGTGACCGTGATCCGGACAGAAAGGCTGAAGACCGGGAAGGGGTGCCACCGACAACCGCTGGTGGGAAAAAGTGGTGAAAACAGTGACGGGATCGATCAATCTGATGAAGAGTGGGTGACAGAATTTAACCTTAAGTGGTATTTGTTGGGGGATCTGTCATCATACCCTTCCGCAGTGAAGGGACACAGACCCGAGAGACTGACGGTCAAACCACCTGGAAGATTTCTTTCAAACCGATATGAAAACCACGCAAACGAAATGGTTGATCCTTGTTGTCTCATGCCTGGCAATCGGGCTGGGGAGCTGTAAAAGTTCCACCAGCACCGATGAAACAGCGAGTTCCAGTAATCTGACCTGTGTGAAAGTGGCCACCGATGCCTCCCACGATGTCTATCTGGGGGGGCACACCGCCACCGCCCTCGATTCACATGCAATCATAGGGGAGACGGATATCTTCCTGATCAAGTATACTGCGGATGGCACCCGTGCCTGGTCCACCCTGATCGGCAGCACCAGCGGTGATTACCTGCAGGGCATGACCATCACCACCGCCAACCAGGTCCTGATCACCGGGTATACCTACGGCACGCTCACCGGAAACACCAACAGCGGTGGAGTCGACATGCTGCTGGTCAAAACCGCTGCGGACGGTTCAATAATATGGGAAAAGCAGTTTGGCACCGCTGCAGATGACTACGCCTATGGCATCACCACCGATGCCACCGGAGATATCTATCTGGCAGGTCACACCTACGGCTCCTTTGCGGCGACCCTTTCCGGCACCAAGGATTTTGTGCTCCTGAAACTGGACAATTCAGGAAACCAGGTCTGGTCCCGCCAACTGAGCAATGATGAGGACAGCAGCGCCGCTGTGGTCAACGGCGTCTACGGCATCGACGTCAAAACCGATGCCGCGGGCAATGTCTACGCTGCCGGGTTCACAACCGGTCAGCTTGCCGGGAACACCAGCAGCGGCAAATATGATCTCTTTGTGGTCAAGTACGACGGGTTGGGCAACCTGATCTGGGTCAGACAACTGGGATCGGTCGGCAACGACTATCTCCGGGGGATGCAGGTCAACGCCGCAGGAGATGTCTATCTGACCGGATATACGGATGATGCCCTGGCGGGTCAGACCTATCTGGGCGAAGCGGACCTGTTCCTGGTCAAACTGGGCAGTGACGGAACGATTGCCTGGATCCGGCAGCCGGGAACGGTGAACAGCGAATATGCAAACGGCATCGCCCTGGACAGCAGCGGGGACGTTTTTCTGGCCGGCAGTACAACCGGGTATTTGACGGGGACCAGTCTCGGAGGGTCCGATTTGATCATGCTCAAATACGGGTCGACGGGCACGCCCGCCTGGACAATACAGATGGGAACCGCCTATTCAGAAGCGGCTCGCGCCATCGCCATCGATGCCTCGGGCGATGTTTATATCACCGGATACACCTACGGTGCGCTGGACGGCAACGCCAATCCCGATCTCGTTTACTACTCGTTCCTCAGCCGTTACAACGCAGCGGGAGTCCTGAACTGGACCCGGGCATTCTGATCCCGGAAGCCCTTTTCCAAATCCGATTTTTCCCCTGACGGCACCCAATCGAACAAGGCGATTTATCCACCCGCACATCATTTTAACTTGCTGATATTTTTATATTAGGGAATTATATAACGAAATTGTGTTGATTTTTTTCCAATTACATAAAAAAATAGGTCTATTAACCAGTATAAGGACAAAAACGGGCAGAAATGCACCTGTTTGACGCTGGAAGTCCCGGCAGGGACAGAGTGTCAGACGCGGTTATGCGTTCAGCATGACCCATTCTTAAAACCAAGCTAAAAGGTTATATGAACAGCGATGATGATATATGCTTTAGTTACAGCACGCTACTATTATTCAACAACAGATCCGGTCACAAACCAAACTTGATATTTGAGCTGATAAGCTCGTTTAAATTCACTCTATTCAGCAATCTGGAGGCGTTATGGAGCAAACAGCCCGTTTTGACGGTGGCAACCACATCCTGATCAGCAACAGGATTCCATACGAATTCTTTATCACCCAAGGCTCAGGCGAAAGCAATATCGCTATCCACGCAGGATCCTACCACCTGGCACTCAAAGATGCCGGCATTGAAGCCTACAACATTATCTGCTACTCATCCATCCTCCCCGGAATAGCCAGACAGATTGACAAACCCCAGGGTATGGTCCACGGGTCCGTCATGGAAACCATCATGGCTGTGGGCAACTTCGAACAAGGTGAATCGGGAGCAGCCGGTATCATATTTGGCTGGCTCTACGATAAACAGACCCAGGAAAAATACGGCGGTCTGGTATGTGAAACAAGCGGCAAGACCACGGAAAAAAAGATTGAGCAGGAGCTGAACGACAGCCTGCAGGAACTGTATACCAATGGTTTTTCAGAACAGTATGATCTCAGGGACATCACCCTGATTTCACGAGAACTGACTGTTGAGAAAAAACATGGGACCGCGCTGGTTGCCTTATGTTTCACAAACTATTATGTGCCCATCATCGATGGCAGATAAACGGATGAGTTTCGGAAACTTCAACGAAGATTTCGAACTGCCGGACGCAAACATCGTGATTCTTCCAGTTCCCTTTGACAGGACCAGCACCTGGCAGAAAGGGGCCAACAAGGGTCCCCATGCCATCCTGGAGGCGTCGCCAAATCTTGAATTCTACGATATTGAAACCGGGACAGAGGTTTACAGACGGGGTATTTACACCAAAAAACCGATCCAGGCGGACAGTTCTGAAACCATGGTGGACAGCGTCTTTGAAGCGGTGCAGACCGTCCTCAGGCAGGAACAGTTTCCCGTGATTATCGGCGGAGAACACTCGGTCAGCCTAGGCGCAGTCAGGGCGGTCCACAACCACAACAGCCATTTTTCCGTTCTGCAGCTCGATGCCCACAGCGATCTCAGGGACACCTACCTGGGATCCGGGCTCAACCACGCCTGCGTCATGGCAAGAATCCGCGAGATCTGCCCCATTGTGCAGGTGGGTATTCGCAGCATGGATATCACGGAGATGGATGCCCTGGACCGGGAAAGGGTATTTTTCGCCCACGAGATCCACGACAGGGAAGACTGGATGGACCGTGCCCTTGATCTGCTTGAAGACCGGGTGTATGTCACCATCGATCTGGACGTTTTCGACCCCGGTATCATGCCATCGACCGGAACCCCGGAGCCGGGGGGACTTGGATGGTACCAGGTGATGCGCCTGCTGAAGCGCGTTGCCGACCGCAAAACGGTCATCGGTTTCGACGTGGTGGAGCTCTGTCCGGGCGCCAACAAAGCCCCGGATTTTATGGCAGCCAAGTTGATCTACCAATTTCTCAGCTATATCTGGAGATAAAACATGGGCAGAGTGTTGATTATCGGCGCCGGCGGTGTCGGAGCGGTGGTGGTTCAGAAATGCGCCCAGGTCCCCCACGTGTTCGAGGAGATCTGTCTGGCCAGCCGTACGATTGAGAAGTGCCGGCAGATCCAGTCCCGGACGCCCCGGGCCATCGAAATCGCACAGGTCGATGCAGACAGCGTGGCAGACATGGTCGCCCTGATCCGCCGGTTCCAGCCGGATCTGGTGATCAATGTGGCACTGCCCTACCAGGACCTGAGCATCATGGATGCCTGTCTCGCAACCGGGGTCAACTACCTGGACACAGCCAACTATGAGCCCCTGGACGAAGCCCGGTTCTGCTACCAGTGGCAGTGGGACTACCAGGAGCGATTCAGGGAGAAAGGGCTGATGGCATTGCTGGGCAGCGGGTTCGACCCGGGGGTCACCAATGTCTTTTGTGCCTATGCCCAGAAAAACCTGTTTGATACCATCAGGACCATCGATATCCTGGACTGCAATGCCGGGGACCATGGTCACCCCTTTGCCACCAATTTCAACCCCGAGATCAACATCCGCGAGATCACCCAGCGGGGCAAATACTGGGAAAAAGGGCAGTGGATTGAAACCGAACCGCTCTCACAACACATCGATTTTGACTATCCGGAGGTGGGTGTCCGCAAGAGCTTTCTGCTCTACCACGAGGAGCTCGAATCCCTGGCACTGAACATTAAGGGGCTGGAGCGGATTCGCTTCTGGATGACCTTCTCGGAAAACTACCTGACCCACCTGCGGGTACTGCAGAACGTAGGCATGACACGCATCGACGAAGTGGAATACGAAGGCCGGAAAATCGTCCCCCTGAAGTTTCTGAAAGCCCTGCTGCCCGAACCCTCTGAGCTGGGGGCCAACTACACGGGAAAAACGGTTATCGGCTGCATCCTGAACGGCAGCCAGGGGGGCCGGGAGAAATCCGTCTATATCTATAATATCTGTGATCACGCCCAGTGCTATACGGAGGTCGGTTCCCAGGCGGTCTCCTATACCACCGGCGTTCCCGCCATGATCGGGGCCATGCTGATGATGACCGGTGTCTGGAAGGGGCAGGGTGTCTTTAACATGGAAACCCTCAATCCCGATCCGTTTATGGATGCACTGAATCAACATGGACTGCCATGGACCGTGACCGATTTTCACAAATCAATCTAGACCGGATCGAAACCCCCTGTTATCTGGTGGACGAAGTTCTGCTGGAGAACAACCTCCGGATCCTGTCCGAGATGCAACGGCAAAGCGGCTGCAGGATCCTGCTGGCCCTGAAGGCCTTCGCCATGGTCTCCCTCTTTCCACTGATCCGCAAAGCACTGGCGGGCGTCTCCGCCAGTTCTCCCTGGGAGGCGCGACTGGGAAAGGAGGCCTTCGGCGGCGAGGTGCAGACGTACTCCCCCGCCTATTCCGACGCGGATATCCGGCAGCTGGTCAACTGGTCCGACACCCTGATCTTCAACTCATTCGGACAATGGCAGCGATACCGGGACCGCATTCCCCCCCATATCCAATGCGGCCTGCGGATCAACCCCGAATACTCGGAAATCGATATCGACCTCTATAATCCCTGTGCCAGGGGATCCCGACTGGGTATTACCCGGAGCCAGTTCCGTACCGGGGACCTGGAGGGGATTTCCGGTCTCCATTTTCACACCCTCTGCGAGCAGAATGCGGATACCCTGGAGCGCACCCTGGCCGTCATCGAAGAGAAATTCGGTGCCTGGATTGGTCAGATGCGCTGGATGAATTTCGGTGGGGGGCATCACCTGACCCGGGATGATTATGACCGGGAACGGGCAATCCGCGTCATCCGCTCTTTCAGGGAGCGGTACGGTGTGGATGTGATCCTGGAACCCGGAGAGGCGGTGGCGCTGAATACCGGGGTGCTGATCGCGTCCGTGGTGGATATCATGGAAAATGACCAGCAGAT
>JAHJRI010000162.1 GCA_018830885.1 bacterium | reverse complement strand
ACGGCTATCACAGCGATTGGCTCACACACTTTTACCCCCTAAAACCCCGGTCTAAACAGGGGGAGATCGAGAAAAATAACGTAATAGATTGGTATTTAAGCTTTAATAAACCCGTTCTGCCAGATATTTTTGACAGAACTGAGACACATTCAAGGAGAAGAGATGAACGACGATATTAACACAGTGAGTATGCTGGTCAGACGCGAAATCGAGGCCCTGATTACAGTGCCGCTGTTGAAAGCGTTTACCGAAGCCATCGGAAAGGAAAAGACATTTGCAATAGCAGAGACGGTTATCGGCCAACTGGCCCGGGACAGTGGGAAAATGCTGGCAGAGCTGGCGGGTGGCAGCCGGTTGGCGGATCTGGAAACCATATTACCCCTTTTCTCCCAGGATGGCGCATTGGCGATCGATTTACCGGAGAGCGGCCCGGAAAGAATTCTCATGAACGTATCGCGATGTGCTTATGCCGAGATGTATAAACGGAACGGCATGGCGGAGTTCGGCTATCTCCTTTCCTGCGGCAGGGATTATGCGCTGTTTGAAGGATTTAATCCGGATATCAGATTCACGCGAACCCAGACGATCATGGAGGGGGCCGATTACTGCGATTTTTGCCTGAGCAGTGCTGAAAATAAAACGACTGGAACAGGTCTATAATTCTGCGAGGGTCTTGCTCAGGCTGACGCCAAATGGGATCCGGCACGTGACCGGTCACGAAAAATACCATCGACAGCTGACCGAAGAGCTGTACCGGTTGTTTGGGACCCATCAACTCTGTGAGCTGGAATTTCTTGAAAATGTCTTTCAGACAGTCGAATCCCATATCGATGGCTACATCAAAGACAAAAATTGACGGTTCCAGGTTTAAAATAGATCGGATCAGAGACTCAGGGGTTATTGAACTTTTTTTATTCGGGGCCAAAGACCTCCCGGAAGGCTTCCGGGACCGACTGGCGGTGCAAACAGCTTGTAAACCCGGGTAAAATCCAGTAACAATGAGGTTCCAGCCCGATACCGGGCGGAGCCCCTGCGGGGGGAAAATACCCGTCGTCTTCTCTAACCAGGAATACTGACATGTTTGCCGGTTTTCGATTGCTATTTGCTGTGCTCCTGTTCCTGATTGCGTATAAAAAAGGGTATGGCAAGTTTTTCTGGACAGCCATGGGATTTATCCTGGGCCCCGTTGCGCTGCTGGGAATCCTGGTATACCGGAAAAACGCCAACTATACCAGGGCAATCCTGAACGGTGTCAGTGGGATTCTGGCAGGGGGCGTGCTGGTCTTCCTGGGCTGGCTGGCCGCAGGCTGGTGGTTACCACCGCAGACACTGGAAAATAGTGTTGGAGGCGCGGATACGTTCTGGTACCTCGTTTTTCCCCTGGTGAGTGTGTCCACCGGGTTCATCGTTTTTTGCGTCTCCATGGCAAAGACCTCTGTTGATGGTCCCCAGGAGGGTGTTCGCAAGTCGGCTTCCAAGCGCCGCCGGTGAAGACAGCCAATCCCTCCCGGTCCGGTATCACCCTGTTTTAAAATATTCCCGTCAGGTGACCCCATTATGGAATGGCTGGTTTATATGATTCTCTGCTCGGATAACACGCTCTATACAGGGATCACCAATGATATGGACAAACGCATGACCCGGCATGCGGAGGGTCGGGGGGCAAAGTATTTTCGGGGGCGAAAGCCCCTCAAACTGGTCTATCTGGAGGGGGGGCATACCCGCAGCACGGCTGGAAAGCGAGAGCTTGAGATCAAGAAGCTGGGAAGGGCAAAGAAATGCCTCCTGCTGGACGCTGCGAACCGGTCTCTCCTGCGTGAAATAGACGGCAGCGACAACCATTGAGTGGGGTCTGATGATGCAGGCGATTCAAACGGTAGCGGTCCTCGGCGCAGGCGCCATGGGGGCTTATTTCTCATCGCGGTTTTTTGAAGCGGATGGATTTTCAGTCTGCCTGGTGGCGAAAGACGACCGTCTTGCCAGGCTCAGAAAAGACGGCCTGATCGTGAACGGGCAGTCCTATCCCATCCCGGTCATCGATCCCCGGGAGTCCATGGACCCGGTTGATCTGATCATCGTCGCTCTCAAGCACCATCACCTGCCGCAGGCGGTTCCGGATCTGAAAAACCTGGCAGGTGAACAGACCACCATCATCTCGGTCATGAACGGCCTCGACAGCGAACGGATCATTGGTGCGGAATACGGCATGGACAAACTGCTCTATGCCGTTTCCGTCGGTATTGATGCGGTGCGCCAGGGTAACCGGGTCACCTATTCCAAACCGGGGAAACACTACTTTGGGGATCCGGATAACACGCACATCAGTGAGCGGGCCCGGCGGGTCAGCCAGGCTTTTGACAAGGCCGGAATCATCCATGAGATCCCGGTTGACATGATCCGCATGGTCTGGTGGAAGTTTATGATCAATGTCGGGATGAATCCGGCATCTGCAGTCATGCGGGCCCCTTACGGGGTGTTTCAGACCCGGTCTGAAGCCAGGGCACTGATGGAAGCACTCATGCGGGAAGTGATTGTTCTGGCAGCCTCCGAAGGGGTGAATCTCACCGACCAGGATCTGGCTGAATGGCTCACTGTTTTATACACCCTCTCCCCCCAGGGGAAAACATCCATGCTGCAGGATATCGAAGCCGGGTTTAAAACCGAGGTGGAGATTTTCAGCCAGAAAGTCGTTGAGCTGGGGCAGCACCACGGAATTCCCACACCGGTCAACCAGACGATCCTGCAGATCGTCAGGGTCCTGGAACAAAACTCAGGTTAACGATGCGGGTAACAGCCGCTGAAGGTGCACCTACCGGTCGATAACGGTTTTTCTGACCAGCACGTTTAAGAGCAGTCCCTGTACCACGATGGAAAAGATCACGACCATATAGGTAACGGCCAGGATCAATTCCCTTTCCGGTCGAGTTGAGGGAAGTGACAGTGCCAGGGCGACAGAAATTCCTCCCCGGATACCCCCCCAGGTCATCACGGAGATCGCGCCGGGTGTGAATGACCGCCAGCGGCTCAGGATCTTCACCGGCAGCAGAACGGAGATCCACCGTGACATCAAAACCAGCGGAATCGTGAGCAGACCGGCGAATAAAAATGCCTCTGCAAAGGACAGGAGCAGGACCTCAAGCCCGATCAGGACGAACAAAACAGCGTTCAGAATTTCGTCCAGCAGTTCCCAGAAGGTGTCCAGGTGCTTGCGGGTGTTTTCGCTCATCGCGAGCGAACGACCATGATTGCCGATCAACAGTCCTGCCACGACGATCGCGATCGGTCCTGACGTATGGATGGCAGAGGCCAGGGCATAACCGCCCATTACCAGGGCGAGGGTAATCAATATTTCCACCTGGTAGTTGTCCACGCTCTTCAACATGCGATAGGCGATATAACCCAGCAGAAACCCCAGACATGCACCCCCGACAGCCTCCAGCAGAAACAGCTGCCCGATATGTCCCCAGGAGAGCGGCTGCCCACCGAAGGTGATTTCGAAAAGGGCGATAAATACCACTACGCCGACCCCGTCATTGAACAGAGATTCGCCGGCCACCTTGATTTCCAGGCTTTTCGGAACACCAGCGTTTTTCAGGATACCGATCACCGCGATGGGATCAGTGGGAGAAATCAGGGCGCCGAACAGCAGACAATAGGCAAACGGCAGGGCTAATCCAAACAGTTGGATCAGGTAGAAGAAACCGGTTCCGATCATGAGCGTGGACGCCACAACTCCAAAGGTAGCCAGGATTGAAATCACCCGTGTTTGCCGGGCGAGGTCGTTCAGGTTGATATGCAGCGCTCCTGCAAACAACAGAAAACTCAGCATTCCCTGGAGTAAGGCGAAGTCAAAATCCACCCGTTCCAGAACCATCCTGGCCTGATGTTCAATTCCCAGTCCCAGCTTGCCCAGGAGAATCAACCCCAGGGAGGCCAGCAGCGAGATAATCATCACCCCGATGGTAGTGGGCAACCGGAAAAAACGGTGATTCAGATAGCTGAACAGTGCCGTTAATGTGATCAGCACCGCTGAGATGTCAAGAAGTGTCATAACTGTTTTTAAACAGGAGGTTCGCTGCAATAGTACGGAAGCCTGATCCAGCCTAACACCTGACTGCTGCCGGGTAAAGCGTTCGACTGCATGGGGTGCCCCAAAATCATATGGGTAGTTCGTCACACCCGCGCAGGCGGGTGTCCAGATGTGTAAACGGTGAAATACACCTGAATGCCCACCTCCGGGGCATGACAGGAGAGACACAGCTCTTTTTTGTTGAAACGAAATTCGAAATTGCTCACATGATTTTGGTGCACCCACTGTATGAGCCGTAAAAACGGGTGAAACAGGAAGAACCAGCGGCTTGTCTTGATCCTCCCAGGTTTAACGGTAAAAAGGAATGTCATTTGTCACTATTCACCTGGTTACGCCCCAAAGGTATTGTGTTTCGAGAAACGCATGAATCCTCCTGGAGCTCCTGGAATCCCTTCATGGCTTCCAGGGTTCTTGAAACACAATCCCTTCAGGGCTGAGCGGAAATCAAACGGAACAGGTACTGTCAGTTTTCACCAGACCCTTAATAACAGGCGATATTGATATAAATTAGAAAATGGACATGTTCCTGCGGATACCATTTGAAAAATAGATTATAGTGCGAGCTTTGAGTTTTTAATCCTCGGAAGGAAACAATCACCCATACCTCGGATCTGTGATGAATCGTCTTGTTGCCTGTGTTGTTGCGATCATGGTGTTTTCTGCCGCTGAAGCCCGGGCGGAACAACATGTCGCGGTGATCAAAAACCTGTCTCCCAAAGCTGATATCAAGCGAAACAGCGCAATCGTCCCTGCCAGCAGCGGATTTCAGCTGCTGAATGCGGATATTATCCAAACCGGACCGAATGGTTATGTCGGCATCATATTTATCGATGGGACAGCCATCACCATTGGACCGGATTCAGAGTTTCGCATCGACAGTTATGTGTTTGAACCGAATACGGAGACCTATGATTTTGCCATTTATCTGAAGAAGGGGTCAGCCCTGTTTAACACTGGAAAAATAGGTAAACTGTCACCGGAATCGGTTAATCTGTCCACGCCGAGGGCCACCGTTGGAATCCGGGGGACACGGTTTATTGTTGACGTTCATTAACAGGGGGAAGATCATGCTGCGAACACTGACTTTTATTAGCACCCTATTCCTGCTGCTGGCCTGCTCGGCACCCACCACCACGGTAGTCCTGCTGCCTGATGCCGATGGCAAAACGGGCGCGGTTGTCGTCAAGAGCCAGATGGCTGAAGTGGAGCTCACAAAGCCCTATACCTATGTCGCGGTGTCCGATGACAAAGCGGTCATTGAGGTGAAACCGGCGAATAAAGCTACCATCGAGCAAGACTCTGACCTTCTGTTTAAAGCCGAACCGGAAAAACCCGTTCATTTCATTCTCTATTTTGAATCCGACTCGACCGAGCTCACTGCGCAGTCCCTGAAGCTGATCCCACAGATTCTGCAGAAGCTGAAGGAGCGGGAAAATGCCGAAATCAATATCATCGGGCACACGGATACCAAAGGTTCGGCCAAACACAATATTGCCCTGTCCCTGCAGCGGGCCCGAGCTGTTGAAAAACTGTTTCGATCCCAGGAAAAGGACCTGCAGCAAATCTATGTCCAGTCGTTTGGAGAGAAAGATCCGCTGATACCGACCGGGGACAATGTGTCGGAAGAGCGAAACCGGCGGGTTGAAATCATGATTCGATAATGAGACGAATCCCTTGAAATCCCCATTTAAAAACAATCATTTTTCCAGACCCGCCATGCTGCTGATGGCGGGTCTGGTGGCGTCGGTGGTGCTGATCTTTATCCTGGGGACGGCGTTTAAGAATCCCTTTTTAAAAGCCGTCGACTTCGCCTTTTATGATCAGTTCTCAAAACAGGCTGTCTCAACCGGGACTATCAGCCCGGTAACCATCGTTGATATCGATGAAACGAGCCTGTCGGCTGTCGGTCAGTGGCCCTGGCCGCGTTACCGTATGGCTCAGTTGATCAGCATCGTCGAGCAGGCCAATCCCAGGGCGATCGGGCTGGATATCATCTTCCCGGAATCCGACCAGACTTCCCTGAAGGTGCTGCAGCAGCAATTTCTGCGTGATTTCAACCTGACACTCGGTTTTACCGGTGTCCCGTCGACCCTGATGGATAACGACGGCTTTTTCGGGCACATGCTTCAGCAATCCCGGACTGTTGGTGCCCGCTATTTTTACTTTGATCATTTTAACAAGGATAAAGGCTGCCGGAACAATCCGTTCCGGATTGTGGATAAGAGTGGGTTACTCTCGCCTCACAGAGCCACCGGGGTGCTTTGTAATACCGCCGCACTGGAAGACCGGCTGGCGTTCAACGGGTCCATGAACAACCAGCACGACGAAGATGGCATCCTGCGCCAGACGCCCCTGTTGATTGAATTTCAGGGCCGACTGTACCCCCATCTCTCCCTGTCCACGTTTATGAAGGCCGAGAATATCGGGGATGCGACTGTTGAACGGGATTTATACGGCTTGTTTATCCAAGCGGGAGAGCATCGGATTCCCATCAACCGCAACGGGTATTTCAGAACCCGGTTTAACGGGCCGGCACGACGGCAACGCTATATTTCCGGGGTTGAGCTGTTGAACGGCAATTATGACAAGTCTGCGCTCAGTGACAGGATCGTGTTTCTGGGATCATCTGCCGTCGGTCTGAACGATATCCACCATACCGTTTTTGATACCCAGTTTCCGGGGATTGAAGTCCATGCCGCAATTCTGGAGAACATCTTCAATCGTCAGTTCATGATCATCCCAATCTGGTCACAAAGCTTGATCCTCGCCGTTTGTATCCTGACGGCGGTTATCCTGACGACACTGTTTTTCCTGTCAAAAGGCGCGGTCGTGCTTCTTACAGGGTCTGCCCTCTGGATGCTGCTTTTGCTGGTGACCAGTTTCGGCGCCTTCACCGGGCTTTCTGTATTTGTATCTCCCGGCATACCCCTGCTGCTGTCGATAACACTATTCACGTTTTTCTCATTATCCCGTTTCGCTCTTGAAAAAAGAGCCTCCTATACCTGGTACCGGAAACTGGTTGATTCTCAGCAGCTCACGTTGAGGGCGATGGTCAGTATGGTTGAAACCCGCGACCCTGAAACCGGTGAACATATCAAAAGAACCCAGCTGTATGCCCGTATGACAGCCGAAACCCTTCGAAACCAGGGGTTTTATCAGGAGGTGCTGACCGATCGTTTTATTGCCACGCTGTTTCTATCGGTTCCCCTGCACGACATCGGCAAGGTGGGTATTCCGGACAATATCCTGCTCAAGCCGGAGCGACTCACCGACGACGAGTATGAGATTATGAAAACCCATGCCGCCCATGGCAGGACGATCATCACGAGAGCCACCAAAGACTATAAAATAGATGCCTATCTCCTGATGAGCGCCGAAATAGCCGGGACTCACCATGAAAGATGGGACGGAAAAGGATACCCGGATGGCATTGGCGGTGACCAGATCCCGCTCTCGGGGAGGATCATGTCCCTGGCGGATGTCTATGATGCGCTCATCAGTGTCCGTTGTTATAAACCTGCGTTTTCCCATGAAAAGGCCATCGGCATCATCCGGGAAGGCAGGGGAACCCTGTTCGATCCGGTCATTGTGGATGCGTTTCTGGCGATTGAATCCGACATCGGGAAAGTTGCGGCAGCGTTGAGCGATGCTGAAGAGGTCCTGACCGACGGATAATGAACCCGCCGGGCATCAACGGCTATGGTTTTCCGGCAGGCTGCCGGCGTGGGGATCTTTGCGCCCGGTTCTGTTACAGGGGCTGTCCGCTTTGTCAGGTGTTCGTTACAGCCGCGACCATGGCCTGGACGTTTTCCAGTCGGGCGTTGGCCGGGATATCGCAGCCGGATTGCAGGATATAGCCACCGGGTCCCAGTTCCTTGATCAGGTTCTGACAATACCGGGACACCTCCGCTGCCGAACTGAAGCAGAGCAGGCTTGCCGGCACGTCTCCCATGATGCAGATATGATCCCCGAGCAGCTGTTTGGCCTTAAAAATATCGGTTTCGCCATCCAGGGCCATGATGCATTTTCCCTGGGGCAACTCCCTGAACCGGCTCAATTCACGGGTCCAATTCGAGTCGAGGTGCAGGATGGCGATCAGTCCGGCGGCTACTACCTCTTCCACCAGCTGTTTCAGGTATGGCCAGACAAACCGGTTCCACATCGCCGGTGAAATCATCATGGGTGCCGATCGCCAACCCCCGATCCAGACACCGGGATACCCCTGGCGGACAGCACTGTCAATCGTGGGGCCCGACAAATGGGGAAGGATGGCATCCATCACTGTTTCAATTTTATCCGGAATTTCAACCAGGTCGGTGAAGAAATGGACCAGGGAACGGGATCCGCACAACACTTCAAACGGTGTGGTGACATCACCACCACTTAAAACCGGAATCCCCTGATCAGCCCATTGTTGACGCACCTCTTTCGATTTCCACTGCGGAGGCAACATACGGGCAGGAACATCATTCAAAATCCGCTCTTCCATGAACGCTGCGGCAAAATCCGGCCAGCCCATCTCCAGGATCTGATCGTAATCATCCTTTTTCATCAGTTCCGATTCAACCACCTGCCAGAGATCGTTATCAGCCAGTTCGATACCCGGGACATGGACTTTGGACAGGTAGTCATAGCAGAGTCCGTAAACCCAGAAACTGCCGTAATTGATGGCATCCCCGGCGCCGATCATTTGAAAGGCTTTCTGCATGGTCTCCAGCGACTTCTCCGGCGTGGCCAGAAACTCATGGACAGACGTCCCGGTGATCAGGGGCGCAAACCCGGCGTATTCCAGGACGACCGGCACCCGATCCGGTGTTTCAAGGGCTACTGCTTGTTTAATGCGATTGAATCTTTGATTGAACAACACCCTCGTTGCGGGATCCATTTTTTCCTGGCAGGCACAGGTTATCCGAAAACCACCTTCACACTTATGGGTGGGGTCGGCAGGGGGTCTGGACATGCGAGTCCGGACTATCTCGATAGGGTTGAGGGGATCCGTTCCCGGTCCAGTGGCAGTTTGATAATAAACCGGGTTCCTTTTCCCGGTTGGGATTCCACTTCAATCGATCCTTGATGGTTATTGACGATAATCATGTAGGAGACCGACAGTCCCAGACCGGGTCCTTCACCCACCGGCTTGGTAGTGAAAAAGGGTTCGAATATCCGTTTTCGCACCGCTTCAGCCATGCCGGGGCCGTTATCAATGATCTCCATCCTGGCCATGGGGGTGTCCATCAACAGACGCAGGGTTATCTGGGGTGGATCATCCTGTTTGATGCCTGACATGGCCTGGGCGGCATTCCCTACCAGATTCAAAACAACCTGCTCGATTTCTGTTTCTGTGCAGGGAACCAGGGGCAGATTGGGATCGAACACCTTATTGATGCGGATGCTTCTGAAATCATGCCTTTTTTTCAGGTTATAATCCTTGCCTGCCAGCTCAAGGACCTTCTCCATGACTTCAGCCAGATTGGTAGGCGCCATCCTGGATTCGCTCTTGCGGCTGAACTGGAGCATATTGGCGATAATCTGGGAGGCCTTCCTGCCGGATTCCCGGATGCCGTTCAGGGAGGTGTAGATGTCTCTCTTGTCCAGGTATGACTGGAGCCTGTGAAGATCGATACCCGATTCTGCGGCCGGTTTGAGATTCGATGTCAACTCCGGTGACAAACGGCGCAGAACATTCTGGGCGCCCTGCAGAATTCCCCCAAGGGGGTTGTTCAGTTCATGGGCCATACCCGCGGCCAGCGTACCCATCGACATCATTTTTTCCGATTGTATCATCAACTCCTCGGACCGTTTTCGATCCGTGATATCTGCCATAAAAATCAGGGAGCCGGGATGGGCGTTCCAGGTGATGGTGACAGCTTTGACATCGACCCAGCGGACACTGCCGTCATGGGTGACAATGCGATGGGAATAGACCCCTGATGAATGCTCTCCCCGCTCTCTTTGCCGCTGGCTTGATGTGATCCGCTGCCTGTCTTCAGGATAGATAGTGTCTTCGTAAGGCACCTGCAGCAGGGCTTCCTTTGAATAACCAAAAAGTCTGACCGCTTCGGGGTTGAAGTAGGCAAAGCGTCCGTCTTGAACCACGCAGATCGCCTCAATGGCATTATCGACCACTTTCCGATATTTCTCTTCGCTGTCTCTCAGTGCTTCCTCGGCCTGTTTCCGCTGGGTGATATCAATAACCGTGACCAGATCGGCGTTTTTCCCGGCATACAGGATCTTTTTTGAATACTGTTCGATCCATCTTGTCTTGCCGCTTCTCGTTAGACCCCGGTAGGTGTAGTTGTTCGTATAACCTTTCTCCGCACTTTTTTCCCACCGGAATTGATTGATGACGAATTTCAGATCATCCGGATGGACCAGCTTCAGAAAGGTGTTGACCTTCCATCCCATCATCTCTTCAACGGAATGCTCACTGTATCGGGAAATGGCTTCGTTGACATACTTGAACACCCCATTCTGAATAATGGCAATCCCCAGCAGGGACTGATCCGATATCTGCCTGAATTTCTCTTCACTCTCTTGTTTGGCCTCCTCTGCCAGGATGCGTTCCGATATGTCGCTGATGAAACAAAGGGTTGCCACTTCACTTTCCCAGGTGATGATAACGGGTTTGATCTCAGCCCAGATAATATTTCCCCGTTTCCCGACCGCCTTGAAGGTATAGGTTTCAACCAGCAGTTCCACGGCCTGTCGCCGGATATATTTATCGATGATCATCTCGTGGTCATCGGGGTGAACGAATTCGAGAAACGGTTTTGAGCGGAGATCCTCTTCCGAATATCCGGTCAACTCACATGTTTTGTAATTGAAGTATTTGAACTGGTTGCCCTGCAGAATCACGATCGCTTCATTCGCATGCTCTATGACGGTCCGGTATTTGTATTCTGACTCCTGAAGCGCCTGTTCCGCCTGTTTCTGGTCGGTAATATCCTTGAGCACACCTTCGATCCGGCTTTTTTCGGGGATTTGTGAAGCCGAATAGCTGATCCAGATGGTTTTTTGATCGACCCGTTCGAAACGGGCCTCAAAATTCATGACGTCACCCTGCTCCTTCAACAGGGAAGCCAGCTTGTGACACGCTTCCGGATCAATGAACCGGTCTGTGAGGGATATGGGGGTGGCCAGAAGGGTTTGCCGGTTTTTGAATCCGGCAATCCGGGCCACACGGTCATTGGCATCAATTATCAGTCCCGTGTCAATATCCGCAATGAACAATCCGGCCTTGGAGTTCAGGAAGATACTTCGGTACATCTCTCCGGCCATCTTTTGCTCAGCCAGGGTCTTTCCGAAATGCAACGCCATTGCAACGGTCAACTTCAACTCCGGTTCCTGTATGGGTTTACGAAAATATCCAAAGGGCATTGAGTCGAGGGACCGTTCTATTTCAGCCTCTTCCAGACAATCAATCACGAATACCACCGGAATACGCCAGCGGGTTTGGATGATGTCAGCCACCGCCACCCCCTCCAGATTTTCCTTTAACCGGGTATCCAGCAGGACCAGGTCCGGTTTATCCGCGGCCACCCTTTCGAGCACTTTTTGGCCGGTCTCAACAATCGCGGTGATTTGATAGCCCAGACGCCTGAGGATTTCCCCCAGTGCCAGGGCGGCATCGGCGTCACTTTCAGCAATCAGGATACAGGCTTTTCCCATGGTCAGGCGTCTGTTCAGGATGGATGTCATTGGTGCGAGACAAGCCTACTTTCTCAAAACAATTCCGTCAAATAATTGAACTGCCAAATCATTATTATTTTATCCATCTCCCCGGGGTGGGAAAATCACAGTCCGTTGGGGGGGGAAATCGCGGGAAAAACGGCCAATCAAGACAGGTCGTCACGATCTCAGGGGGCAGGAGGGGGAGCTTGCGGAATGGGGGGTTACGTTGAAGCCGGATCAAAGGGGCAGATCACACCACCCCCTGACCGGGAATTCAGGGTCCGCCCGGCAGATGCCCATGCTGTCAGGGAAAACGTGACCGTTGCTGCAGGACGCAATCAGCCAGTACAATCGCCGCCATGCTTTCAATAATGGGAACGGCCCTGGCGACGACACAGGGATCATGCCGGCCTTTGGCCTCAAGAATGGTTTCGTTGCCCGCAAAATCAGCTGTCTGTTGCTGCCGACCGATGGTTGCCGGCGGTTTGAATGCGACCCGGAAGATAATCGGTTCGCCATTTGAGATACCGCCCTGCACCCCTCCGCTGAAATTGGTTGTGGTCCCCAGCCGTGGACCCTTGTTGACAAACGGGTCATTGTGTTCCGAACCCTTCATGCGGGTCCCGGCGAATCCCGACCCGATCTCAAACCCTTTCGAAGCAGGAATGGAAAGCATGGCCTGGGCCAGCATGGCCTCCAGTTTGTTAAAAACGGGCTCGCCCAGACCGGCGGGGACGTTCCGGCAGATGCAGCTGACCACCCCCCCCACGGAGTCTTTCTCTTCCTTGGTTTTTCGGATCAGGGCTTCCATTTCAGCAGCCGCCTTTCTGTCGGGGCAGCGGATGATGGTCTGATCGATCTCGGTTCTGCTGATGGTCATCAGGTTCGGTTCATGGGAGCCGATATTGGATACAGAACTAACCCAGGCAATGATCTCGATGCCGTACGTCTCGTCGAGGAACTTTTCCGCAATGGCCCCGGCACAGACCCGTCCGATGGTTTCCCTGGCTGAAGACCGGCCGCCGCCACTGGAGGCCCGGATACCGTATTTCATCTGATAGGTATAATCCGCATGGGAAGGCCGGGGTATTTTGGCCATTTCTGAATAATCACCCGGTTTCTGATCTTCATTGGCGACAAACAGGGAGATCGGTGTTCCCAGGGTTTTTCCCTGTTCCGTCCCGGACTGAATCGTAACCCGGTCTTTTTCGTTGCGCGCTGTCGCCACGGCACTTTGACCGGGTCTTCTGCGGTCCAGCTGAGGCTGGATATCGGTTTCAGTCAGCAGCATCCCCGGGGGGCAGCCATCGACAATCGCCCCGACACCCCTGCAGTGGGATTCTCCAAAAGTCGACACCCTGAATACCGTTCCAAACGTACTTGACATAAATCCCTCTTTTTTTGATTAATCCTTTAACGATAGGCCATTGAACCTAAATCAGGTACTGAAACAGGTCGGACTGGTCGTTGAGGTACTGGTAATGGAACCTCTTTTCATCCATCCGCTGCATAATGCCATTCACATCCTCTTTTTGTTTGACCACCAGACCGATCAGGGCTGGACCCTTTTCGCGACTGTTTTTCTTGCTGTACTCAAAGAGGGTGATGTCGTCGTCCGGTCCCAGGACGTCGACGACAAACTCTTTCAGGGCGCCGGCTCTCTGGGGGAAGCTGACGAGAAAGTAATGTTTGAGTCCCTCGTACAGCATCGAGCGTTCCTTGATCTCTTCGGTACGCGTGATATCGTTGTTACTGCCACTGATGATACAGACCACCGTCTTGCCCCTGATTTGTTTCCTGAATTGATCCAGAACCGCGACTGAAAGGGCACCGGCGGGTTCAACCACAATCGCATCTTCGTTGTACAGTTTCAGAATCACACTGCACACTTTGCCTTCTGGAACCGCAACAAATTCACTGGCGATCTGCCGGGCAATGCTGAAATTCAGATCACCCACCCGCTGGACCGCTGCCCCATCCACAAATTTATTGATTTTTTCCAGGGTGATGATTTTGCCCTGTTCCACGGATAGTTTCATCGCCGCTGCACCCTCCGGTTCCACCCCGATAATGCGGGTCTTTGGGCTCAGCTTCTTGAAATAGCTGCCGATCCCGGAAATCAGGCCGCCACCGCCGATGGGAACAAACAGATAGTCGATTGGTTTCTGGGTCTGTTCCAGGATTTCCAGGGCCACCGTTGCCTGCCCCTCAATGATCTTTTCGTCGTCAAAGGGCGGTATGACCACCCGGTGATTGGCCAGGGCATCGGCTCGGGCCGTGGCACAGGTATCATCGTAGGTGTCCCCGGTCAGAACGATCTCAACCATCCCTTTCCCAAATACCGTTACCTGGCGGATCTTCTGCTGGGGAGTGGTCACCGGCATGAATATCTTCCCCTGGATCCCCAGTTTCCGGCAGGAAAAAGCCACCCCCTGGGCATGATTACCGGCGCTGGCGCACACGATCCCTGCCCGCTGTTCCTCCGTGGAGAGACTCACGATTTTATTGTAGGCCCCCCGTATTTTATAGGATCGGACCACCTGCAGATCCTCCCGTTTCAGTAAAACGGTGGCCCCATAATCCTCCGAAAGATTTACATTGGCCATCAGCGGTGTCGGCTCAATCACCTCCTTGAGCCGGATATTGGCCTTTAAAATGTCCTCAATGGCAGGAAAATAATTCGATATGGGTGTGTCTTCGGCCAGGTCTGGTATCATTCGTTCGGTTTGTTTTAGAGTGTCTGATTTGATCCCGTTTATCTGTGGTCATGCTCCGGGGTATATTGGTTTGAATGAAAAACACGTACCACAGAGACACGGAGGAAAATAAGCTCTGCTTTATGACAGGCACAGGTATGCATCGCTATTTTTCATCCTTTGTTGTAACTCAAATGTCATGGGTGTTTGTATGAGAATAGCACCCTCAAGCGACTGGTTCCGCTCCAACAGTTCCGATTTTTAAGAAACGCATGGATCCCTCCTGGAGCTCCTGGAAGCCATCCCTGGCTTCCAAGGTTCTTGAAAACCGGAACCATTGGTGCTTCGCAGGAAAAGGGGGTTTAAGTTAACGATATTGTCTGCTTGATGACAGGCACGGGAATGCATCACCGTTTTTCATCCTTTGTTGTGCCCAACGAGTCATGGATGTTGATAACCCATATCCGGTCCCCTGTTGATCCTGTTTTCATCTGTCCAGGGCGGTAAAGCCGGAGCGGGCCACTTCAATAATCTTATCGTCTCCCAGATCCATCAGAAAATCATCGATCATCTGGGATATCCCGGCCAGCTGGACGATATGGACATCCACGTTATGGGGATCGAGTACTTCGAATCGGTATTTGTTGCCCAGCTGTTCGAACTGGGATTGGCTGGCTTCAAATTTAACCAGTGCGACTTCGCGCCAGAAGCTTTCATTGCGATCCAGCTCCCTGGCTGAAATCACCTCCGTCATTTTTTCGATCTGGCGGATCACCTGCAGCATGTTGGCATCGTTGTCCTCAAAAAGCGTCAGTGTAATACGGCTGTAGTCGCGCTGGCGGGCTGCGCAGGCAGTGATGGATTCCACATTGTACATCTTGCGTCGGATCAACATCGAAATCTTGTTCAAAACACCGGGTCGGTTTTTGACAAAAACCATGATCGCCCGTCGTTTTTTTGAAATTTTGGTTGTCATAGGGTCTATTCGCTCAAAGGCATTTATTTATTCCGGTTCAGGGAGACGATCATATCGGCCAGGCCACCGCCTGCGGGAACCATCGGCAGTACGATCTCACTGGGGTCGCAGCGGAACTCGACCATGATGGCCCCTTTGTGAGCCGCTGCCGTTTCCAGAGCTTCCACAATGCTGTCCGGTGTTTCAACCCTCAGGTAAGGGATATCGTACGCCCCTGCAATGGCGCCAAAATCGGGGTTTTTCAACGGTGTTCCGGCAAACCGGCCATTGTAAAACATGGTCTGCCACTGCCGGACCATACCCAGATAGCCGTTGTTGAACAGCAGAATCTTGACATCGATCTTGTGCTCCATGATGGCGCCCAGTTCCTGGATATTCATCTGGAACCCGCCGTCACCACTAATCGCCCAGACACGTTCATCCGGCCGGGCCAGTTTGACCCCGACAGACATCGGCAGAGCGCACCCCATGGTGCCGGCGCCCCCGGAATTAAACCAGCTGTTGGTCGTCTGGAAATTGTAAAACCGTGCCAGGATCATCTGGTGCTGACCCACATCCGAGACAATGATATCCTTGCCACCGGTGACATCCGACAGGTGTTTGACGATGGTCTTCATCAGCAGCTTGCCCTCCTGGCCAACGCCCTTTTCAATTTCCTGACGGGTCTCTTCTGCAATCTCTGCCCGATAGACATCCAGCTGGTCAAACCACAATCGTCTCGGCTTGGTGATGCACTCAGGATCCTTGACCAGTAACTTCAGAACGCGACAGGCATCCGCATTGATAGCAATGGAGGTCTTCACGTTTTTGTCGATCTCTGACGGATCGATTTCAACATGGATCACATCCGCATCGACGCCGAACTTCTTCAGATCGCCGGTCACCCGATCGTCAAACCGCATACCGAATGAAATGATCAGATCGGAATGCAGCAAGGCCCGGTTTGCCTCGACCGATCCATGCATGCCCACCATGCCCAGGGACAAGGGGTGGTCAACCGGCAACGAGGACAGACCGTGCAGGGTAAATCCGATGGGAATATGGGCCTTTTCGGCAAATGCCTTCAGGTGTTGACCGGCATTACTGGCAATCACGCCGTGACCGCACAGAATAATCGGGCGTTCACTTCGATTGATCATCCCGATGGCCTTCTTCAGCAGGTCGGGATCGGGCTCCGGCGAATATTTAAACCCGGGCAGATCCGGTTCGTAGGTGTGGGCATCGAATCGATACCGGTCATCGGTTTCCTGAACCTGGATATCCTTGGGAATGTCAACCACAACCGGCCCGCCCCTGCCGGTTCTGGCAATGTACAGGGCCTCATGAATCGTCTCTTCAATCTCCTCAACGGACAGGGGCATATAGCTCTGCTTGGTCAGCGGCATCATGACCCCCACCACATCGCTTTCCTGAAAGGCATCGGTCGCGATGACCGTGGAAGAGACCTGGCCGGTGATGGCCAGGACCGGGACTGAGTCCATCAGGGCATCGGCAATGCCCGTCACCAGATTCATTGCACCGGGACCGGAGGTTGCCATGCAGACGCCCACTTTCGGGTTGGCTGTTGACATGGTTGCCCGTGATATCCCCTGGGCCATGAAAGCCGCACCCTGTTCATGTCGCGACATGATAAACGCAAAAACCTTCTGCTTTTCCATCTCATCGAAAATCGGCATGATGGCGCCACCAGTGTATCCGAAAACATACTGAACACCGCTCTCGATCAAAGCCTTGATTACTAATTCCGTGCCTTTCATTGTCTGTTTTATCCTTTCTTCCGCAGGCATCGATAAAGTATCGCAGAGCGATACTTGAAAAATACCGACATGTTTAGGAAACTTGTTTGGAAACCCTGTTCACGAGGATTTTTAAATCGCTGCCGCCAAGATTTTCAAGCTTGTGGACGGTTCTCTATTTTAACGCAAAGTGTAATATATTATGGTAGGAAATCGTTTTTTCCAAGTCAATCTTGTTTTTATGGTTGCTCCCGGTTTTTGTGAGACGATATGGGTTGCATGCCGGTTTGGTGGACTGATGGCGCTTCCGGTTGCGGCTATTGGTTATGACCGTTCCAGGCACCAAATCGAAGGGGCAGGGTGGAAATCCATAAAATGATCCGATCAAGGATCCGGTCAGGAACAAAGCGGGTGGCAAGGGCAACCGCCCGGGAATCCCAGCCCAGCCGGTATCGGGTTTTTGGATATCGTGCCTTGAACGCCCTGAGAACCGTTTGGGCAACCTGTTCCGGTTGCAGATTGTGGATGTGTTTCTGATAGGCCCATCGGGTAAAGGCTTCCATGGGCTTTTCATATCGTTGACGGGCGAGTGGTTCAGTGTTTTCAAGAAACCGTCCCACACTATCCCGCATTTTATCGTTTGCCGGTGTGTTGATTCCGCCGGGCTCAATCATGACAACATGGATGCCCCAGGGGTGGAGTTCCCGGCGCAGACAATCATTGATCGCTTCAAACGCAATTTTAGCCGAAGCAATGGCCCCGAAAAACGGCAGTGCGATACCGCCCCCCACCGCACCGATGTTGATGATGCGACTCTGCCCGTTTCTCAGCAGGGGGAGCATGGCCGATGTCAGGGCCATAGTGCCGAACACATTGACATCATACTGTTGAACCCATTGCTCTCTGGGGAAATATTCGATGGGGCCGCTCAGGATCGTCCCCGCACAGTTGACCAGTCCCTGCAGCCCCTTTCCTTCAACGGCCCGGGTGACATATGCGACGGCCCGGTCGATTGTCTGCTGCTGTTCAAGATCGACGATCACCGGGAATATCAGATCGGGATGGTGCTGCTGGATCAGGTCTCCATCTTCCTGCCGACGGACCCCCGCATAGACCCTGTAGCCCAATCCTGAAAACAGCAATGTACAGGCTTTCCCGACACCACTGGACGCCCCGGTAATAAAAACGGCCATGTTTCCCGCCATGATGTATGCTGAAAAAGGGTGTGTGTGCTTTTTGAAAAGATTCAACCTTTATCTTAGAGGGATCCGGGGAGTTGGTCAAAAACGGTTTTGATTCGGGTGCACCAAATATGTGTGGGTACCTGTAAGCGGAAAGAGGTTGTTTGTTCAGAAAACCCTGGAAGCCAGGGATGTATTCCAGGAGCTCCAGGGATGGACGCGTGCGTTTCTTGAAAGATCAGCCCTTTGGTGCTTAGCAGGAAAAGGTTGTCTAGGTTAACGGCATTGATCAAATACTTAATCTTTTTGAAGCATGGCGTCAATGCGACTTTACAATCTCCAGCCAGTCCTGCTAGCGTACACCTTCAGAACCGGATTTCGTCATCGTCGCGCAGGCTTTGACAGGATGGTTCGTCATCGATTCAAAGAACCTGAAAACAGCTGAATTGCATTCGATCACCATTGAAAACAAACCCTAACCAAAAAACGGGAGGAATATTGAGATGGCAGGTACAGATTTTACCCTCTATGAAATCCGTGACGGTGCAGCCTGGATCACGCTCAACCGTCCGGAAAGCCGGAATGCCTTGTCAGCCGGTCTCGTGAATGAAATGTATGATCATCTGGAAGCAGCCGACAGGGATGACGGTGTCCGCTGTATTGTCATCACCGGCAATGGACCTGCGTTTTGTGCCGGCGCCGACCTGAAAAGCCCGCCGGGTTCCATTGTGGATGGCAGAAAACCGATATCCTATCCGGATGTGCTGACAAAAATCCTGGACAGCCGCAAACCGGTGATTGCTGCGATCAACGGGGCGGCTTTTGCAGGTGGTCTGGGGCTGGTCAGTGCCGCCGATATCGCCATTACGGTGGAGGATGCCAAAATGGCCTTTACCGAAGTGCAGATCGGTGTCATCCCGGCCATCATCTCGGTCGTCTGCCTTCGTAAACTGGGACCCCATCATGGCATGCGGCTGTTCCTGACCGGCGAGCGCTTTTCCGGTAAAGAGGCGGTCACCTACGGGATGGCCCATAAAGCCGTTCCCGCCGATCAGCTGCTGGCGACGGTACAGGCGGAAATCGATGCTGTCAAACGCGGGGGGCCCAACGCACTCGCAGAGGCCAAGAAGCTGGTTCGAACCGTTCCCGGGCTCTCCATTGCAGAGGGGTTCAAGGTCACCGCCGAATGGAGCTACCGGCTGTTCCAGTCGGAGGAGGGAACCGAAGGCATCGCGTCCTTCCTGGAAAAACGCAAACCCTCCTGGGTCAGCGGCGCCGGGAAGGCGGACAAGGAATCACCCGGCAAGTCGTAACCCGGACAATTGAAAAGAGTTCTGTTATGTTCACCCTAATAACGCTTCAGGAGGCGGCATGGTATTTGAGAAGTTGTTCGAAAAGAGATTGACCCGACGTCTTTTTACCCGGTGGATGATGAAGATGACATCATTCTCAGCCCTGGCCACCGTATTTGGAAACGGGATCTTTGGCCGGTCCAGGGCAGTGGCGGCCCAGGCAGCCGCTGACAGCGGGGCTGCCGGAAATCCGGCGATCGTTGTCAGAGGCAGCCAGCAGTTCAGAACGCTGTTGAAAAACGGGTTGATTGTGGATGGTACCGGCGCCCGGCCATACCAGGGAAACCTGCTGATCAACGGGGACAAAATTGAAACGGTCACGGCCGGCGAGATCGATTTCAAAGGCAACACCATTGATTGTGCAGGCAGGGTTGTCGCTCCCGGGGTGATTGACATGCATTCCCATATGGACTGGGTCCTGCCGGTAAAAGACCGGCCCGAATTGAAAACCCCCTTTACCCGGCAGGGCGTGACCACCTTTATCGGCGGAAACTGCGGCTTTGGCGTGGCCGGATTCATGAAAAACAGCCCCCACCGGGCGATACTGGAACGGAGAGTCCGGAACCTGTACGACCTGAACTGGGATACCATGGCCGAGTACAACGATGCCATGGGGGAGCAGGGGATTTCCCACAACCTGCTCAAACTGGCAGGCTATGGCACCACCCGCGCATCCATTCAGGGATTCGAGGCCACCCCGATGACCGGTGAGCGGATGCGTCAACAGCTTTATCTGCTGGATGAGGCCATGGAACAGGGCGCCTGCGGCGTTTCCTTCGGTCTCCAGTACGAACCGGGTGTGTTTGCCACCCTGGATGAGATGAAACAGGTGGCCGAGCGGGTCAAGCAGAAGGACAAGATCATCACGGTTCACATGAAGGCCTATTCATCCCTCTCGGGAACCTATCCCCTCGAACTGTTCGGGACGCCCCACAACCTGCTGGCCATTGAGGACATGCTCCGGCTGGCCCGGGAGACCGGCGTCAGGATGCAGCTCTCCCACCTGATTTTTGTCGGGGAAAGGACCTGGAAAACCACGGATAAAGCCTTCGCGCTGATCGACGGGGCGATCCAGGAGGGGCTGGATGTTAAATTCGATACCTATGCCTATCACTGCGGTGTTTCCATCATAAATGTTGTCCTGCCCGAATGGTTTCTGGCCGGCATCCCGGATGTGTTTGAGAGCCGGACCTCACTTCTCAAACTGCGGGCCGAACTGACCCTGATTAAGACCCTGCTCGGTTTCGGATACGGGGATATTCAGATTACCAAGGCCAATCATCCCGATCTGGAGCAGTTTAACGGGATGTTTCTGAAGGAGATCGCCGAAAAACGGGGGATGGGGGAGTTCGAAAATTTTATCGATTTCGTCCAGAAAAGCGGGGGCAAGGCGGCCGTCCTCAACCACCGCTACAGCAACCTGGAGCAGGTGAAAGCCATGATCGCCCATCCAGCATCTCTGTTCCAGACCGATGCCACCGTCCTGACCGATGGCACCCAGAATCCGGCTGCTTTCGGGAACTTTCCGCGTATTCTGCAATATGCCCGGGATTTCCGGCTGCTGAAACTGGAAGCGGTCGTTCACAAAATGACCGGGGCCTCCGCTGATCGGTTCAAGATTCAGGACCGGGGTGTTCTGGCTCCCAACAAGGCCGCCGACATCATGATCTTCGATTGGGAAACGGTCAGAGACAACAATACCGACACCAGTACCAGCGAGACGCCAACCGGTATCGAGAGCGTCTTTATCAACGGCAAACCGGTTCTGCTGGGTGGCAGAACCGACAATACCGCAACACCGGGCGTGCTGTTGTAGATTGCCGGCAATGGACGGGTCTATCGTGCACTGGACCACAAATCCGGATCGAAGACCCGTTTCAGATATCAAACTGCAGTCGGGTCAGGTCCGCCGAGCCGACTGCCTTTTCGATGGCCTGATTGAAGGTGGCATTGAGTTTTTCCAGCACGGCCTCTTCTTCCTTGCTGATGGGAGATGTCACCCCCAGAAATCCACCGGAGGCTTCCGCGATGGCCACCGCCAGTTCTCTGAGGTCTTTGCAGATATCGGTCAGAACCGTCTTGGTCACGCAGACCCGCATATAGGTCATGGCCTTTTCCACGATCTTGAAGTCCTTTTTAAGTTGACCGCTCAAAAAACGGTTGGTTAAAACCGTATAGTTGACGACCGTAGAGTGAAGCATTCTGCGGGTGTATGGATTGGAACAGTGGGTTGCCCGGTGGTTGATAAACTCTCTGAACTGGGCGACCTCCTTGGCGTCGGTTTTGCCGTCTGCTTCGGCGACCAGGAGGAAAATCTGAAACGGCAGCAGCCTGAAGAGCCTTTTCATCTCTTTATTCTGCTTCTCGATCAGGAGGTTCCTTTTCACCCTCTCCGAGGCGATCGCTGTTGACTGATCCAGCATTTTTTCAGCATTCGACTTCTCTTCCGGGGATTTATCTGTCTCTTCTGCCATGGCTGACATGAATAGTATTGAACTGTTTGACTTAATTCAGTGTATCTGGGCGCGATATGCAATTGTAGACTTTTCAGGGGTACTAAATCAAGGTGCCTCTCAATCCCATATTCCGGGTTTCTGTATTTGTCAGGGGCAACCGGGGTTACCCAGGCCATGTGCCAAATCCCTGTCTTTCCTGGGTACTCACTGACCGCACAACCCCATGCCGGTCTCGACATGGGTGCACCAAATATGTGTGAGTACCTGTAAGCGGAAAGAGGTTGTTTGTTCAGAAAACCTTGGAAGCCAGGGATGGATTCCAGGAGCTCCAAGGATGGATGCATGCGTTTTTCTGAATAAATAACCTCTTGAAGCGGTTATGATCACAACCCCACATGTTT
>JAHJRI010000161.1 GCA_018830885.1 bacterium | reverse complement strand
CGGAGGAAGTATGCCCGATCTGAATATCACCCCGGTGCGTGGCCTGGAAGGGATCAAAACCGCCACACTTGAGGTCGGCGAACTGGGGCCGGTCCGGGTGGCTGTGGCACACGGCCTGGCAAACGCCGGCAAGCTGCTGGATATGGTTGTGGAAGGCCGGGAACAGTTTCACTTTATCGAAATCATGGCTTGCCCCGGTGGTTGTATCGGCGGCGGCGGACAATCTCTGCCGGTCAGCAACGAGAAACGTCTGTTGCGGTCGAAGGCGCTGTACCAGGACGATCTTCAGGTGCAGACGCTGCGGCAGTCCCATGAAAACCCGGCGATCAAGGTTCTCTATGACACATTTCTGAAAGAACCCTTGGGGGAAAAATCCCATCATTTATTACACACCCGGTATCAAGAACGCGGCCTGTAAACAGCGGACCCCGAACAGGGTTAACTATAGAGGAGATGGCATGGCTATCAAGAAAAAGATTCTTCTGGTGGATGACGATCCGGATATTCGCGATTCGTATTCCATCATTCTGCAAAGTGGCGGATATTCCGTCAGAACCGCCAACAATGGCCGCGAGGCACTGAAAGCGCTGGAGACGCATAAACCCGATCTGATGATCCTCGATATTATGATGGCCACCGAAACAGAAGGATTCGACCTGGCTTTTGAGTTGAAAAACAAACCAGCGTTTGAAAATATGCCCATTATCATCATGACCAGTTTTCTCAACAAGGTACGGGAGGAGGGTCCCGACAGTTTCCAGCATATTCTGGGCGAGGATTGGCCGGCCAAGTGGTTGTTTGAAAAACCGGTCAGCCCGGAAAAAATGCTTGAAAAAATAAAATCGATCCTGGCGGAGGTGAACGCCTCCCCAATGAGCGGGAGCTGAAAATGGGACCCATCCCTGAAGCCGGTCATAGCGGGGATATCTACCAGGATCTGGCACGTCGATCCCAGATCATCATCAGTGAATTGAGAAGTCGCGCTTTCTGGTTTATCAAACTGCGCTGGATCGTACCAGTGTGTCTGGTGATCGGCTCCATCTCGGCAGGCCCCCTGGGATTTCAATTTGGGTCCAGTCATCTGGTCATGGGGGTAGCGGTGTTTATTTTATGCTACAATCTGATATTTATGCTGAAAAGCAGCCGGCTGCCGACGGAGGACAGTGTCAAGGCATTGCGGCAGTTTCAGCGGTTCATCCGCTGGCAGGTCGGATTTGATTATTTCAGCATGTTTCTGCTGATCCACCTGACCGGCGGCGTTGCCAGTCCCCTGATCTTCTTTTTCATTTTCCACATTATTTTTGCCGCCATCCTGATGCCCCGACTCTCGAGTTACGGGTTTGCGTTCTCAGTCGTCATCGGGATGATCGTGATCGCCATCAGTGAGTACCTGGGATGGTTGCCGAATCACACCCTGGGGTTTGAAAACCGGCGTATTGATCTGGCCTTTCAGCCGACCTATATTGCCATGCAGCTGCTGTTTTTTTCGACCACCGTCTTTGTGACCGTTTTTTCCACGTCGTCCATTATGAATATGGTGCGCAAGCGCATATCCGACCTGGTCAATCTTACCTATACCGTCAAGAACCTCAATGAGCGGCTGGGGGTGCTGCTGTCTCTGGCCAGCACCATCGGCTCAGCCCGACAGCTGAAAGAGGTGTTGACCTCAGTTACCACCCAGTTGACAAAGGCGATGGACATTCAGGGGGTCTCCGTCAAGCTGTTGAGCGATGACGGCCGATTTCTGAATTATGTTGCGGCATACGGTCTGGGGGATACGGATTTGCTGAAAAAGCGCGTGATCGAAGTGAGCCGAAGCCCGTTGAACGAAGCGGTGATCAAGGGAAAACCATTTGTGGCCAGTCATGTTACCCAGCAGGAGCTGTTTCAATTCGGCGAAAACCTTGCCGCGGCCAGGATCCAGTCGGTGCTCTTTGTGCCACTGATCGCCGAAGATAAGGTCATCGGGATTCTGGGGGGGTACTGCCGGCAACCGGATAAATTTGATCCCCCGGAAATCGATTTTTTCAGGCTGGCAGCCGGTCTGGTAGCCATGTTTATGGATAACAGCATGGCCTATGAAAAGATCGAGCAGATGGATGAGGAGCGAATCTGGTTCATGATGAAAGTGGCCCATAATCTGAAGGCCCCCCTGTCAGCCATTCTCAGCATTCTCGATGTAATCCGGGGAAAATACCTGGGTGACCTGAACGATGACCAGGTTGAATACCTGCGCCGGGTTCACCGACGGGCGCAAACCATGATCAACATGGTCAACGAGTTGCTGGTACTGGCTCAAAAACGCCATGAACGGCAGCAGAACCCGTTTGGAACAGTGGACCTGGAAACCCTGATCCACAGAATCAGGAGAACCTTTGCCGATGAAGCCCGCCAGAAAGGGTTGGACTTTAACATCAAATTCCCGCCCGGGCTTGTCAATATTACTGGCAATGCCGAAATGCTCGAACAGATGCTGGAGAATCTGATCTCCAACGCGATCCGCTACACGCCGACGAAAGGCAGGGTCACCGTTGAATTCATGGAACTCCAGCAAAAGGGCATTCGTATCCTGATCAGCGATAACGGGATCGGCATCCCCAAGGCGTCCCTGCCCCGGGTGTTCGAAGAGTTTTACCGGGCAAAAAACGCTCAGGAACTGGAGGAGCACGGAACCGGTCTGGGGATGAGTATTGCAAAGGAAATCGTGACACAACATGGTGGCAAGATCAGCCTGGAAAGCGAAGAGGGGCTGGGAACCCTTGTCGTTATCCAGCTCCCCCTCAACAACACCCCCGAATAACCGGGGATAGCCCCTGTCTGTCGATGACGGCCAAACCAGCACAATTTCCCCTGGTCACAACAATCGGCGAACGCTGCCGGGTATGTTACACCTGTGTCCGGGAATGCCCGGCGAAGGCCATCCGCATCACGGGCGGTCAGGCGGAGGTCATGGTGGAGCGATGCATCGGGTGCGGCAATTGCGTCAAAGTCTGCAGCCAGGAAGCCAAGCAGGTCTTGAGTGACATCGACCGGGTCTATGATCTCCTGGCATCGGACCATCGGGTGTCCGCCTGCATCGCTCCCAGTTTCCCAGCTGAGTTTTATACCATGGATTGCCTGGAATTCGTGGGCAGGGTCCGGGCCCTGGGATTTGATTATGTTCACGAGGTGGCCTTCGGCGCCGATCTGGTGGCTGAACAGTATCGTCAGCTGACCGAGTCGAC
Organism: bacterium; assembly: GCA_018830885.1. GTDB lineage: Bacteria > SAR324 > SAR324 > XYD2-FULL-50-16 > XYD2-FULL-50-16 > JAHJRI01. The sequence goes on along the minus strand of JAHJRI010000161.1, from coordinate 7,255 downwards.
AGAGACCACGCAATATATTGCCGGCAATTGTCCCGCCATTATTGAATATATTTGTCGTTTTCACCCGGGTCTGGTGGACACCCTGGCACCCGTTGTCTCTCCCATGCTGGCCACCGCACGTGCCCTCAGAAACCTGCTGGGAGATGATCTTAAAATCGTTTTTGTGGGTCCCTGCATCGCCAAAAAAGGCGAGCATGACCCGCTCAGGCCGGTTGATGAGATCGATGCGGTCATCACCTTTATCGAACTGAACCAGATCTTTCACGAAACCGGAATGGATGTAAAACCAGTTGAAACCAGCGATTTCGATGAACCCCATAGTCACCGGGGCTCCCTTTTTCCGATCAGTCGTGGGATGCTCCAGACAGCTCATATAAATGATGATCTGATCCCCGGCAACGTCGTTGCCGCGGATGGCAGAAACGATTTTGTCGAGGCCATCAAGGAATTTGAAACCGGCGACCTCCGGGTCAAACTGCTGGAAACACTCTGTTGCAACGGGTGTATCATGGGACCGGGAATGAGTAGCCGCCAGCCTCTGTTTAGAAGACGGTCCCATGTCATTAATTACCTGAAAAAGAGACAATCCCATTGGAACCGGTCCCAATGGGAAACTTATCAAAACAGGTTATCCGGCCTGGACCTGTCCCGTGGCTATCTGTCCAACGACCAGTGTTTTCCGGCACCGCCACAGGGGGAAATCGACAAGATCCTGAAGGGGATGGGGAAGACGTCGACCAGGGATGAACTGAACTGCGGTGCCTGTGGCTATCACTCCTGCCGTGAACATGCCGTTGCGATCTACCAGGGGATTGCCGAAAGTGAAATGTGTTTGCCGTACTCCATTGATCAATTGAAAAAAATCCTGAATGAGCTCTCTGTATCCCACCAGGAACTGGCCAGCGTGCAGGAGGCGCTGATGCACTCGGAGAGACTGGCCAGCATGGGTCAACTGGCTGCCGGGATCGCTCATGAGATCAATAACCCCCTGGGGATCGTCCTGATGTATGCACACCTGTTGCTGGACGAATGCGATCCGAAATCCGGACTGAACAACGATATCAAAATGATCGTTGAACAAACGGACCGCTGTAAACAGATTGTCACTGGTCTGCTCAATTTTGCCCGACAAAACAAGGTCAACCGTCAGTCCACCGACGTTCTCAAGCTAGTGGAACAGAGCCTGAGAACGGTACTCATCCCGGCAACGGTGACGGTGAGGGTGATCCCGAAATGTGCTGATCTCCTGGTGGAACTCGATGCCAACCAGATCACCCAGGTCTTGACCAACCTCATGGTGAATGCCTGTGAATCGATGCCGGACGGAGGCAGACTGGATATCGAAATTGCGGACGAAAAGGATCAGATCTGCTTCTCTGTCACAGACACCGGCATCGGCATTCCACCCGACATTCGCACAAAGATCTTTGAACCCTTTTTTACCACCAAACAGATGGGAAAAGGAACCGGGCTCGGCCTGGCCGTCACCTATGGGATCGTCAAAATGCATGGCGGGGATATCCGCTTTGAATCCAACTGCGATCCGGACTGTGGCCCCACCGGGACAACATTTTTTCTCACTTTGCCCCGTCAGCCCGGAACAATCAGTCAAAACGGGCGGCACAAACCGATTTCAGGATGTTCAGGTTAAGGTATGGACAAACTCAATCTCCTGGTGGTCGATGATGAGCCCGGCATGAGACTCGCCATTGAGCGGGCTCTGGCCAGTTACCAGATCCAGTTCCCCTATATTCCCGGTCCGGTCGGATTTTCCGTTCACCTGGCTGCCAGTGGTGAAGAAGCCCTGACCATCATCGCCGCCTCACCCCCGGATATCCTGCTGCTGGACCATAAGCTGCCCGGGTTGAGTGGATTGGATGTCCTGAAAAGACTGGCCAAAGAGGACGACCAGATGCTGACGGTCATGATTACGGCCTATGCTTCCATCGAAACGGCCATCACGGCGGTCAAGCTCGGGGCCTACGATTTTCTGGCCAAACCCTTTACCCCGGACGAACTGAAGGCCTCGGTCCAGCGGACAGCCAAACACCTGATGTTGCAGCGCCAGGCCCAGCGCGTGGTTGAGGAAAAGAAAAAACTCCGGCTTGAACTGATCTCCATGGTATCCCATGAGTTGAAGGCCCCCCTGACCGCCGTGGAGGGATATCTCACGGTCCTTGAGAATCAACATCTGGGTCCCGAGCTTGACGCCTATCGCAAAATCATCGAGCGCTGTCTGGTTCGCACCCGGGGAATGACAAAACTGATCGGGGATCTGCTGGATATAACACGGCTCGAATCCGGGACAATCAAACGCCAATTGGAGATGTGCGATCTCCAGGAAATCGCCACAGGTGTGATCGACAGTTACCAACCCGTCGCCACTCAGAGACATATCCGCATCCTGACCCGGGCAACCGGCCCCCTGAAAATAAAAGCCGACGCGAGGGAAATCGAAATCATCCTCAACAATCTGGTCTCCAACGCCATCAAATACAACCGCGAAGGGGGAGAGGTAACCGTGTCCCTTGAAAAAACCGGACAGGGTATCCAGATTGCCGTAGCTGATACCGGTATCGGCATGACACCCTCGGAATCCGCCCTGCTCTTCACCGATTTCGTCCGCATCAAAAACAGACAGACCGAGAACATCACCGGCAGCGGCCTGGGTCTATCTATCGTGAAAAAAATTGCCCACCTGTATGACGGTCACGTCGCGGTGGAAAGTCAGCCCGATAAAGGCAGCACCTTTACCGTTGCGCTCCAGGAACCGACGTGAGATGGAACGGCGATTGATCCTTCCCCAAAAATTCAACTCCCATCTGAAGTTTTGCACGATTCTGGAATTACCCTGATCATTGAACTGGATGTCCCTGTTCACCCCTTTTTCTGAGCAGACACTTAAGACCTGTGTGGCATCAAATTCGCGAGACTCCCAGCGAAGCACGGCAAGAATGAGTTCAATGACCGACAGGTTTTAGTGACTATAGCGGAACCGGATGAGATACAACTGGATGATGGAAACCAGACGGGTTTCCAACGAACCGACACCCCTATCCATGACAACGGGTTTGAAAAAGAGATGGCCCATATTGATCACCGGGACCATACTGCTGGCGTTTAGCTGGCAGGATGCCTCCGCACTGATTCCGGACCGCCGGCGCTCGTTCGATGAGCGGCGGGAAAACGTCTACATGATCATCCCGGCGATCGCATCCCTGCCCGGGGCAGGTGTTTTTGCCGGTATCCTGGGATCCTTCAGCAACATCAACGGCACCGGCATCGATGCCGCCGTGACCCAGGCGGAAACCATCGATTCAGAATCGGACATTCATGTGCGGGCCTTTGCACTCAGGGAGATTCCCCTGTTGATCCCCGGATTGACATTCGAATACTGGTTCGGTGACATCAAATTCGATGACTACAGCACCTACCTGCCGGGCCGGAACTCTCCCAATTTCACCATCCCCTATAAGGGTGAATTTGACTATTTTCTGCTGCACCCGGTCTGGCGTCTGTTTGACCGGAGAATCAACCTGTCCTACTACCTCATCTATTTTAAGGGGTTTTCCGTCAATGAGGACGGCTATGAGGAGGAGATCGGTCAGCATTCAGCCCGGGGAGAAGTTCTCCTGGACCTGACCGATGATGTTGTCGATCCCCGGACCGGGATTCGACTCCGCTATTCTTATTCCCTGAAGGCCCCTGAAAAGAGTATCCTGGGTAAAGATTCCGTCAACGCGGCAGATGCCGAAAAGGAGGATATCACCACCCGTAACCTTGAACTGTCCCTCTATTTTCCGATCACCCAGCAGTTTACACTGGTTTATTATCACCAGCAGTTCGAAGCTGCCGGCCGTGAAGAGACCGATGAGATCGTGACCGGCGGCAGACTGGAACTGAGGGGCTACCCCGGGGGACGCTGGTCGGATCGATACGGCATGGTAAATACCCTTGAGGGCAGATACACTATCCCCACCAATACCAACATCGATATCTACCTGATCAATGGCGTGTTGGAAGGCATTCAGCTGGCCGCGTTCTATGAAACCGGGCAGGTATCCCCGAAAAAAAACGACGATCTGTTCAAGGATCTACATCAGTCTTACGGATTCGGTATTCGCGCGCTGATTGAGGCCATTGTTTTCCGGTTGGATTTCGCCTTCAGCAACGAAGGTGCCGAAACCCACCTGACCATCGATCAGCCGTTTTAACAATGCAACCCGAACCTTGAACCATGAACTCAAAAAACTGCCGGCGTCTATTGATTCTTTTCGGAACCCTGTTCCTGCTGACCACCTGCAAGGAGGCCCCTGAACCGGATATCACCGGTAAATTCGGCAGCGGCAGCGGCGGAACGACGGTCAGCGGTGCTCAGAACCGGAGAAACATCACCAAAACGAGTGGAGAGGTGATCGCCACCTATGCTTATGACGCCGCCTATTTTGTGGAAATATATAGTGCCACCGTGAGTACGGACCCGGTCTTCCTGGCCCTGGCAGATATTCATGGCGAGGGAGTGTCCCTGGTGATCTCCAGAATCTACGGCCGGCCCGATACGGCCTGCCGCTATGTGGCGGCGCTGCTGGCAAGGGATGAAGCATTCGACATTGATCTCACCGGGGAGAGGGAAAACACCTCTGGAATTGGGTTCTACCAGGTGGAGCTCCATAAAGGGTCCGACTATCGCGGTCTGTTCTGTGCGGAGTTGAAGGACGATATCGGGGTTTCTTTTGCAGTCAGGGCAACTTCCAGAACCATGCTGGCCTCCGAGCAGATCTATTTTATGTTGAACTCCTTGACGCTCTGACATCCCGCACCCGTTTCCGATTGGCCCCTGCGCCTCACTCCTTTAAACAGGCCGGGCAGTGGTTCTCTCACCCTTTGACCGCCAGGCCGCCGATTCCTATCCCGCATCCGCAAACAGACCCCGACTCGTTTCAAAAAGGTGCACCAAATATGTGTGGGTACCTGTAAGCGGAAAGAGGTTGTTTGTTCAGAAAACCTTGGAAGCCAAGGATGGATTCCAGGAGCACCAAGGATGGATGCATGCGTTTTTCTGAATCAATAACCTCTTGAAGCGGTTATGATCACAACCCCACATGTTTTTGGTGCACCCTTTCAAAAAGGGGCTTTGACAGAATGTTTTTGGTGCACCCTTTCAAGAAGGGGCTTTGACAGAATCCATGATTTTAGTTAGAACTACGGTCACAAGAGCTGTCGACAGACAACGACATTTATTATCCCCCACGCCCGGGGGCAGGTCACACCGAAGGATGAAAAAGCCCGAGTTCCTGCTTTTTTCTCCGTGTACGCTGTGTCTCCGTGGTGAATCTATTTCATATTAATTGAAGAGAAACCGCATGCAACTCATATTTATACACGGTTCAGGTGGCTGCAAGGAGTCCTGGCAGTACCAGACAGAATATTTCAAGGGGTCTGAAGCGTTCAATCTTCCCGGTCATCCGGACGGGCAACTGCTTCCAACCATCCAGGAATACGCGGCATGGTTGCGGAAAACCATACAAAACAAGGGGTATCGGGAAGTCGTTCTGGCCGGTCATTCACTGGGGGGAGGTATTGCCCTGCAGTACGCCCTGGACTATCCCGGGGAGCTCGCAGGACTGATCATGATCGGCAGCGGCGGTCGGCTTCGGGTTCATCCCAGCTTTCTCGAAGCATTGGAGAAAGCCGTCGCGGATCCTTCCCAGGCTGAAAATCCCATCGACAGCAAGTATGACCTCATTGCGCCGGAACTGGCCGCCAGCATCCAGCGCAGGAGTGTTGAAAACACCCCGGCCTCGTTTCTAAACGACCTGAAAGCCTGCGACCGGTTTGATGTGATGGACCGGCTGGGAACCATCACCCTGCCCCTGCTGGCCATCGTCGGCGAACAGGATGTCATGACGCCACCCAAATACGCCCACTTCATGGTGGACAAGATCGCCAATGCCAGTGCCGTGACCATCCCCGGGGGAACCCACTTCGTCTTCGCTGAGAAGCCGGTCGAAGTCAACCTGGCCATCGAAGCATTCCTCCGGAAGCTTTAACCCGTTTGAAACCGCTCCCGCAGTTCCCGCTTCAGAATCTTGCCGGTGGGGGTGCGGGGGATGGCGTCAATAAAGATGATATTGGACGGAATCTTCACGTTGGCCAGTTCCTGGGTACAGTAGTCGATGATCTCCGACTCAGTGGCCGGTATCTGCCGGTTGGGAACAATAAATGCGGCCACGATTTCCCCCAGCTCCTTATCAGGCTGACCGAGCACTGCCACATCGTCCACCCCCGGTATCCGGCTGATCACCTCCTCAATCTCAATGGGATAGATATTGACCCCGCCACGGATGATCATGTCCTTGACCCGATCCACAATGTAGTAATACCCCTCTGCATCCCTCACGGCGACATCGCCGGCTGTCATGTATTTCCCGCGATAAACCTCGGCCGTTGCCTGATCGTTCTGATAATAGCCGTCCATCATGATTGAGTTGTACATGTATAAAATTCCCCGCTCATTATCCGGCATGACGTTGCACCGTTCATCATAAATGACCAGTTCATTATTCGCAAAAACCTTGCCGACACTCCCGGGACGCTGCCGCATCTCTTCGGGAGTAATGGCGGTGTTGATGCCGGTCTCGGTGGCGCCGTAATACTCAAAGAGGCAGGGTCCGTAGCGATCCAGAAACGCCAGTTTAACCTCGGGGAACAAGGGTGCGGCTCCGCAGACCACACTGCGCAGACTCGAAAGATCCAGCCGGTCCGTGAAGGACGTGGGGACATCCAGCAGACGGGTTACCATGGTAGGCACAAGATGGGTGGAGGTGATCTTGTATTGGTCAACCAGTTCCAGAAATTGTTTCGCATCGAAACGGGGCATATAGAGCAGTGTTCCCCCCATCACAAAGGTGATGATGCCAAAATAGGCAGGTGCCGAGTGATACAGGGGACAGCAGACCAGATGGATTTCATTCTCATCAAACCTGAAAAAGCTGATGGAGGTGAAGAGGTACTCCATCACCCCGGGTTTGGCCGCAAAATCGGTACTTCTGGCAGCACCCTTCGGTCTGCCCGTTGTCCCGGATGTGTAAATCATCGAGTTTCCTACTTTTTCAATGGGCGGCAGACGATCCAGATCGATATCCGGTGGATTGTTACATGCCTATCCGGTTATCACAGGCTGTTGGCCTTGAAAAACACAGCCTGCTGGGCTTCTTTGGGCATTAGATAGCCGACCACGTCGGCTGTACCCTTG
>JAHJRI010000160.1 GCA_018830885.1 bacterium | reverse complement strand
CTCTATTTTTGTGTTAATTATATGATATTTATGGGTATCATAATACCATTATAGAGGTTCTTCCGTTTAAAGCAAGGAATAATAAGCGTTTGCCGGTTTTTTCTCAACACCCTTCATTAAAAAAATCATTGCCAAATACCCAGATAGCAGTAGACGTTTTATTTCCCAGGAAATCTGCCGGGCGTGGAACTGGCGGCAACCCAATGGGTTTCTTAAAGACATGGTTTGCCGTGGATTACTTCTTCATTTGCAATCGAAAGGTAGTACTATGAGCTTATATAAGAAAATCTTTCTATATTACTGCATTTCTTTGTTAGTTTTTACGGGTGCCAGGGCAGGTTTGCTGTTGCTCCATTTTGACAATTTTTCACAACTGAGTGGATTTCAATATATAGAAGCTTTTGTTAAGGGAATACGGTTTGATCTATCGTCCATCACCGCATTTTGCAGCATTCCACTACTAATGTTGCTGTTACCTCTGGCGCCGGCTCGCAAGTCCCTCTGGCAGAGTCTCTGGTCGATAGTGTTGCATTTGATTCTCATCATTAATGCGGGGGCTTTGCTGGGTGATATTGTCTATTTCGGTTTTGTAAAGCGGCATATCACCTACGAAATCCTTTTTCTAAAAGAACTTGGGGAGCTGCGGACAATCCTGTCAATGGCTTTAACCAGTTATCTTCCTTACCTGATCTGTTTTTTTATTGTGATCAGAATAGTGTCCATCTTCTGGAAACGCGGCTCGACCCTCACAAAGGACCACTCCATTGGCATGATCGACTACGGAATTTATGTCACTGTTTTTCTGATGTTGGCTATTTTTACAAGAGGTGGACTGGGAAGTAAACCCATTGCGATCATTGACGCGTTTGCCTCCGGTAACACCCAGCAGGGGAACTTGATTCTCAACGGTGTATTCAGCATGTCCCATTCCCTACTAAAGGCTGAAAACATCAACCATCATTTTTTTGAAGAAATAGACGCATTAAAAATCGCGGGTTTTGACATCAAGCAGGCAGGTTCGCCCTATCCTCTTCAACAAAGGTCCACACTGACACCAACCCACCATAATCTGGTTTTCATATTGGTTGAAAGTCTCAGTATCAAATATATGGATAGCTACGGTGGCAACGGATACGGCGTAACGGGCAATCTGGATCGTCTGGCCAGGGAAGGAATCAGGTTTGTCAATTTTTATGCAAACGGCCAACGAAGTGTTGAAGGCATACAGGCAACACTAACCGGCATTCCACCCATTGTAGGGATGCCCACCATCGCAACAGGTCTGGTTGCCAACTACTCTAAACTGGGAACGCTGGCTGAAGAAAACGGTTATGCAACCATTTTTCTCCAGAGTTCAAAAAAAAGGTCTTTAAGAATCGATTCGATCGCCGGATCAACCGGATTCCGCGAATATTACGGAAAGGAGGATATGCCGCCACAATTGGATTATCCGGATCCCGAGGGGGCGCGTTGGGGCTGGGATTACGAAATGCTCATGAAAGCGGCCGATCGAATGGAAATGGTCAACAAACCGTTTCTGGTTTATGCGATTACGAGTACGACCCATACCCCATATCCGAGATTACCGGCAGAACTTGAAAAATATCCGCCTCATTCCAATAGTGAAAATGGATTTCTGAACACGTTGAACTACACGGACTGGTGTATCGGTGAATTCTTTAAACGAATCGAATCCTCTTTCTGGTTTAAGGATACCATTTTTATCATCACGGCGGACCATGCATTGGCGCACTATCAGAAAGGCGAACTGCGAGACAGATTTCAGATTCCGTTAATTGTGTATGCACCGGGCATTGTTAAACCGGCAGTCATCGATACGGTTGCCTCACAAATTGATATGATGCCGACCATCATCGATATTCTCAGACTGCAGGGAAACTACAGTTCTTATGGGGATTCCATTTTCAGAATTCCCAAGAACCGGTTTGCCATATTCAAAGAGGGTTCGGTGATGGGGATTATCACCGAAAAAGGGTTTTTACGGCACTCATTGAAAAACCGGCTTGAAGCTGCTTCCTTTCAACTACCTGTATCAGCTGACTATTTTGACAGTCTGGAAAGAAAACTCCTGGCGTCGGACCAGTTGGTGTATGAGTTGGTTACATCGAATCGGTGGAGCGATTGATAATGGTAAAAGCCGGATCCCTTCGTTTCTCTTAAGTTTCAGCCGGCAATTGAGGAGCACAAACAGTTTGATCTTCAAAAGAAAAAAAGGATGTTTTTCAGCCCAAAGGGTAAAACAGTGATAACAAAAGCAGCCATCATATTGTTTGCGATGGCATCTCTCTGCAGTTTTAATGCGGTTGCTGCCGAAATGGTGCAAAACAGCAAACAATCTCTACCTTTCGGGATCAAATCGATTGTTATGCAGGGGTACGGATATTCCGGGAATATTGCCGTGGGTGTTGATATACCGTCGGACAGTGAACTGTTTCATTTTATCACCCTATTAGGCGTTGCCCAACAGACACACTCCGGAAAAAGGCATGGTTTATTAACCCTGAAAGGCAACTGGCACCCCTTTTCCCCAATCCCCGTCTCTCGATCTCCCGGGCAGACCATATCCTGGGAACCGTTTTATACCGGTCTCTCTGTGATCATTCATGACTGCATCTTTTCCGACTGCGACGACGACAGGGTATTTTATGAACTGCCGGACAAGTACCCCGCAGATTACTATCCACGAACAGCAATTGCTTTCGCATTGAATATGGGCAGCTCAATCGTATTTGGGGGGTCTGTGGTTTATGCGGAATTGGTCATTACCACACAGGGGTTGGACGCATACTATCATAACAGGTTCTTTCTTGCAGATAATTACGATTATTGGGGATTGAAATCCATCGCTTCACTGGGAATCGGATTAAAAATTCACTATTGAAAATGAACTCTGATAAAACCCTTATGATTGTTATCTTTTCTTTGACCTTCTTTTTTGCAGTCAGCGGCTGTAAATCAAGCCCCTGGGAAGACTGCCCGGAAAACTGTCAGTCTGACCGATTTTCCATTGAAACCAATCTGGCTCTATTGAAGGAAAAAGAAAAATCAATTCAAATCAATGAAGGACGAACTGATTTTAAAGTCGCCTTGATCGCTGACAGTCAGCGACACCCGGAAGATCTTGACACTGTGATTGAATTAATAAGCAACCGTCGGGAAGAGATCGATTTTATCTTATTTCTGGGAGATTTGACGGATGCTGGACTGGAAATGGAGTTCGACTGGGTCTGCAAGATTCTAAAAAAGACCGATCTTCCCTTTTTTGCCGTTATCGGAAATCATGACCTGTTGAACTATGGCGAAGAGATCTGGCGGGGCGTTTTCGGCCCTCTGGACTATTCCCTGTCCTTTCTGGGAACCAAATTCATTCTTTTTAACTCCAATAAAATGGAGTCTTCCGGCGCACCAAACCTGGCTTTTATAAAGGCGCAGGCTAAAATAGAACCCGGGGAAACACGCTTTCACACCATTGCCGGAGCACATGTCCCGCCTTCCGACGGTAGCATATTCAACAGCGCCGAAAGCAAAGCGATAAAAGACACTTTCATGGAGTCGGGTATTCATGTTTCCATCCACGGTCATCTTCATAAATCCTCATACACCTATGATGAAACCAGGGATCTGTATCAGTACATCATCAGCCGGTTGGAAAACAACAAATATGGAATTCTGACAATCACCCGGAACGAGTTTAGTTTTGAAAATTGTTCAAATAATTCCTGCACCGTTGCTTTGCCGGAGTAATTTCTGACACCTCAATTTTGCAGACAGGCCCCCCCTATATGTAAGGAATTAAGGGGACACCTTACTTAATTACCAGACCCATTTCCTGGTTCAGCACCAGCGGCAGTAATCCGTTTTGAGTCCCTTTGGTTCTTTTATTGATAATAAAAAACCTATGTTCACAAATAACGGTTGGCATTTAACTTGCCGAGGCTAAATACATTTTTTCAATTTTATCCAGGGAATGCTCCTCTCTGATCAATTTCCTGGCATCGACAGGAATCTTTTTGTGGCTTGATTTCATTTTAGCGAATTCTCTCAGAAAAAGATGACGGTCAATCTGCGAAAACCGCTCTTCAAGCCCACTCGTGCCGTTGAGCAGCAGCTCAACATATTCTTTGTCTTCAAGGTTTTTGACTAACACGGTGCCGGGCAGCATTGCTGTTAGAGATTTTTTCACAGAAACACTGCCGGCTCTTCTACGTAGCAGTCTCTTCAGGTGCCTGAAAAACCGCTCCATGATATTGTTTGTTCGTTGCGGTTGAATATCGACAACCTGTCCGTCGACCACAGCCGGAATTGGATCGGCAAATAGTTTGTCGTCATACTTTTGGATCTGTTCGATCATTTTTCGATGGGATCGATCTACTGATGAATCGTATTTCTCAACGAATTCGCCGACCCTTTTAGCAATGGTTTTCATCTCGCATGCTTCACCATCATCGTTCAGGCCCTGCTTGCCGTCAGGCAAGGCAATTCGTAGCGCTTGTCTGAGTTCGCCGAAGGTCCTTTCGTTTTGCTCCAAGCGTACCGCAGCCTGTTTCAACTCCCGATCACAGGTAATACGATTTAACAACTTTATGAGTTGATATAACGGCTTACTGCCTGTCAGGTTATGCAACAGTTTTATCCTTTCGTATCCAAGAATCAAGCGCTGATAGAAAACAAAGTGATTCATATCGAAAGGAAAGCCATAGCCGGACAATGAAGATGTATCGAACATCCAGTGAATATAAAGCAGCACTGTCTTAATGGATGCAAGCTCCGGGTCGACATCGACTTTCGCCAGATCCGACATCCCATCCCCCAGCTTCTTCTCGAAGTCTTTTGCCTTGTTTTTTAACGCCACGCGTATTTTGCTTTGGGTTAAACGATTGCGAAGGGTCCGGTAGTCGGCGTCCAACAGGTCTTTGCCAATATCTCTGAGAAAATGAAAATGACAGATCAAAGAAGGAATCTCGGGAAATACCTCTTCGATTGCTCCCAGCAACCCTTTACCCATATCCCTGACAACCGCCAGAGGCGTACCGTACTTTGCCTGGATATCTTGTAGAAACGGGATAATCCTTTCTTTTTTCTCGGAACCGATTTTCACGCTGGAAAGGATAATCCCGCTGATCTCATCCATACCGGTAAACAGATGGGGGCTGCCTCATAAGCGCTAAGTTGTTTTTGTTGACATATAAGTAATACCTGAATCCGTGGCATAAAAAGGAAAATAATCATTTAATGCATTGATATTATTTGGAAAGCACGCTATTCTAAGGTTAACTTTTCTTCACCTATTAAGTGAAATCCTCAAAACAGCGTGCCCCATGAACAAGACGATCTTCAAATTCAAAAACAGCGACGAGCTCTTAACCAGCAACGCAGGGTTGGCGTTGACCGGTATATTAACCCATCTTGTTCGCCAAGTCTCCCGACTTTGCTCCGCCATGGGTCCAAGGCTCGATACGGGTGGGTGGCTAATCCTTAAGTAGCCGCCTTACGGCAACTACACCCGACAGGGACTTTCACCCTGCTAGATACACCGAGCTTTCCTCGGCGCGATAACGCCATGCTAAATGGTAAATCCTCCGTTGTTCCTGGTGTAATGAACGGTTTTTTGATGTTTATGACCAGATTCCTTTCCAGGAATGCCAGCGTTTCCGTATTTGCTAGGTCAACCAAAGGTGCAGAATAGGACACTTTTTTGAGCGTGGTTGGCTTGGGAAAGAATCCGAAATCTGTGCACCTCACTGGAATCCAGAAGCCAATTTCAAAGAGATAAAGCAACACTTCGGCTTTTTAAGGGAACAAACAGGAACTGATGCCCTTCATCAAACAGAATTTTGTTCTCATCCTTCTGGTAATATGCGCTGGTTTTCTGGCTTACCAGGCATATTCGCTGCGTGTATTGGATCGAAGCTACCAATCAATGAAAGCCGAGATCCGATTGTTGGAAAGCCAGATATCATGCTACCAGAAACTTGCAAGGATTTACTCTGAGGTCAGGAAGCGGGGTGATGTTGCCACTACTGAAGATCTGCTGGTTCTGGAAAGTCTGGAATGTTTTCGAGAGGAGATATGAACAGATTGATATTAGCTATGGCACTCACAGCCGTATTCGTTCTTGGTTCTCCCCTTTCAGGGTTTTCCAAAACTCCTGATGAGTAAAATAATGCATATTGCCATGAGCAGAAGGAGCTTGAACGTTGGCAAAGGATAATTGATAACAATCAGGGGAATGATAATGTCCAGGCTCTTCATGCTCTATGAATAGGACTCTGTACGAAAGTGGAACAAAGACAACTTACTGTTGATCGGGCTAATCAGATATTTGATAATGCAAGGGCAGCTATGATGAGGTCAAATCCCGAAGCATTTAGGTATAAATTGTAGCAATCACCGGAATAAGAGGCGCTGGATGAATTGAGAGATGTAAAAATTGTAAAACATTTGACAAATCAGTAACCCCCAAGTAAATAGAACGACGTGTAGTGTGATTGAATAGTGAATAATCTTTTTTCCGGCGTGATCGAAGTAGTCAAACACCCGAATTATTCGAAGGAGGAATTTATGTACTTGATGATAATTGCATACTACCCCAATGACAAAGCGGATGAAGTGATAAAAAAGTACCTTGAAACCATGGAAAAATTTCCAAATGATGAAAGTATCGGTAAAGAAATATTGTCAGCATCAGGCAGAGGAACGAAAGATGGCGTTGAGGTGTTTACCATTCTCGATATCAAAAAAGGAAAGATGGATGAAGCTATACTCAGAGCAACCAAATTAATGCATGAATTTAGATCAATCCAAGGGTATCGATACGAGTTCAAAACTCTGGCAAATACTGAAGAGGCCCTAGAAATTTATGGGTTTGGAAGTTAATTTATGAAGTGATTATTCAACCACACTGCATGATCCATTTTTTGAATTTTAACTCCGATTTTTATAAATGACGTCATAACCATGTTTGACTTCAACATTGAACATCACTCGGACGTTCAGAGCAAGCTGTGAGGCAATCTTATTTCCTTAGCCTTTCAGGTATCGGCATTGTCCATAAATTAATTTGAGAGTACCACAGCACCGAAGTTTATTATCTGTAGAGATCGTGAAGTACAGTAAATCGCATGAGATCAAAACTCAAACCTTGCAGTTGGACTTGACGATAAAATAAAATGAAAACAGAAGACACCCTATTAATGACCCTGTTTAATAATTTGTTTTTTCCTGATGCCATTTGTCATCTGGATAAATTTCGGAGCAATGCCTAACCCAAAATTTTTTCCAGATTCGCAACGGTTTTGTTTTTTTCGTGAAAATCATTACGAATCTATCGGCTT
>JAHJRI010000159.1 GCA_018830885.1 bacterium | reverse complement strand
ACAAACACCCATGACCAGCAGGTCACAACGAAGCATGAGATTGATATCGCGATGTTGACCCGCGACTGAATGACGCATCCTTAATTAAAGCGAGCCATCACGTCATATCTATCTGGTCCGGATTCATCTCCTTTTCCGCATAGGCCAGGTGCAGTTTTCCGTCGACAAAGAGATCAAAGATACCCGGGTCGATGTGGTTGTCTTTTTTCATAAAACTTAAAATCCTGACCGCCTGAGACAGGGACATGGGTTCCTTGTACGGGCGGTCCTTCGCTGTCAGGGCCTCGAAAATATCCGCGACGGCCATGATCCGGGACTGCAGAGGCAGTTCGTCTCCCGAGAGCCCTTTTGGATAGCCGCTGCCGTCCAGTTTTTCATGGTGGGCGGAGGCAAACTCCGGAACCCGGGCCAGATGCCTGGGAAACGTCAATTGTTCCGTGATCTTTTTGGTCATCCCGGCATGGTTTTCGATGATCTTTCGTTCCTCAGTGCTGAGGGTGCCTTTTCGAATACAGAGATCCTCAGCCTCCTTCTCGGAGAGATAGGGAAACTGCCCGTCGGCTGTGGTATAGGTTCTGGCTGCAATCGCCTGGATGCGAGCCACGGATTCGTCACGCATAAACTCACCGGTGTTGTTGCACGACTTGATAAATTCAAAGGATTCCCGAATCTCCCGGATCTCCTTGTCCATCTCGGCATCCAGCTTCTTCAGCCGACGGGAATCACCTTTCCTGGAGGTCATCAGTTCGATTTTATCCTGCAGAAACCGGTTGACCACGGATGCTTCAATCAGCCGGAAGCGTGTTTCCACCAGCGCAATGCGGTCAACCACGGTTTCCAGTTTGGTTGCCTTGTCTACCACATGCCCCGGGGTGATGACCTTCCCGACATCATGCATCCAGGCGGCAATCCGCAGCTCCTCCATTTCGTCTTCGCTGAAATGGATGTCCCGAAACGGTTCCGCATCGGATTCATTGATCTTCTTCGCTATCAACATGCTCAGATCCACCACCCGGCGGATATGGCCACCGGTATAGGGCGATTTCTCATCGATGGCGGTGGCAATGCTCTTGATGAATGCGTAAAACAGGTTTTTCAGGTCGTTGATCAACTGCACATTGGTCAACGCAACAGCCGCCTGGGAGGCCAGCGACTCGATGATGTTGACATATTCCGACGAAAATGCGATCGTTTTGCCGGTCTGCCTGTCAATGGCATTCAGGAGCTGCAGCACACCGATGATCTTGTTTTCGTGATTGTGCATGGGGATCACCAGCATCGAGCAGGTGCGGTATCCCGTAGCGGCGTCGTACTTCTTGGTGCCGCTGAAATTAAAATTCTTTGCCTTGTATACATCCGGGATATTCACCGTCTCACCCGCCAGCGCCACGTGGGAGGAGACATTCGTATGATTGGGCTCATTCCCGTCGAGATACAGTTGGACGTTCGGCAGCACAATCGGATTCCCGCTCGCACCGCCCTGGTGTATATTCAGTGTCTCATTCTGCAGGACCTCGAAATGCAGACTGCGGTTATTCTCATCCATTGTATAAAGTGTCCCCGCATCGGCACCGGTGATCTCCCTGGCTTCGTTGACAATCATCTCAAAGAGCTTGTTGATGTCTTTCTCAATGGTGAGCGCCTTGCCAATCTCGGACAGCTTCCGAATATGCCGGATCTGGTCTTCGGCATAGTCTTTGACTTCGTTCACGATCGTCTTCAGCAGATTGCCCAGCTTTTCATCTCCAGCTGGTATCTCCAGTGCCCCATCCAGATTTTTTTTCTTTTTTGATTTTCCCGCGCCTTTCGGTTTCGTCACAATCAAGTCCTTATATATAAAACGTTCGTTTTCCTGCCGCCGTTTTCTGATTTTTGCTATCAGATTCATCCGATCAGTCAGTATATTGACGTCACCAGCCTGATCCTGCTTCGAAGTGCACACTCGATTCAGCGCATCGGGATAACGGGAACGTTCTGACAGGCAACTGCTAAGGAAAGTCTCTGTTCTGGGAATTATTTTCAGAATCGATCTCGATCAGTTCCAACAAGGAAAGACGAGTCATCTGATTTCCAAAATAAACCTTACACACTATAGTTTCAGGATGAATACAAAATTCTTGGTTAATATCAACGGTAAACGTATGACATCGGCTCTCTTAAATCAGTTAAAGATCTATAATTATTAATTTTATCTGTCATGATGCCCCATTTTTACCAGACCCCTCAGGGAAGCCCGGCTTCTGGTCGTCCTTGAGGAAGACTCTGCGACGGAACGGCATTGCAAGCCGATACAACGGGAATAAAAGGCCCACTCATGGTCGATCGGGTTGCCGGGCATGATGAATAGATCCTTTTCTGGTAAATTTTCCCGGTTAATTTTTGAGCAACAACCCGGTGTTTTTTTTGCAGAGATTTTGAGGCGGAATTGGACTATAGCCTTATAAACAGGGCAGAAGAAAAGCCTTATAAACAGGGCAGAAGAAACTGATTTTTTCAACCTGCCAACCGGATTCCTGCCTGGATTTTTTTTTTACCAGGCCGTCCAGGATTCTCTCTTCCCTGCCATGTTACCCAAGTCACATGTTTCGGTTTTTCCGCAGTGATATTGACACTTCCAATCCTTTTTTTTATGACCTCCGAAAAACAAACCAGGATGATTTCCGACCCCTGCAATGATGTTAATGCCGCCTTTTTCAGGTACATTCGCGACAGGGAATAATGTCATTCGCGACACCATTATAATGCCTCTGTATCTGTACATCCCCTGATAATGAAGTTTTATAGATTTGATTTCCCACGTTCGCGACATAGCCTGAAATTTTGGGACCAAAGTTTTTTATTTTTCTTTACAATAAATTTCTTTCCATCTATGGTATCTCAGCGATTCAAGTGTCCAAAAAGTTACCAGGAGGCCTGTTTTTCATGTCACTATCGGAACCTGTCTAAACCGGTTTTTCAGCCTTCCCACCTGCGTTTTTCTTGATAACCCAATGTTAATAGACCAAGAGCAATCGATATTTTAACATTGATTACAGATAAAGAGGGATGGAACATTTCGAACTACTGAAAAAAGACCCGAAAAAACACCGGTCACAGCTGATTGCCGGTAGTTCCGACATGAGACATCAACCCGGACAGGCGGCCTGCCCCCCGAACGTCTATCTGCCCGGGGATATTCTGGTTGGCAGAGATGAGGCACTCAAAACCTTGAGAAAAATCCGGGAAGAGGTCCTGCACGAGAAGGCAGCGGCCATCCTCATCAGCGGTGACCCGGGAACCGGAAAGACATCCCTTGTCGAACGATGGCAGGCCGAGTATCCGGAAAGTGCCGGTTATTTTGTCTCCGCTTTTTTCCAGCCCGCACAACAGAACAGCCCCTATGCAGCCATTGCGTCTTTTTCTGAGCAACTCGTCCAACAGGTCCTGACTGAAGATGATGAAACCCTTTTAACCTGGCGAGACGAGATCATCAGAAAACTGGATAGCAACGTGCATCTGCTGATCGAATTGATACCAGCTCTGGAATTGTTGATCGGTCGGCGGGGCATCAGCGAAAAAATTCAGCCGGAGGAAACCCGTATTATTCTCCAGCAGGGTTTCAGAGATTTTATCAGTACGTTGACCGAGATCACCCATAAACCACTGGTGTTCTTTCTGGACGATCTGCACTGGGCCGATCCCGCCAGCCTGGACCTGCTGGTTTCTGTCTTCAACGGTAACACCCTCAGACAACTGTTGTTCATCGTTGCCTGGAGCGAAATTGAGCATGACACGGAGAGATTGCTGCAGACAGCCATCGATACCATCAAACAGTCCGGAGCCGCTATTGCCGAGATCAATCTGGAAGGATTATCGGCCGATGATATCCAACAACTCGTCACCGAGACCCTGGGTGAAAACTCCGTCAACACCAGGAAACTGGCCGGCTTGATACATCAGAAAACCCAGGGGAACCCTTTTTCGACCCGAGAACTGCTTAACAACCTTTACGCCAGACAGCTGATCCGATTTGAAAAGTCATGGCTGTTTGATGGAAAGATGATAGCGGAAGAGAACGCCGGCGATCACATGACTTTTATCACGGATCGGAAAAAGGACCTTCCAGATTCGACCCTGGCTGTGCTGAACACTGCCTGCTGCCTTGGAGAGTCCTTTGCTGAAAGTCTGATTGCAGAATTGCTCAACGAAGACAAGGCAAAGGTCATCCTGAATCTGGAACTGCTGCTGGAAAGAGAAATTCTCTGCAAACGAGGCCCGAATTACATGTTCGTCAATGGCCGAATCGCAAAAGTGCTCTGGTTAAGCATTCCGGAAAAAGAGCGGATGGAAACCCATTATCGCATCGGCAGACATCTGCTGCTGCAGGCAACGGAAACCGGAACCCAGAAGAACTGCTATTTCATCGCGCATCATTTCAATCAGACCTTTTTATTGGCCAGAGATCCAAAAGAACAGCAGTTAATCGCTGAAATAAATCTGAAGGCCGGCTGTAAAGCAAAAAATGAAGGAGCCTTTGCGACAGCGCTGCACTTTGTGCGTTCCGGACTTGAGGCGCTGCCAGCAACCCCCTGGGACGATAACTATGCGTTAACCCTTGCCCTGTATACGGAGATGGCGGAAGTGACGCAGTTAAACAGCCATGATGAGGCAATGCATGAAGCTGTTTCTGCGGTCCAGGCCAACGCTGTTCACCCCCTGGATTTGATTCGTGTCACTGAAATTCTCATGGCGCATCATTGCGAGCGGAATGAATTCAAAAAGGCCATCAATATCGGCACACGTGCGCTGAAAACGGTTGGGGTCCAGATGTCTCAAAATCCGACGCGGCTGTCGATCGTTCCTTCCCTGCTAAAAACCATCCTGCTGACCAGAGGGAAAAGCACTGTGGCCATTCTAAATCTGCCAGAGGCCACCAATGAAGAAAAAACAGCGGCCATGCGCATTTTGAAAGCCCTCTTTCTGCCGGCGTTTTACACACACCAGGAATTTTTTCTCCAGCTGATCCTGAAAGCAGTCCAGCTGACTGTGAAAAACGGAATTACCCCATTTTCCGAGACCGCTTTTCTTATCTACGGTTCCGTACTTGACTTCGTCTTCTTAACCTTCGGCAACGTCACGAAGTACCGGCAGTTGGGAATCAACCTGGCCCGACGCTTGAAGCGCTCATCTGCAGAAGCCTATGTCCAGTTTATCCTCGCCTGTCATATCAATCACTGGTCATTCCACCTGGGTGAAAGCCTGGACATCCTGAAGTCGGTATATCTGCAGGCAAAGCAGACTGGCGACATTCAGACATCGGCACTGGCCATAGCCAACTATACCGGTTTCGGTCTGTGGACCCGTACAAACCTGACCGCACTGGACAGGGAATATGATGAATACACCAGGTGTTTTCAGACCCTGAAAAACAAAAGTGCGTTGCACCATTTTACACTGTATCGCCAATGGATAGCTAGTTTCAGGACTCCAGGCAACACCCCCGGTATCCTGTCCGGTCCCTATTTCAACGAGAATACCGCTATTCCTGAGTTAATCCGGCAGCACAATTTTGCAGCGCTCTGTACCGTTTATGTGGTGAAGACAAACCTGCTATTCCATTTCAGGCAGTATCGCGATGCATTTAAGTATGCCAAAAAAGCGCAAAGAATCATCCAGGCAATTTATGGGAAATACGCCGTCGCCATCCATAACCTTTTTTACTCCCTGACGGCAGCGGAACTTGCCAAAACAGCGACGCTCAGGGACCGAAAACGGTACTGCAGCATCATCCGCAAGAATCAAAAAGTCATGAGAACATGGGCACACAGTTGTCCTCAAAACTATCTTCATATGTATTATCTGGTGAAAGCCGAATTTCTCAGCGTTACGGGCGACCATACCCAGGCCTCGGTATATTATCAACAGGCGATTCTATCCGCGAGAGAGAACGGATTTACGCAAATCGAAGCCCTGGCCAACGAGCGGGTCGGGGTTTATTTTCTCAGAATGAATAATGAATTTGTCGCGCAGTCCTACCTGAACGAGGCCCATTCACTCTATACAGGCTGGGAAGCCTTTGCCAAAACAGATTTTTTACGGCAGGAACATCCCGATTTTTTTTCACCCGACCCAGGGCCATTCCGAACTACCATAGAATCGACTCCACCGCCAGAGGCCGCCGAAAGCAGAAACCCAGCCCTGAGGGCTAAAGACGGCATCAATCCCTTCGTTGAAATCCCTGGTCGGGAGGAACCCGAACATGCTGAAACACTGAAGGACGAATTTCTGACAACAGCCTCATATGAATTGCAGAACCCGCTGGAGGGAATTATCGGCATTACCCGCACGCTGATTGATGGCGCCAAGGGGGAAATCCCGGAGCCTGTTCAGTCAGACCTCTCACTGGTGGTTTCCGAGGCCAGAGGACTCTCAAAACTGGTCGATGATATTCTGGACTTCAGCCGTCTTAAAAATGAACGCATCCAGTTGCGGACGATCCCCATCGATCTCCATCAAGTTGTGGAGGTGGTCCTGTTTTTTGCCCGCAGTTGGAGCAGAGACAATGGAATGACATATACAAACAGTATTGATGCCGATATGCCACTGGTCTCTGCGGATAAGAACCGCCTGCAACAGATCCTGCTCAACCTGATGGCCCATGCTTTAAGATCCTCACCACCCGGCATCCTCGACATATCCGCGAGAAAAATCAACGAGATGGTAGCCGTCACGGTGGCATTGACACCGGCTGAAACATCGAACCCCGGACAGGAACAGATCCAGGCACCTGTTGCCCCGCCAACAGGATCGGCAGCGGGAGATCAAAATCCCATTCAGTTGTATATCATCAAAAAACTGGTTACGTTGCACGGTGGCCGGTTAACCGTTGACGCACTGGATAACTCAGGCCCGTCATTCACATTGACACTCCCGGTATCCCGACAGGAATCGCAACCATCCGCTGCCCCTGTAGCTGTTTTTGCCCCAGAGGGGTCTGTTGCACCGGAGAATCCTCTAGCGGAAGTGAATCCAACCCTCCCCCCTGCTGAAACTTCCCCACCCGGTCAACAGACGATCCTGATTGTCAATGACGAGCCGGCCGGTCTTCAGTATCTCGTCAATGAACTGACTCTGCAGAACTATCGTGTGCAGATCGCCCGGGATGGGTTTGAGGCCATGGAACGGCTCAAGGAAGAACCGCCGGATCTGGTATTGCTGGATTTAATCATGCCCCGCATGAACGGTTTTGAATTCTGTCGCTGCATCCGCAAAAACCACGAGTTGAGTGCGCTTCCAATCGTCATGCTGATTGATCGAAACCGAACCAACGATCTTGCCCTGGGCCTCCAGTGCGGCGCCAACGACTACCTGACCAAACCATTCCAGAAAGAGGAACTGGAGATACGGATTCGCAATCAGCTGGCCGCTCAAAAGACCACAGCGACCATCAAAGAGCTTAAATACCTGAAAAAAGAATTATTTTTAAAAGAAGAAAACGAAGCCCGCCTCAACATCTCCCAGCAGAAACTGAGAACCATTCTGGATCAAGTCAGCGATCCTGTTTTCTTTTTCGACGCGCATCTCAGGATTACGCACCTCAATAAGAAAGCGGAAGACCTTTTCGGTTGTCAGCGCACACAACTCGGAGAAAAAAAAGTCTGCCATCTTTTGCCGGATATTGAAGAAAAAGTGCTAGATTTTCAGAATATTGTTCACTGGTCGGATGAGGAATTCAATCAATGGAAGGAACATCCGGTGGCATTGCGGATTCATTCCGGAAATCAGGAATCCTTTGACATGCATGCGTTCATAAGCCGACTCGAAAGCCGACAAGGTGAGTTTTCAATCATTCTCAGTCACTCTTCAGAGACTGCATCACGCATACTGCCCGCTTCACTTGGAAAACAGAAAGTCCGCGAAAGGATTGTCACAAAGGACGCCCATTTCAGGGAACAGCTTGTAAGATTGATGCGACTGTCCCTGGCCTACTGGGAAGCCGCCACCGGTAAAGACAAATTCGATCTGGCAGAACAGAGTGGGCTATGGAAAGTACAAATCGACCAGGGATCCCTCAGAGCCCGAACCCTGGATAAATATCTCGATATCCGACAACTGTCGAAACATCCCCGCTGGAAAGACGTCATTAAGACAGCTCATTACGTTCTGGATAATTGCCCGGTTCTACCTGTAATGAAAAAGGAACTGGAGGATCAGACCTCCCGCGTGCTCTCCTTTCTCAACCGGAACAAAATCAAACGTCCGTTGTGAACCGTACCGTATATGTAACTATTCACCTGTATACGCCCCAAAGGTATTGTGTTTCAAGAAACGCATGAATCCTCCTGGAGCTCCTGGAAGCCATCCATCATGCGCAAAGGATTGCCCAACGATTTGTTTTTCAGCCTGATATCTGATCCCGGTTGTCGTTCCTCTCGCCACCTGCTATAGTCGCCCCATGAAATCAAGCGCACGATTATCCCCCCTGAAGTCCGTCGGGGAATGTTGCCGCTTACCGTCATGGCGCCGGCCAGACAGGTGATCCTGCCGGACGCCGGATGGCGGATCACACAACACCAGGAGGCTTCGCATGAATGGCAGGGAAAGAATCATCACCGCGCTCGAGATCCGGGAGGCGGACCGGGTCCCCCTCTATATCCACGGTATCAACGAAGAGCCCATTATCGGGATCGGCCGTCACCTGACCGACGGTCTGCCCGAACCGAAAAAATTCCACGAAATGACCGACAGCGAAAAGATGAAGCTGCTCGACACGCTCTTTCTCATTCACGAGGCGTTTGAAGTGGACGGTATGACCTCCTTCGAAATCGGGCACGAAGAGATCCTGGATGACAAGACCCTGCGGGATGACTGGGGTGTGATCTATACCCGGAATCCCCATGGTCTGCCGGTGGCTACCGGTCACCCTCTGCAGTCGGCCGCCGACCTGACTGCCTATGCGCCTCCGGAACCCAAGGCCGCCCACCTGCTGCTGCTCAACCTGGCAAAGGAGCGGTTTCAATCCACGAAGGCCCTTTTCTGGATGATGCGGGGATCTTTCGTACTCAGCTGGCGACTGGCCGGCATGACCAACCTGATGATGAAGATGGTTGATGATCCTGGATTTGTGCATCGTCTGGCGGAAATGACGGCCAACTTCAATCTCCAGCAGCTGGAACTGCTGGCTGCGGCCGGCGTGGATGTGCTGGTGATCGAGGACGATATCGCCCACGGCAGCGCCACCATGATCAGTCCCGCCCATTTTGCCGAGTACGTGAACCCTTACAACCGAAGGGTGGTGAAACGGGCCCATGAACTGGGACTGAAAGTGGTCCGCCACAGCGATGGCAATCTCTGGAAAATCCTGGATCTGCTCATCGAAACCGGTTATGACGGTCTCAACCCGCTGGAACCGGAAGCGGATATGGGGCTGAAAAAAGTGAAGGATTATTGTGGGGACAGGCTGTGTCTCCTGGGAAATATCGACTGCAAGGAGCTGCTGTGTGACGGCACACCGGAGGCGGTCGCACAGGCCGTCAGGCAGGCCATTGAGGATGCCGGAAAAGGCGGGGGTCTCATCATCTGCTCTTCAAACTCCCTGCACCCCGGTGTGAATCCGGAAAACTGTATCGCCATGTTTGAAGCGACCAGGAAATACGGTGTCTACACCGGCCACTAACGGCAGACAACCCTGGCCATAATTCTCGATAGACCCGTTCTGGCAGGGTGTTTCTTTCTGATCACTGCCCGGTTCTATGAAAAAGAGCTGGCCCGGGCCACCATCGCGAACGGGAACCCGGGCATCACCTTATAACTGCGGATGTTTATGAGAATCAGTCACCTGTTGCTGCTGCTGTTTCTGTTACTGGTCGTTTCAAAGAGCGGCGTTGCCGCACCGAAGGATCTGCAGGGCTGGATCGACCTGCCGGTGGAGGTGCACGACGAACTGATCCGGAAACTGAAGGCAGGTAAAAAATACAGCGAAGAGCAGCTGGAAACGATCACCCACTGCCTGAAAGAATCCGATGTCCGGCAGATCGTCAACTGTCTCTCGGATGACGGGCTGGAAGATGCGCTGGCAATTGGCTACCTGATCAAGGAGGAGATGGGAAAATTGCGGGACCGGGTTTGCGGCGGCTCCAGCATGGGAGAAAAGGACCGCTGCCAAAAGCTGCAGCAGGACCTGGCAGGGATGGGCGACCGCATCCTGGAAACGTGGTCCCAGACTCTCGCCAGCGGTGAGGCCTACCTGGAAAAAAGAACCGCCCTGACCCGTCTGAAGAGACAGATCTGTCACCATATCAACGAAAAAGACTGCTGGACCTGGCTCAACGAGCGCCTGGACCTGCACTGCAGTCCCGAAAAACTGGGTCGCGATGCGGAACAACTGAGGCAGTGCCGCATGGATGTGGCTCAGGATATCTGGAATCGGCTGAATGCAAAAAACTAGTGTCAAATCAACTGTCCAATGCCGGAAACAGCAGAAATTGGGGAACATGTACTCGTTACGTGTACCCTTATTTCTGCGAAATCGAAGCGGCAATCGAGAGATGACACAACACTAGCCCCCTGTCATGAATTGTTGGATCGCTTCGATGACGGTCCGGATATCCGCTTCAGAGACATCCAGATGGGTCACCAGCCGGTTTCTCCCGGACGGGCTGACCAGGATATCGCGCTCCTTGAGAAAAACAGCCAGCGCCATGCCATTCTGCGGTTTCAGGGTGGTAAAGACCATATTGGTGTCGGCGGAGAAGGGCTCCACACCCATTCCGGGGATCGACTGCAACCCCGAAGCCAGCAGAGCCGCATTTTTGTGATCTTCGGCCAGCCGCTGCACCTGATGCTCCAGCGCGAAGATCCCGGCAGCAGCCAGGATGCCGGCCTGCCGCATCCCGCCACCCAGCATTTTCCGCCAGCGACGGGCCGTTTTGATAAACGGTTTCGTTCCACACAGGACTGAGCCCACGGGAGCCCCCAGTCCCTTTGAAAGGCAGACCGAGACGGAATCGAAATGACCCGTAATGGTCTGCACATCGACCTTTAGCTTGACCGCGGCATTGAACACCCGCGCCCCGTCCAGATGGAGTGCCAGCCCATGTTTCCCGGCAAATGCCGCCGCCTCAGCCAGATAGGACAGAGGCAGCACTTTGCCCAGCTGGGTGTTTTCCAGACAGAGCAGGCGGGTCCTGGCAAAATGGAAGTCATCGGGTTTGATCGCCGCCCGGACCCTTTCCAGATCCAGGGTGCCGTTGTCCTCTAATTCCAGCGGCTGGGGCTGAATACTGCCCAGGACGGCTGCGCCGCCAGCCTCGTATTTATAGGTGTGCGCCTGTTGACCCACAATGTATTCGTCTCCCCGCTGGCAATGGCTCATCAACGCCAGCAGGTTGCTCTGGGTCCCGCTGGTGGCAAAAAGCGCGGCTTCAGTGCCGATCATTTCAGCCGCCAGGGACTCCAGGCGATTGACCGTCGGGTCTTCGCCGTAAACATCATCCCCCACTTCGGCCGCTGCCATGGCAGCCCGCATCCCGGCCGTCGGTCTGGTCACTGTATCACTTCTCAGATCAATCATATGGTCATAACTCACTAATTTTTGTTTAACACGGAAAGTTACGATTCACCACTTTATCTAAGCAGAAGCCAAGACCCGTATGTCATTGAACTCATTCTCGACAGACTTCCATGTCTGTCTCCGAGGGCGGTCGTTGAGATCGCCCTCCTGGCGATGTCGAACCACTCCCAATCCGTTCAATCACATACAGGCCCCGGCCCCCTGGCTGAAAAAGGGGTGAATAGTTTCGATAATCGTATCTATTCTGTTCAATTTCCGCTCAGCCCCGAAGGTGTTGTGTTTCAAGAACCTTGGAAGCCAGGGATGGCTTCCAGGAGCTCCAGGAGGATTCATGCGTTTCTTGAAACACAATACCTTTGGGGCGTATACAGGTGAATAGTTCCGATAATCTTAAGGGCACCTTGATTAACTGGAACGCAGTCAGCATCAAAGGGTTGGTGTTTCAAGAACCTTGGAAGCCAGGGATGGCTTCCAGGAGCTCCATGGAGGGACTCGTGCGTTTCTTGAAAGATCAACCCTTTGGTGCGTAAACTCGATATTTTTAAATAATCAGGGTGCCCTTAAGATAATGACGAATCTATCCCTTCTCCACCATTTCCTTGATGGTATCCACCACGTCCGGATTGGCAAGGGTCATGACATTTCCCACATCCGTCCGGTTGGAGATCGCTCCCAGGACCCGGCGCATGATTTTCCCGGACCGCGTTTTGGGCATGTCGGGGACGATCCAGACTCGCCGGGGTTTGGCGATTTTACCGATTTCTGAGCAAATGGTGTCGGATATCTTCCGGGCCAGGGCTTCAGTAGCTTCTACACCCGGTTTCAGGGCAATATACAGATCCGGTTCCTTGCCTTTGATTTCATGGTTCACCGGCACAACAGCCGCCTCGGCCACCTCGTCCACCACCATGGCTGCTGATTCGATCTCCTTGGTCCCCAGCCGGTGGCCGGAAACATTGATGACGTCATCAATCCGCCCCAGAATCCGGTAGTAGCCGTCCCCGGCTTCCATGGCCGCATCCCCGGTGAGATAGGGCCAGTCCCGCCAATCCTTGCTCTGGGGGTTCTTGCAGTAACGGGCGAAATAGGTCTCCACAAATCGCTCGCGATTGCCCCAGACCGTCTGGAACTGCCCCGGCCAGGGATTCTGGATACAGATATTCCCCGCCCGGCCCTCACCGCGCTTGATCTCAACGCCCAATTCGTCATAGATGATGGGATGAATACCGGGAACCCCCGGCCCGGCACTTCCGGGTTTCATCGGGCGGAGACCCGGGATGGTGCTGCACAGAAAACCACCGGTTTCAGTCTGCCACCAGGTGTCCACAATGGCGGCTTTGCCTTTCCCCACCACTTCGTAGTACCACTTCCAGACTTCCGGTTCGATGGGTTCGCCCACGGTTGTCATATGCTTGAAGTTAAAATCGTATTTCCTGGGTTCGTCAGGACCGATTTTCCGCAGGGCGCGGATGGTGGTGGGGGCTGTATGGAAAATATTGACCGCCAGTTCCTGGGCAATCCGCCAGGAGCGTCCCGCATCCGGATAGGTCGGCACCCCCTCGTAGATAACCGTCGATGCGCACAGGGCCAGGGGGCCATAGACGATAAAAGAGTGGCCGGTAATCCAGCCGATATCAGCCATACACCAGTAGACATCCTCCGGGTGAATGTCCTGGACATATTTCGACATGGCCGTCACATAGGCCAGGTACCCGCCGGTACTGTGCTGGCATCCCTTGGGTTTTCCGGTCGTGCCACTGGTATACATGAGGAACAGCGGATCCTCGGCATTGACGGAAACCGGTTTGACCCGGATCCCGTAGAATTCCTTCAGCTTCTCATTTACAAAGGTATCCCTTCCCTCAACCATCGGTGTCTCAGACGAATATCGCCCGGGATAGCGCTGCCAGACCAGTACCTGGTCGACCACCTGCCCGTTTTTCGCAGCAATGGCACAGGCCTCGTCGGCCGCGGCCTTGTGGTTGAGCAGCTTGCCGTTACGGTAGTATGCATCCATGGTCAGGAGCACGCGGCTCTGTGAATCAACAATCCGATCCGCACAGGCGCTGGCGGAAAACCCGCCGAAAACCACCGAGTGAATCACACCGAGCCTGGCACAGGCCAGCATGGTAATGGGCAGTTCCGCCGACATGGGCATGTGGATCGTGACCCTGTCCCCCTTGGTGAGACTGGCAAAATCCCGCAGCAGCGCCGTCATTTCATTCACCCGGACGTAGAGTTCCTGGTAGGTGATATGATCGATGCGCTCCTCCTCCAGCTCAGGGACGAAATGAATGGCCGTCTTGTTCCTGTTTTTGGCCAGGTGCCGGTCCACACAGTTATAGCTGGCATTGAGCTTCCCGCCGACAAACCATTTGAAGCAGGGGGCATCGCTCGTATCGAGGGTTTTTTCCCAGTACTTGTCCCAGGAGAGAAGTTCTGCAAACTCGTTGTAACAGTCGGGAAAATTTTCCAGGCTGAATCTCTCAAAAATACTGCTGTCAGTCAGGTTCGCCTGGCCCACGAAATCAGCGGAAGGATGATAATATGCCTCTTCTCCCCAATGCACCGCAATCTGGGCTTCTGAAGTCCCAGTTATCTGTTTTTCCGACATCGCCTTCATCTCCTTGAATCACTATTTTGACAAATTCGTAAAATGCCCCAAAATCGTCTCCTGAGCTGCGAGACTCGCAGCAGCGAACTGAACGCCGGGGTAACGATCGTTTTCATCTGCCTGAATTCCGGTTCTGCGCTGCAAGCTTCACGCATATCGTGCCGGAATGACAGGATGAGGCAGTTTTTGGGTTTTGTTGTCCACGCACCCTGAGCAGGTCTCTGTCCAGCATGGCTCTTTTTTGGCTGCTGCTGCCATATAAACAGATTTTTGCAGGAAATACAATAGTCCAGTTTTTTTGGGTGAACCAGATTTGTGTGGGTATGATCAATGTTGCCCACAGGTTTTTGGTGCAACCATTTTTGTCACTATTCACCTATATACGCCCTGAAGGTATTGTGTTTCAAGAAACGCATGAATCCTCCTGGAGCTCATGGAAGCCATCCATGGCTTCCAAGGTTCTTGAAACACAATACCTTCAGGGCTGAGCGGAAATTGAACGGAATACATACCCGTTTTTTGTTCGGGATTCAAACCGGGGGTTCAGTCCCTGTTTTTAATAGCAGCGTATTTCATGAGGGCATACATGGCCAGGGCACAGTCCTGGGAGCTGGTGAAGAGAGGAATATTGGCAGCCCGCATCAGTTCCAGCGCCTGTTCTCCCCGAGCAACCCGCTGGGCGATGACCGGTTTCCCATATTTTTCAGGCAGGCGGCCATATTCCGCCATTGCCTGGATCATCGCGATTTTTTGATCTGCCAGGTTGGCATGGGAGTGATTTCGTTCGGTGGGCACGTTGGTGATGATACCATCAATATAATTAAAAAAAGCCAGCTTCTCGATCACCCGGACCTCATCCTTTGTTTCAAAACCACCGGCCGCAAAATCCACTGGGTTGTTTGGCAGGGGGGCATGGGGCGGCAGAATCGCCTTGAGCGCCAGCTTGTCTTCCGCTTTGAATTCGGGAACGGTGAGCCCGAGCGCCCAGAGATTGTCCACGCAGGTGACCCCCTGCCCGCCGTTACCCACTACCGCCACCCGATCGCCCCGGGGCAGCGGCTGTTTCATCAGCGCCTCGGCCATCACCATCAAGTGTTCCATCTGCTCAACCCGGATAATCCCGGCCTGCCGGCACACCGCATCCACGATACGGTCCTCACCCGCGATGGACGCGGTATGGGACTTTGCCGCCCGGGCACCGACCGGTGAGCTTCCCCCTTTCAGCAGCAGGATGGGTTTTTTCCGGGAGACGTCACCCGCCACCTGGAGAAAGCGACGGGCGTCCTTGAACCCTTCCACATACAGGGCAATCACCCGGGTATCAGCATCTTCAGCCAGATAGAGGAGATAGTCGGCCACGGTCAGATCAGCCTGGTTCCCGATACTGATAAATTTGCTGAGACCGAATCCCTGGGCCCAGGCAGCCCTGATCGCCGTTCCCCCGAACATGCCGCTCTGGCTGATAAAAGCCAGGCTGCCGGCCATGGGCCGGGGCATGGGAGAAATGCTCAGCCCGCCTCCGGCGGATGTCCAGATCCCGTTGCAGTTCGGTCCGACAAACCTCAGACCGCCCTCCCTGGCAATTCTCACCGTCTCTGCCTGCAGGGCTTCGCCGTTTTCACCGGTTTCCGCAAAATCCGCCGAGATGACGATTCCCCCCCGGACCCCTTTTTTCACGCAGTTTCGCATGGTTCCCGGCATGTGCACGGCCGGTATCGTAAAAACCGCCAGGTCCACCATACCGGGAATGTCGAGAATATCCCCATAGGTCTTAAGTCCCTTGATTTCGGACTCTTTCGGGTTCACCGGATAGATGGGACCCCGATATCCGGAGGCAAGTACCCCGTTCAGCACCATATTGCCCCATTTACCCGGCCGGTTGCTGGCTCCGATGATCGCAATGGATCTGGGTTTAAAAATCGGATCAAGTTGCTCAATAATCGTTTCTGACATGGTGTTCCGTGTATGAAGACTCTTAGGGCACCTGCAAGGCAGGATGTCCGTTCAGACCCCGTCCGGGTTTATCAGCCGGGGCAGAAAAAATAAGGTGTCCCTGTTCACCACAGAGACACTGAAAGCACAGCGATTATGCTTTTCACTGGCTGAAGTCATGATCAATCTTTTCGAAGCTGCGAGTCTCGCTTCTCATGAACGAATTGGGAGTGATTAAACATCGCCAGGATGGCGATGTCAATTCAATTTGCAGGATTCCCAGCAAAAAACGGTCCCTGTGCGTTCAATCCAGCAGATGACAGCTTGCCCAGTGATTGGGGGCAACCTCTTTCAATGTCGGACCGCCCAGGATACACCGCTTTTCCGCATGGATACAACGGGGATGAAAATGGCATCCGGCCGGCGGATTGAGGGGGCTGGGGATTTCTCCTTTCAGGATAATATGTTCCCGCTGGGCTTCCACCTTCGGGCTGGGGACCGGTACCGCAGAAAGTAGTGCTTTTGTGTACGGGTGGAGCGGATGGTGGTATAGGTCAAACCGGGAGGCAATCTCGACGATCTCCCCCAGGTACATGACGGCGATCCGGTCACTGATGTGACGCACCACCGCGAGGTCGTGGGCGATAAAGAGAAAGGTCAGACCGAACTTTTCCTGCAGGTCTTCGATCAGGTTGATGATCTGGGCCTGAATGGAAACATCCAGTGCGGACACCGGCTCATCACAGACGATGAACTTCGGCTTGGCCGCCAGGGCCCGGGCGATACCAATCCGCTGTCTTTGCCCACCGCTGAACTCATGGGGATAGCGGTCAATCATGGCGCCATTCAATCCGACCATCTGCAGGAGTTCGGCGATCCGCTCCTGGTATTCAACCTTGTTTTCGTTCAAGTGGTGGACAATCATCGGCTCCCCGATAATATCCCCCACTTTCATTCTGGGGTTCAGGGAACTGAAAGGGTCCTGGAAAATCATCTGCATCTCCCGCCGCAGAAACCGGGCATCCTTTTTCCTGATCCCGGTAATTTCCTTGCCGTCGAAATAGATCCGGCCGGCAGTGGAAGACTCGATCTGCATGATGGCCTGCCCGGTCGTGGTTTTGCCGCTGCCGCTTTCCCCCACCAGACCCAGGGTTTCCCCGCGGTCGATATGAAAGCTGACCCCATCGACCGCCTTGACATCACCGGCCTTTTTCTTGAACAGGGCCCCTTTATAAACCGGGAAGTAAACCTTGAGGCCTTCGACTTTTACCAGAACCTGGTTACTGTTATTCTCGGACATCGATCCAGCATGCTTTTTCATGTTTTTCACCAACCTTTTCCAG
This sequence comes from bacterium, assembly GCA_018830885.1. Taxonomy (GTDB): domain Bacteria; phylum SAR324; class SAR324; order XYD2-FULL-50-16; family XYD2-FULL-50-16; genus JAHJRI01. The sequence goes on along the minus strand of JAHJRI010000159.1, from coordinate 8,607 downwards.
CAGGGGCGATTCCTGTCGGCATTTATCAATAACGTACTTACAGCGTGGATGAAAGGCACAGCCCTTGGGCAGATTGGCGAGATCCGGCGGCTGCCCCTCAATCGGCACCAGTTTCTGCCGGGTATCCTGGTCCAGACGGGGCACGGAGGCCATCAGTCCCAGGGTATACGGATGCCGGGGATGGTCATAGATATCCTCGGCTGTACCCTTCTCAACGATACGACCGGCGTACATGACATTGACCCGGTCTGCATAGCGGGCCACCACCCCCAGGTTATGGGTGATGATGATCAGGGACATGGAAAAATCCCGGGTCAACCCCTTCATCAGTTCCAGCAACTGCGCCTGGACCGTCACATCGAGGGCGGTGGTCGGTTCGTCGGCGATAATCAGCTTGGGGCTGCAGCTCAACCCCATGGAGATCATGGCCCGCTGTCGCATTCCACCGGAAAACTGGTGGGGATAGGCTTTGGCCCGAATCGCCGCTTCGGGAATCTGAACCTGTTCCAGCAGCCGGACCGCTTCGACCAGGGCCTCCTTTTTTTTCATGCTGGCATGCACCTCCAGGGGTTCTGTCACCTGGTGACCCACCGTGAGGGATGGATTGAGGGATGTCATCGGCTCCTGGAAGATCATGGCGATGTCGTTGCCCCTCACATTGCGCATCTCTTCATCATTGATGGTCCTGAGATTCTTGCCATCAAAGATGATTTCGCCGTTCATGATCTGACCCGGCGGATTGGGAATCAGTCTCAGAATCGACATGGCGCTGACGCTCTTGCCGCAGCCGCTCTCCCCGACCAGACCCAGGGTCTCCCCTTCGTACAGGTCAAAACTGACCCCATCAACGGCTTTCACCGTCCCGTTATCAGTAAAAAAGTAGGTCTTCAAATCCTTGACATCCAGCAATGGTTCCATAACAGTTTTGCCTGTTTTTTACGAAAAAAATTTAAATGACAGTTTTCGTTGCTTAGTCTCACACAAACTCACATGCTCCGCGCTCGGAGAACAACGAAAGCATGAGAATGATATCTCAATGCTGTCCGGCGACTGATATGAACCCCTTTCAGTTGGGAGACTTATTTCAAGATGATCTAAGGTTCGCTGCTGCAAGTTTCGCAGCTCATGTCGCTGAAACCCCAACTCGCTTCGCTCAGACAGGCGGGGTTTCAATCGCTCCATTTCACCAAGATCATCTAGAAACGCGTCTAATCAACTGAAACGGCTTCACACCAGTCGCTCAGCTGAGCTTATTTTCCTCCGTGATCTCCGTGTCTCGGTGGTGAGTGTGTTTCATACAAACCATCATGCCCCGCGGGCGGAGAACAAGGAAGAACCAAAATGGGTCTCTGATTCCGGCCGGAAACCGGGGAACCCGTCACGAGACCGGGTCCCCCGGTTTCAGCCGGCTCTTTTCCGACCTGCCGGCGTCGACACGTCCCTAGTAACCCATCTGCTTCTTCAGTTTCTGATCAATCCAGTATCTGGCATGAATGGGTCCAAACAGCAGCGCGCCCACATAGGAATCACCATGGACGTTCTTCACCCACGGCCACCAGGCGGTATAGAAGTAGTTGGCAGGCATCTGCACGAAGGGCACCTTCTGCAGTGCATCTGTCACCAGTTCCTGCAGCATCTTGATCTGCTCTGTTTCATCAATGGTTCTGAGCGCCTTGTTCCACTTGGCATCAAAGTCCTTGTCAGCCATCATGTAGGCGTTCCAGGTCTGACCGCTGACAAAATTCTTGCGCAGCGACATGATGGGATTTCCCTGGCCGCTGCCGAGGAAATAGGCCGGTCCATGGGCCTTTTTAATCATCACACCCATCACCTGCCGGTATTCCATCGGTTCCAGAACCAGGGTCACACCCACTTTCGCCAGATAACCGACCACCAGCTGCGCCTGATCCATGAAGGGCTGATAGGAGGAGTTAACCTGGGCCTTGACGGTAAACCCGTTTGGATACCCTGCTTCCGCCAGCAGCTTCTTGGCCTTTTCCGGATTGTAACCGTATAGTTCCTGCACATCCTGGGGCTGTTTATCCAGGGGGACATAATACCCGGTCCAGCTGGGAGAATAGGGATAGGCGAACAGCTGGGCTTCACCGCCCCAGTAATTGTCGCGGATCTCCTCCTGGTTGATCGCCAGGGCCATGGCACGCCGCACCCGGATATCATCAAAGGGTTTGGTGTCCATTCTCATAACAAACAGCGGTGGACTGTCGTAGGCTCTTCTGGACCATTTCAGTTCCGGAACCTGCTGTTTCAGTTCCCGGGCGAAATTCCAGCGGATACCGGCCATTAAATCGACCTTGGCGGTTCGCAGGGCTGACAGACGGGACTGTTCGTCCTTGTTGAGGATGTAGCGGATGGAATCGGCAAAGGGCAGCTTGTAGGATTTGCCATCAATCACCGTGCTGTCCCAGTAGTTGGGATTTTTGACATAGTGCTGATAGGAGCCCGTCTGGTATTTCTCCAGGCTGTAAGGGCCTGTCCCGGTGATATTTCTCCAGTCCCGGGGGCCTGCTTCCACTACTTCCTTCGGGCTGATGGCGTTGTAATAGCCCCAGCCAAAGCGATACTGCCAGTTGGCGTTGTATTCGTTGAGGTAGCAGATGACGGTGTACTTGCCCTTGGCTTCCCAGCGGTCGATGAAATCCCAGTAGGTGGGGATATACTTTTTGGAACTTCTGACCCGGTTGAAAAAATAGACCACATCTTCGGCCACAAATTCCCTCGAATCCATGACCCCTTTTCGTGCTTGCCAGAATATCCCCTCCCGGAGCTGGAATTCCAGTCTCAGGGGATCCTGCTTCAGTTCCCAGCTTTTTGCCAGCTCACCCCGGACCGCGTTGGGCGGTACCCAGGCATCCCCTTCGAACGAATACACATTGCTTCCCCGGGGCCCCTTCTGCAGATCCCCCACCAGCAGATGCTCATAGACCAGACCGGTATCCTCGTTGAGTTTCCAGCCCCAGTCATGGGCATCCCAGGTGAAGGGGTTGATCGTCGGTCGGATAAACATTTTCAAATCACCGCCGTACTGGGGCTCCTCAGCGAAGGTGGAACCGGAAAATCCCAAGAGCAGCGATACCATTGCCAATCCTATAACAAACCACTTTTTCATTTGCGCTCCATTGTTCAAGTTTACAGGTTGTTTCGTGAAAGAACCCCACCGTTTTGAGAAAGCGAAAATCCGTCGGATTTGCCTCCTTTAAAACAACAACTGTGTTTCCAGATGGGAGGGAATGACCAACCGGTCAATACCCGGCTGGCCTGTTTTTCTCATCGCTTCTTCCATGACCCCTGCCGGAAAATCGCCATCGATCCCGGGTTGTGGCATTGAGCGATAAAGAAAAAGCCTGATACCTGGTTACGCCTGTTCCGCCCGAGCCTTCTTGCGCACCGAATAGCTGCCGATGCCGCCCCGCAGCCGGGGATCCAGCAGGTCCCGCACGGCATCACCAAAAACGTTGATCCCGAAAACAACCATGGCCAGGGCCAGACCGGGAACAATACCCAGCAGGGGGGCCTGGGTCATGTAGGTCCGCCCGTGGGTACTCAACATCGCTCCCCAGCTGGGTTCGGGGGGCGGGACACCCAGTCCCAGAAAACTCAGGGTGGCCTCTACCAGGATTACAGCGGCGATCCGGATGGAAAACAGGACAATAATCGGCGCCATGATGTTCGGCAGGATATGTTTGACCAGCAGCCTGAGGTTGGAGGCACCAAAGGTCCGTGCGGCAAAGATGTACACGTTTTGTTTCACGGAAATCACGGTGCCCCGGATAATCCGGGAACCGGCGATCCCATATTGCAATCCCAGCACAATAATCACCTGCCACATGCCCGGACCGGTGATGGAGATGGCCACGATCAGGATGATCAACCCGGGAAAGCACATCCAGGCATCCACGAACCGCTGGATGGCCATGTCGATGGCACCCCCGAAAAAACCGGAAGCCATTCCCAGTATAATGGAGATGACAATGGAAAACAGGGTGGCGGAAAAACCAACGATAACCGACACCCGGGCACCATAAATGACCCGGCTGAACAGATCCCGGCCCAGATTATCCGTTCCCAGCCAATGTTCTGGGGACGGTGGTTTCAGATACAAAACAGGGTTGATCTCATTGAATCCGTAGGGCGCCAGAAAATCCGCAAAAATTCCCGTGAACAGAAACACCAGGAAGATAATGGCCCCCACCAGGCCCAGTGGTTTTTCCCGCACCAGCCGGGTAATAAAATCCTTCCAGAATCCGCGTTTCTTCTGCACCAAAACCTGAATCGATTCTGCTCCGACAACGTTGTTTCCCATACAATGAATCCTTGGCGTTAATCCGTGATGATTATTCTGTTTGTGAGATGCGTAAGGTTTGAGGGGCCTTCCCTAGTCATATCTGATCTTCGGATCGAGAAAACCGTAGCTGAGATCGACCAGGACATTGATCACCAGAATGAACAGCCCCAGCAGCAGCATCACCCCTGTGATAATCGGATAGTCCCTGGAATAGATGGATTCCAGAATCAGTGTTCCCATCCCCGGTAGCGCAAATATCTGCTCCATGATCACCAGGCCGGCAACCAGAATCGGGATTTGAAGACCGATGATGGTAATCACAGGAATCAGGGCATTTTTCAGGGCATGCCGGATGATAATGGTCTTTTCCTTCAATCCCTTGGCCCAGGCAGTCCGGATGTAGTCCTGGCGCAGCACTTCCAGCATCATGGCCCGTGTCATCCGCATGATCACCGCCGAAAATACCAGGCCGGTGATACAACCCGGCAAGAGGAACATCTTCAGGTTTTCAATGGGGTCCTCTGTGAAGGGAATCACCTCTATGGGGGGCGACCAGCTCCACCAGATCGAGGGCAACACAATCACCAGGGTACCCAGCCAGAAGTTGGGGATTGAAAGACCGGCAATCGAGATGGAGCGTCCGATATAGTCTGCCAGTGTCTCCTGACGAATGGCCGAGATGACCCCGACTGGAATTGCCACCAGCAGGCCGACAATAATCGAGATCAGACCCAGTTCGATACTGACCGGCAGCCTGTCTGAAATCTCCTCAATCACCGGGACATCGTTCCAGAGAGAATTACCCAGATCGCCCTCCAGGGCAATCTTCTTTATCCAGTGAAAATACTGAATGTGTACCGGAAGATCCAACCCCAGCGCATGCTCCAGTTTAGCCCGGGTCAGCTCCTGGTCAGCAGCATCATTCTGGGCAATCATCTGATCAATAATATCCCCTGGAATCAGGCGAATGACAAAAAACACGATCAGGGTCGCCAGAAATATCGTGGGTATTAACGCCAACATTCTCTTGATAAAATAGACTCGCATGCTTCACCTGATACCAGGGTTAAAAACGGATCCGTTGGAAGGATCATTTATCATAAAGAGGATCGGTCCGGCCTGTTGCCCGATCGGCAGTCTGCCGGTGTCCCGTCAACAATACACATCGCCGCTTTCCTGACAATTGTCTACAAACCGTCTATAGACTTCCCGAAAATATGTCAAGGACAAATTTTTAGCCTCTGGGGCTCTTCCACAAAAACTGCAGTCAGATAAAATAGTTGCGCCAGATCAATTTTTTTTAAATGGATCCGGTTTTTTCTGGTGAATCGTCATTGTCCGGTTAGGATTTTGCAAATCAGGAACGGTTGCCAAATGGTTTTTAACGGACTGCAAAAACCTCACCGGACATGGACCGGTTCTATTCAGGTTCTTCTATAGAAGCCGAGACCTGTCTGTCATTGAACCCATTCTCGATATTCTTTGCACCGAATCTCACGAATTCAAGCACAAACAGGTCTAAGCATCTGCTCAGAAAAAGGGCTAACCTCCTGGAAGCCATCCCTGGCTTCCAGGGTTTTCTGAACAAACAACCTCTTTCCGCTTACAGGTACCCACACATATCTGGAGCACCCGCATTCCGGGGTCCCTTGACATAATTCAAAAAAAACTGAATGCTGGCGCCAAAACAGTTAGAAATGGGTCTTTGACCGGTCCATGGGCACAGGCAGGGGTATCAACATGGATTGGAAAAAGAATCTCTGAGCAGCCTGGCCGGTTTGAAACCAACCAAGTAATGAGGGAGACAGAAGATGCGTTCGAGTTCAGAAGAGGATAGAAACAAGGGGCTTGCTGTCAAACGGGTCAAACAGGTTAAAAACCAGACATTGTTCAACCAGCGCCAGAAGCAGATCACAGAAGCTGCATTAAGTCTTTTTCTGGAGAAAGGGTATCATGCCACGACGATTCGGGACATTTCCCGTCGCTCCGGCGTGAACAAAGGGAGCCTGTATGATTATGTCCAGAACAAGGAGGATATTTTGCGAATCCTGATGGATAAGATGCATCAGACCAGCGAGGTATTCCCGCGGGAAAAACAGCAGTTTCAGGAGCGGTTTGGCAGTTTAAAGGAGTACCTGAAGAGCCAGTTCAAATATTCATGGACCGAGAATCGGCAGGGGATTCTGTTGACCTATCGGGTGACAAAATCCCTGAAGCGGGAGGCCCTGAAGAACCTGCTGACCAGCGACAGTGCACTGGTGGACCGCATCGTGGACAGAATCAAACTGTTTACCGGAATCGAGGACGATGACAAGCGGATCCGGCTCATCGCCAATGTTGTTGTATTTCTCAATGCCTTCATGCCGATGCGTGACTGGAGTCTGCGGGAATATGACATGGATGATATTCTCGACCTGGTCGTGGAGATGGTGTTGAAGGTGCTGGAGGTTGACGATCCCTCATAAGGAAGACGTTTCAGACCGACATGCGGATAGTTGTCGGTCGGTGCCCGGACCTCCTGTCCATCGTCATTGCCGGAGGGGGAAACCTCCCGGTTCCAGGGGATGTTCCCAGAGGTTTTACAGGACGGCCTCGATCAGGTAGGGCCCCCGGGTCTTCATCCCGACCTCAAACAGACGGTTGAATTCGTCAGCCGTCGTCGCTCGATCGGCGTTCACGCCCATCCCCCTTGCCAGTTCCTGAAAATTGAGCGTGGGCTTGTCGATTCGGGTGACACTCTGAGCCTTGAGGCCCGGATCGGTAATTCCCACCCGCTGAAACTCCGTCTGCAGAATACTGTATCTACGGTTGGAGAAGATCACTGTGGTCACATCCAGCTTCTCCCGGGCCTGTGTCCACAGGGACTGAATGGTATACATGGCCCCGCCGTCTCCGGACAGACAGACTACCTTGCGATCCGGGCAGGCGATGGCAGCCCCGGTTGCCAGAGGCAGCCCCTGGCCAATGGAGCCCCCTGTCAGGAACATCCAGTCATGGGTTGGCGCCCCGGCCGTCATCTTGAGCAGATACCCCCCGGAAGTTCCCGACTCGTCAGAGACAACCGCATTTTCAGGCAGGAACGCACCCACGGTTGCCGCAATGGAAGCCGGGGTCAACGATCCGGTCAATAACTCAGGCCGATGGGCATCATAGGTTGAAGCTGCTTCGGGGGCAGCATTCAAGGCCCCGGCCAGATCCTGCAGCGCCTGGGTGGCGTTTTCATCCGGTTCAGCCAGGACATGCACCTCACAATCATCCGGGACCAGCCAGCTGGGTTTTCCCGGATAGGCGAAAAAGGATACCGGCGGCTGGGCGCCAATCAGGATTAAATGCCTGACTCCCGCCATTTTCTTCACGACGGCCTCCCCAAAATAGGGCAGGCGCCAGATTTTCGCCCTGCCAACCCCACGCTGGATGCGGCTGACAAAGGTGTCACAATAGAGCTGGGCTCCGGAGACTTCCGCCACACGACTGGCAGCGGCCAGACCTTCCGCCAGCAGGGCCTCACCCTTGATCAGCAGCAGGGTGGACTCTCCTGATGACAATATTTTGGCCAGGCGATCGATGGTGTCGGAAGCGACCGCTCTGGGAGAGCGGGGCAGCAACCTCTCCACCGGCACGGCGCTGGTCTCACTCCACGAGAGATCTGCCGGCAGAATCAGGGTCGAAACACCTCCCGGCGGCCCGCAGGCAGCAGTCACAGCGTCTGCGGCATCCGCTGCGATTGAGGCCGAATCGGTCACCGTCCGCACCCAGTCAGAAACCGGACCTGCCGTGCCCTCAACATCGGACTGCAGGGGCGCATCATACTGCTTGTGAAAAGTGGCATGATCCCCCACAATATTGACAATCGGGGAACGGGCCCGTTTTGCGTTGTGAAGATTGGCCAGACCATTTGCCAGTCCCGGTCCCAGATGCAGCAGTGTTGCGGCTGGTTTTCCAGCCATCCTGCCGTAGCCATCCGCCGCCCCGGTGACAACGCCCTCAAACAGCCCCAGGACCGGACGGATTCCCTCAACCCCATCCAGGGAGGTCACAAAATGCATCTCCGAGGTCCCCGGGTTTGTAAAGCAGACATCGACTCCCGTATTGACCAGTGTCTGTACCAGACATTTTGCTCCATTCATCCCATCCTCCCAAATTCCCGTTTATCAAACCCATGTCCCACTTGACCCGTGTGACGTTTTAGAAACCGATCTGCCATTGTATCTATTCACCTGTATATGCCCCGAAGGTATTGTGTTTTAAGAACCTTGGAAGCCAGGGTCGGCTTCCCGGAGCTCCATGGATGGACTCGTGCGTTT
>JAHJRI010000158.1 GCA_018830885.1 bacterium | reverse complement strand
TCTTCCGAGGACGGTCGTTAGCATCGCCATCATGGCGATGCTTAACCACTCCCAATCCGCGCAATTACATACCGGTCTCAGCTTCTGCTCAGATAAAAGTGGTGAATAGTTTCTAACCATCTTCAGTTTCCCATAAAAAATAGAGAAAGGGGTATTCATGGTTTTGGTATCGTGGCTTGGCATTGTATTTTGCATCACTCAGTCGGCGGTGTTTTCTGGATTGAACCTGGCATTTTTCAGCCTGACAAAACTTCGGTTAACCATTGAAGTTGCCAAGGGAAATGTAAAAGCGGAAAAAATTCTGAAAATGAGAGAGGATTCCAATTTCCTTCTCACAACCATCCTGTGGGGAAACGTCGGTATCAATGTGTTGCTGGCACTGCTGTCGAATTCAGTCATGACCGGCATGATGGCATTTCTTTTTTCAACCTTTCTCATCACGTTTCTAGGCGAGATCATTCCGCAGGCATACTTTTCAAGACATGCCATAAAGATGGCTTATGCGTTAACGCCGGTCATACGTTTTTATCAGGTCCTGCTTTTTCTGCTGGCAAAACCAAGCTCTTTGATTCTTGATAAGTGGCTTGGACCTGAAGCCGTGCATTTTTTTCAGGAAGATGATTTTGAAGAGATGATTAAACTGCATATGCGTTCTTCTGAATCAGACATCGCAAATATTGAAGGAAGAGGGGCATTGAATTTTCTGGCGTTTGATGACCTCCCCATTACCAGTGAAGGGGAAATAGTCAATCCGGAAAGTATTATCCAAATGACATTTCAGGATGACAAACCGGTTTATCCGCTTGAGAATGGTTCTCTCTCCAGTGATTTTATACACAAGATTCAACTTTCCGGAAAGAAATGGATCATTGTCACAGATATGGAGAATGAACCCAGATTGGTTCTCAATTCTGACAATCTCATCAGAAAATCCCTTTTCTCAACGGGGGGTTCCAACTTTCGTGAATGCGGTCATCGCCCCATCATTATACGCGACTCCCGGAAAAAGCTGGGGGAAACGATCTCACTTTTAAAAGTAACCTCGGGAGAAGCGGATGATGATGTGATCGAAAAAGATATTATTCTTTACTGGGGAGAGCAGAAGAAAATAATTACGGGTGCGGATATTCTGGGACGTCTGTTAAAAGGAATCGTTAAAACTGAAACGTTTTGATTTCGCTTTTAATCACCTGTAGTGATGATATCAGTTGTTGTGATCAGCGTTTGGCAGATCTGGGGGGCTATGAAACGCTCAATATGATCAATACCCAAGCCATGCAGCCGACATGGTCCGGGGCGGAAAAAATTTCAAATCGACACCACAGCAGATTCAAGCAGCCGCGACAGCAGCAAGTCGGCATTTGGCTGTTTTTCTTTGTAAAATCTGCAATAACGGCAGTTCAGCCCGGTTTTCGAGGAATACAGCAAAGGCTGTTCCGTGGAGATCGATAAACTCGCTGGGCCTTTGGGTCTGAAATGGGCCCGAACCGATGCTGTCTATCTGAGTGACGTGTTTTCAGGTGTGCCAACCGGAGTTGCCGTTTCAGCCGATGGGTCCATCTATGTATCGTCTGACATCGAAAACGCCATCTATCAATTCCCACCGGAAAACTGACCTGGCAACCAGGGGATGACCGTGCTGGACCAAAACAGTCCCGGGGAAGTGAGTACAGGGCTAATTATAACCGGTTTTCAGACATTCATGAAACCAGGGTGCTTTTCGCGCATACTGTCCGGGAGGCTGCCGCAGGAGCGCCACGTTCCGAATCTGCGGCGCCTTCCGGTTCACGACCCTTCCCTTCTCAAACATGTCGTGTGTTTGGGTTCGGTCATTTAGCCGTCCACCCCCCGTCTACGGGAAGAATGGTTCCCGTAATCGAGGCAGCGGCGTCCGATGACAGAAATGTGACCAAATCTGCAATTTCAGACGGATCCACAAACCGGCCCGTGGGTTGATCCTTGAGAAACATCTCATAGACCGCCTTCCTGTCGATACCATGCGCCTTGGCCTGGTCTGCGATCTGGTTTTCCACTAGCGGTGTCATCACATACCCCGGGCAGATCACATTGCAGGTGATCCCGGCTTTGGCCGTTTCAAGCGCAACAACGCGGGTCAGCCCCACCATACCATGCTTGGCGGACACATATGCGGCCTTGAATGGGGATGCGATCATACCATGAATGGATGCGATGTTGACAATGCGTCCCCACTTCTTCTCCTTCATGCCCGGCAGTGCGGCCCGTATCGTGTGAAAAGCAGCAGAAAGGTTGATGGCAATGATAGCATCCCATTTTTCCAGGGGAAATTCCTCGATCGGCGCCACATGCTGTATTCCCGCATTGTTGACCAGGATATCAATTTTTCCGAAAGTGGCTTCACACGCTTTAACCATGCGCAGAATGGCTTCGGGGTCCATCATATTGGCACGCTGGTAGGCCACGTCATGATCACGGTTCAATTCTGTCAGCAGGGATTCCACTTTGGATGCTTCACGGGAACCGTTCAGCATGACCCGGCATCCTTTCTCAGCAAGGGATTTTGCTATGGCGAGCCCGATCCCGCTTGTGGAGCCCGTGACAAGGGCAACTTTGTTTTTCATCTGTGTGTTCCTCTGGCAGTTTTATTTATTTAAATCTAATCAGCACTTCTTCCCAGTGAATGAGGCTTCGTCTCTTTTTTTATGGCAAAACCCGCAGGCACAGCGACCTTGTGAGAGGGGAGGTGGTGACAGGGATTGTCTGGCCTGTTGACAATAATAAACTGCAACTAAAAGGCCAAAGGGCGAACTCGGTGGCAATTGACAGGTTACCCCTGGATTCAGGCGAAATGGCTCAAGGTTCTTTCCTGTGGACCGGTGAATTCTAAAAAACCGGTTTGGAAAGATCTTTTACAGCATGCAAGGAATTCTGACATTCTCCATGACAGCGAACGGACCCGGCGCAAAGGCAACAGGATTGAAAATCAGAAACCATTCAGGTCATTTTCTCTTTTTGGGCAGATAGAGATCGGTGATCGTCCCCTCGAAGATTTCAGCCGAGAAAGATATCGATTCGGACAGGGTGGGATGCGGATGCACGGTCAAACTCAAATCCTCCGCATTACAGCCCATCTCGATGGAGAGGGCCATTTCGGAGATCAGTTCGCTGGCATTGGACCCGACAATACCGGCACCAATCACGCGTCCTGTCGATTTATCAAAGATCACCTTGGTTTTACCCTCTTTCCTGCCCATGGTCAGGGAACGGCCACTGGCTGACCAGGGAAAGACGGCCTTCTCAAAATCGAGTCCCTTTTCCTTTGCCTCTCTTTCGGTCACCCCGACCCAGGCTATTTCCGGATCCGTATAGGCGATGGAGGGGATTACCACGGCATCAAACGAGGCGTCCAGACCGCAAATCACTTCGGCGGCAATTCTCCCTTCATGGGACGCCTTGTGCGCCAGCATGGGGGCCCCAACAATATCACCGACAGCAAATATCTGCTTCACACTGGTCCGCAACTGGTGATCAACCCGGATATGCCCGAACCCATCTGTCTCGATGCCCGCTTTTTCAAGCCCCAGCCCCTTGGAACTCGGTCTGCGTCCCACAGCCACCAGGACAATATCATATTCCTGGGGGTCAAGCGCCTGTTTGCCCTTAAATACCGCCTGAATGCCGGAATCTTCAGGGGACAGGGAAACAACACTGGTTTCCAGAAGGATCTGCTTGAACCGACGTTGCACAAAGGTCTGCAAAGGCTTGATCAGGTCGGCATCAGCCCCGGGAATCAGCTGTTCCCTAGCCTCGACCACGGTTATTTCGGATCCCAGCGCGTGATAGACGGTTGCCATTTCCAGTCCGATAATGCCGCCACCAATGATCAGCATGCGTTTGGGAATCTCCCTGAGGGAAAGCGCTCCGGTGGAGTCGACGATGCGGGCATCCTCCGGAAATCCGGGGATCATAATGGGGTGAGACCCCGCAGCGATGACGGCATGCTCAAAGCTGATCACCTGGTCGGGATCCTCCCCGGTGACCTTTATCTCCGTTGGAGAAAGAAAGGTGCCCGTTCCCCTGACAACCGTGATCTTTCTTTGACCGGCCATGGTTGTCAATCCACCGACCAGCTGGGTGATCACGTCGTTTTTCCAGTCCTGCATTTTTTCCACATTCAAATCCGGTGCCTGAAAACTGATACCCAGCTTTTTGGCTTCCAGTGCCTCATCAATAATTTTTGCCATATGCAGCAGGACCTTGGAGGGAATACAACCCACATTGAGACACACACCACCGATCTGGGGTGTGTTTTCAATAATAATCGTCTGCTTCCCCAGGTCAGCCGCGCGAAAAGCAGCCGTATAGCCACCCGGGCCTCCCCCCAGCACAACGACCTCACCATGGCGGTCAGCCGTCGATTTCAGAGTCATTTCCGGCTGAACGACAGTTTCTGTAGCAGGCGTTTCCGGATGGGTGTCTTCCGGTTTTTCTCCGGCGGTCCGGTCCACGTCGGCCATGTCCTGCTCGACGATCATAATCAGCGTGTTTTCGGATACGGTATCCCCCTCGGAAACGAACACCTCTGTCACAACGCCATCACAGGGAGCGGGAATATCCATGGTGGCCTTATCACTCTCCAGGGTGAGCAACGGATCTTCTTTTTTGATAACCGAGCCGGCAGTTACCAGCACTTCAATAACAACAACTTCAGCATAATCACCAATATTGGGAACGCGCACTTCAGTGGTTTTTTTCATAGTGACCCTTACATGTTGTGGATGGTCCGTCTCAGTGGCATGAAAGATGGCTTTAGCATTCGCTTTCGTTCAAAAGAAGGATGAAGCCGCCTGATCGCATCACTGAAAACAAACAGCAGCGGAAACAGGCGGTGGTTCTCACAGCATTTTTCGGATATCGGTCAGAAGCTCACAGACATGGGCCAGAAATCTGGCCGCCAGGGCCCCATCCACGACCCTGTGATCATACGACAACGCCAGCGGCAGCATCAGACGCGGGACAAACTGATTGTCCAGAAAAACTGGTTTGATACTGGCCCTGGGGACGCCCAGAATGGCGACCTCAGGCGCATTGATAATGGGGGTGAATCCGGTTCCCCCGATCCCCCCCAGATTGGAAATGGTAAAACAGCCCCCCTGCATCTCTTCCCGTTTGACCGTACCTCCCCGGGACTTGATCGTCAGTTCCCCCATCTCTCTGGCCAGATCCTGCAGACTTTTTCGATCAGCATCCCTGATGACCGGCACCAGCAATCCGTTTGGGGTGTCAACAGCCATGCCGATATGAAAATACTTCTTGAGAATCAGGTTTTCACCCTCCGGATCCAGGGAAGCGTTGAACGTGGGAAATTTTTTCAATCCGCTGACAATTGCCTTGAACAGAAACGGCATCATGGTCAACCGATCTGATTTTTCCCTGGCGGTGTCATTGTGTTTTTTGCGAAACGACTCCAGATCCGTCACATCAGCTTCATCAAAATGGGTGACATGGGGAATGGTGATCCAGTTCCGGTGGAGATTGCGAGCCGAAATTTTTTGAATCCGCTTCATGGCCTGAATTTCGATTTCACCGAATTTGCTGAAGTCGACAGCGGGCACCCCAGGTATTTGAATTCCGTCCGGTTTTGCTTCTTTTCCGGCCTGGGGTTTTCTGGCATAGGCTTCAACATCTGCATTGGTAATCCGGCCTCTGCGGCCGCTTCCTTTCACCTTGCTGAGATCGATTCCCAACTGGCGGGCCATCTTCCGGACGGACGGACCCGCATGAAAATCCAGCTTTGTGGTCGCCACCGCTTCGGAAGGATGGGGTAACCCGGGGGCATCAGCGGCCGGTTTTCCGTCTGCAACCGGTGCTGCCGGTTCAGGCAGATCTTCCCTGGCGGGTGGTGCGGAACCGGTAGCGGCCGGAACTTCGGCTTCGCCGGATTCAGCCGGGGCTTTGGCTGCTGCTGCGACAGCCTCGATCTCGATGGTGCCGATAAGGGATCCCCGGGACACTCTCGCTCCCACCGCCACGGTGATCTCCCGGATAACACCGGCCCAGGGAGAGGGAATCTCCATGGAAGCCTTATCACTTTCCAGGGTTATCAGCGGATCTTCCACCGCAACCCGGTCACCGGGAGAAACCATGATTTCGATCACTTCAACATCTTCAAAGTCTCCGATATCGGGAACCAGAATCTTTTCCTGTGTAGCCACGTGTACCTCTCGATTAAATGGGGTGGGTCGATCAGGCAGATGCCGGGGATGGTTTCTCCGGATCGATATTGAATTGTTTAATGGCATCGGATACCGTTGCAGGTGACAGGCTTCCTTCATCCGCCAGACTTTTCAGGGCCGCAATCACAACATAATAGCGATCCACCTCAAAATGGGCTCTCAATGACGCCCGATCATCACTCCGGCCGAAGCCATCCGTGCCCAGGACCCGGTAGGTTCCCGGAATGAATGGCTTGAGCTGATCCGCATAGCTTTTCATGTAGTCCGTCGCCGCAACGACCGGCCCCGGATGGGCACTCAGGACCTGTTCAAGGTAGCATTTTACCCGCGGGGACTCCGGGTGCAGCATATTGGTTCGCTCCGCTTCCAGGCCATCTCTTCTGAGCTCCGTGAAACTCGTCACGCTCCAGACATTGGCGCTGATATCGTACTGTTCTTCCAGCAACCGGGCACCCTCCAGTACTTCCCGCAGGATTGAACCGGATCCGAAGAGCTGGATCGCGTGGGGTCTGGCTGTGGCTCCTTTTCTCAGCAGATAGATCCCCCTGCGAATTCCCTCTTCGACCCCTTCGGGCATGGGCGGCTGGGGATAGTTCTCATTCATGACCGTAATGTAGTAGAACACCCGCTCGTGATTCCGGTACATACGCCGTAATCCGTCCTGGATGATCACGGTCAGCTCGTAAGCGTAGGTTGGATCGTAGGAAAGACAGTTGGGAATGGTTGAGGCCAGGATATGGCTGTGCCCATCCTGGTGCTGCAACCCCTCCCCTTCCAGGGTTGTGCGTCCCGAGGTCCCGCCGATCAAAAAACCGTTCACCTGGGCGTCACCTGCAGCCCATGCCAGATCCCCGCATCTCTGGAATCCGAACATGGAGTAGAAGATATAAAATGGAATCATCTGGACCCCATGGTTGTGCCCCGAGGTACCCGCGGCAATCCATGAGGAAAAAGCACCGGCTTCGGTGATCCCCTCTTCCAGAATCTGCCCCTCTCTGTCCTCCCGGTAATACATGACCTGGTCGGCATCCATCGGCTCATAGAGCTGTCCGCTGGCGGCATAAATACCGTATTGCCGGAACATACCCTCCATGCCGAATGTTCTGGCTTCATCCGAGATAATGGGCACCACAAATTTGCCAAGCTGATCGTCCCGCAACAGCATATTCAGAATCCGCACAAAAGCCATGGTGGTTGAGTTGGCACGGTCACCGGTGCCTTTCAGCAGTGATTCAAAGGCATCCAGTTCCGGGATGACCAGGGCGGTTGTTACCGGTGTCCGCCGGGGCAGAAATCCACCGAGTTCAGCCCTGCGCTGCTTGAGATAGACCATCTCCGGGCTGTCGTCTGCCGGTCGGAAAAAGGGAGTATCTTTGATGACGTCGTCCGAGATGGGAATGTTAAAACGATCCCGAAAGGATTTCAGGGCTTTTTCACCCATTTTCTTCTGCTGGTGGGTCACATTCTGGCCTTCCCCGGAGATCCCCATCCCGAATCCCTTGACCGTTTTGGCCAGTATTACGGTCGGTTCCCCCTCATGGGCCACCGCCCTGGCATAGGCCGCGTAGACCTTGTGCACATCGTGACCACCAAAATACAAGCGCCAGATCTCCTCATCCGACATCCCTGCTACCATCGCCTTCAGTTCAGGGTCCCCCCCGAAGAGATGCTCCCGCGTATATCCGCCGCCCCTGGCCACGTAATTCTGGAAATCCCCGTCCACCACTTTTTCAAGACGGTCCCTGAGGAGGCGTTTGTGATCTTTTTCAAACAGCCGGTCCCAGAGGGAACTAAAGATGACTTTGATCACGTTCCAGCCATGGCCGTGAAAATCCGATTCCAGTTCCTGGATGATTTTGCTGTTGCCCCGGACAGGACCATCCAGACGCTGCAGGTTACAGTTGATCACAAAAATCAGGTTGTCCAGTTTCTCCCGGGCAGCTAAAGACAGTGCCCCCAGCGATTCCGGTTCATCCATCTCGCCGTCACCGATAAATGCCCATACTTTTCGGGTTCCGCGCGGCAACAGGTTGCGGTTTTCCATGTACTTCATAAAACGGGCCTGATAGATCGCAGTCATGGGGCCCAGACCCATTGAAACCGTCGGGAACTGCCAGTAATCCGGCAACAGCCAGGGATGGGGATAGGAGGGGAGACCGTTTCGGCTGATTTCTCTGCGAAAACCGTGCAGGTGCGCTTCGGTCAGTCTGCCTTCCAGAAAGGAGCGGGCATAGATGCCCGGCGCACAGTGCCCCTGGATATACAGCAGATCACCCCCCGCCGGTTCCGTGGAGGCACGGAAAAAGTGGTTGAAACCGATTTCGTAGAGCGTTGCCGCAGAGGCAAAACTCGCGATATGGCCCCCGACACCGGAATCCGAATTGGCTTGAACCACCATGGCCATGGCGTTCCATCGAATCAGGGCCATGATCTTGGCTTCCAGCTCAAGATTCCCGGGGTGTTTGGCCTGCTGCGCCACCGGGATCGTGTTCAGATAGGCTGTATTGGCGCTGTATCGCAGGTGGGCGCCGGATCGGCGGGCTTTGTCGATCAGCTTGTCCAACAGGAAATGGGCCCGGTCCGGACCATCCAGTTTGATGATGGATTCCAGCGCGTCCAGCCATTCCCGTGTTTCCAAAGGATCAATATCGGCACTTTTTGGTTTTTCAGTCATAGGGTTTTCTCCGTTCAACCGTTCACAAAACAAAACGCCTGGTGCCTCCGTGCCGGGTCCTGGCAGGGCACGATCCCCTGATTCTCAGGCATCATCCGCTGCCGTTTCTTGGAAGGTTCAATCCCCGTCAATCATACCCGTACAGCCCCGGAAGGGTTCAATCATCTATTTAACAGGGGGACCCACGATCCGGATTCTGCATCGTCACACAACCCGGATAGATCACCAGCGGAAGGGGATTTTCCCGCGGATGGCGTCTCGACGGGAGGCAACATCGGTCAAGCATCACCGGTCTTTGTCGGATTGTGGGGATGGGTCGTCCAGTTGGCAGGTGTCTGACTGATGACCTGCCCGGTGCGGGGATCAGTCCCCTCGGTCAGTCGTTTCATGGTGATACAGTTTTCGATGGGACAGACGCTGACACACAGGTTACAGCCGACACAGGCTTCATCTTTGACGACAAACCGGCGCACACCATCGACGGAATGGGTAATGGCCTGATGGGATGTGTCTTCACAGACAATATGGCACTTGCCACATTCGATACATAAATCCTGATTGATGACGGCTTTTTCGATATAGTTCAAATTCAGGTATTTCCAGTCAGTCACGGTAGGAATCGCCCTGCCTACCAGATCATGCACAGACGCCATGCCCTTTTCATCCAGGAAATCGTTCAACCCCTCAATCAACCCTTCCACAATCTTAAACCCATAAATCATGGCTGCGGTACAAACCTGCACGTTGGTTGCTCCCAGAGCCAGAAAATCGACCGCGTCCCGCCAGGTCGTCACCCCGCCGATCCCGGAAATCGGAAATCCCCGGGTTTCTGCTGAACGGGCGATCTCGGCCACCATGTGCAGCGCGATGGGTTTGACGGCTTCGCCGCAGTACCCGCCATGGGTTCCCATGCCGTCCGTGGTCGGATAGATACTCAGCGAATCGTAGTCAATCCGCATGATGGAATTGATGGTATTGATCAGGGAGACCGCGTCAGCACCACCTGCCTTTGCCGCGTGAGCGGGATGGAGAATGTTGGTGACATTGGGTGTCAGTTTCACAATCACCGGCAGATCGGTGTGCTTCTTAGCCCATTCAGTCACCATGGTGACGTATTCCGGAACCTGCCCGACAGCTGATCCCATGCCCCTTTCGGACATGCCATGGGGGCAGCCGAAGTTGAGCTCAAAACCCTCCACCCCGGTGTCTTCAATCATCGGCATGTGCTTCGCCCAGGACGCCTCGTTCATCGGCAGCATCACCGACGCAATAATCGGTCGATCCGGCCAGTCCCGCTTGACCTGTCGTATCTCTTTCAGATTGTCCGCTAAAGTGCGATCTGAGATGAGCTCAATATTGTTAAAACCGATCACCTTCCTGTCGCTGCCATACAGCGCAGCATATCTCGGGCCGTTCACATTGACGACATGGGGATCTTCACCCAGCGTTTTCCATACAACACCTCCCCAGCCCGCTTCAAAAGCACGATTGACGTTGTACGCCTTGTCCGTCGGCGGACCGGATGCAAGCCAGAAAGGATTGGGAGATTGAATCCCTGCAAAATTGGTTTTCAGATTAGCCATTATGTATCCTCGTCCTGGTGATGTTCATCATCGTGATATAATATTAGGGGTTGATAAAGTCTGCAGGTACGCGTGAATCGATTGCGCCGCCAGTTTCCCGTCCTGGACTGCGCAGACGGTCAGGTCTTCTCCACCGGAAATACAATCGCCACCAGCCCATACATTGTCCAGTGACGTTTTCCGTTCGTCGTTGACCGCCAGTCGTCCGTTTTTAAGACTGAGACCGCTGGCAGCTTTTCCCAGCTGGTCGGTCAGCAACGTCTGCCCGATCGCCTTGAAAATCACATCCGCTTCCAATTGATAGGTTTTTCCGGTCTTCGTGATACGCCCGTCCTGGGCAACCCGGACCCTGTCAAACGCAATGCCGGTCACGTGACCATCCTTGCTCAGCACCCTTTTCGGGCTGGAGCAGAACCTCAACTTGACATCATTGATCTGGGCAAAATGCCGTTCATGCTCACTGGCTTTCATGTGTACTTCGTTTCGACGATAAGCGATGGTGACATCGGACGCCCCCAGTTTTTTGGATTGCACGGCAATATCGATGGCTGTCATGCCACCACCGATCACAACCACCCTTTCACCCACCGGCAGCTGCGACATCTTCTTCGCCTGGCGCAGATCATGGATATACCGGATCGCATCCATCACGCCGTCAACATCGTCACCTTCAATTTTACCGGTGTTCACCCCGGACAGTCCGATCGCAATAAAAACTGCATGGTACTCATTCCGCAGCTCACTGAGGGTGAAGTCCACCCCCAGTTCAACCCCTGGTTTGATGGTGATGCCACCGATATCCAGAATGTAGTCGACCTCTTTCTGTGCAATCCCATCCAGCGCTTTGTAAGCTGCGATACCATATTCATTCAACCCACCGGCTTTCTCATTCCTCTCAAAAACGGTCACCTGGTGACCGAATAAAGCCAGCCGATGGGCACAGGATAACCCGGCAGGTCCTGCACCAATAACAGCGATTCTTTTGTCCGTCGGGGCTTTTCGTTCGAACAGGGGGACCTTTTTCTCAATGACCGCTTCGGTTGCATACCGCTGCAGCAGGCCAATGACAACCGGCTTGTCTTCATGGGTGTTGCGCACACAGGCACCTTCACATAACACCTCGGTCGGGCAGACGCGCGCGCACATCCCGCCCATAATATTCTGTTCCAGAATCCTGCGCGCTGAACCTTTGAGATTGCCGGTCTGAATCCGTTTAATAAATTCGGGAATATCGATACCGGTCGGACAGGCATTGATACAGGGCGCATCATAGCAGAAATAGCACCGACTCGCCTCGATGTGTGCCTGGGAATCGGTCAGCGGTGGGTGCATGTCCGTGAAGTTCGCCCTGATCTGATCCTCCGACAGTTTTCCGGCTGGCTTCCGGGTTAACCCTTTTTGGGATGTTTTACTGGATTTTGACATACCTGAACCCTCAACTTTAGAATTTATATGAGAAAGACTCACCCCAGAGACACAGAGCACAAGGAGAGAAAAGTCTGATTGAGGAAAATGAGGGGACATTATCATTCGTGTTCCCCAGCCGATCAATACTATCAATTGGCATCACCAGTGCCAGTTCTCGTAGTATTCCCAGTTAATGATCTTGTTCAGGCTTTCCAGCTCATCGGTTTTCTCCTTCAAATCATGCCGGCTGACATCTCCCGAAGAAACCAACCCCAGGATCTGATCCTTTTTCTTTACCAGAAGATGCCTGATTCGCAGCCCCAGAAACTTGTCCTGCAGATGGTAGATCGTATCGCTATGCCTGGCAAAATGGAGTTTTGTGGTCATGTAATCTTTGATCAACGCTGAATCCAGGTTAAAATCAGGAAGCAGCACATTCCGCATCAGATCCCGTTCTGTCCAGATTCCCACGATTTTCCCCATGTCCTTAATTAAAATGGCACCGATGTTTTTTTCCGTCATCGTATTCAAGGCTTCCCTGATGGTTGAATCAGGAGAGACGGTAATCATTTCACCTTTATTCTTTTGGACAATTTCCTCAGCAGTTTTCATACCAACTCCTTCTTTTTTAAAAAAACAGATCAAAATGAGCATAAACAGAACACAAAGGGGCTAACTATAATGATAAGAGCCCGCCAATTTGATGTCAAGATTAGTTTCCATTTGAATAAAATCCCGGGAAGGTAAAATATTCCGTTGGTGTCTGCCACCATGCTTATCGAGCCTGTCTGCAGTCAGGTATCACCCGGTCCGGTTGTCACAGACAGAGGGATGCCCGGCCACTGAACCGTCCGCTATCCCACCACTGGAAACAATAATAGAATGCCCTGGGTTACCGGTGGTAAACCCGAAAAAACATATTTTCCTTTGGTGAGGGCACACCGGTTGTGATATATTAGAATGATCAACAGCTGATTGGGGTCAAAACCTGCGCGGTTGCTCAGGCTGGTGCCCGAATTTTTGGCGGACCGTTTCCAGGATGGTTCCAGAATTGAGATTGGAAATCCTTAATCAGACGGTGTTATTCCAAAGTCGGGCATGGTTGACCCGGTCATCAGGTAAAACATCAGCATTCTGGAGAAGCGCATGAAGCAGGCGACACAATTTTATATAAACGGCGAATGGGTCGACCCGATCGAATCCCGGCAGATTGATGTCGTCAATCCGGCAACCGAGCAGCCCGTTGCCCGGGCCCGGGTAGGGGCCAACCAGAAACAGGAACCGACTGTGAAAGGCGCCGTTCCTCCCTTGTACATGGCATAATCAACCGGTTTAACCAATATGAAGGAACATGACACACCGTTCCGTCTCTTCGAGGAATGGTATCAAGATGCGTTGGCGCTGCCTGGCGCCAATCCCGCGGCCATGGTTCTGGCCACGGTTGGTGAAAAGGGAACCCCGTCGACCCGCATTGTGCTGCTGAAGGAATGGGATGAAAACGGCTTTGTGTTTTTCACCAACTACGGGAGCCGAAAAGCCGGAGAAATAGATGCCAATCCACAGGCTTCACTGCTTTTTTTCTGGGATCAACTGGGTAAGCAGGTTCGGGTTGAAGGGAGCGCAAAACGCATTCCCGCGGAACAGTCCAGACACTATTTTCAAAGTCGCCCCCTGGAAAGCCAGTGGGGCGCCTGGGCTTCCAGACAGAGCCAGGGACTGCCTGACCGGTCTGTCCTGGAAGGGCGTTTTTCAGCATTTCAGAAAAAGTATCCCGCCCAGGTGCCGTTGCCCGATTTCTGGGGCGGCTACCGCCTGAATCCCCACCGGTTTGAATTCTGGGAGAGTGCAGCCCATCGGCTGCATCATCGCCGCGTTTTTGAAAGGCAGGCACAAGGGTGGTCGTCTCACCTGCTGTACCCCTGAAACAGTGACCCCGTTTTCTATTTTTAGGCAGAATAAAATGAATAACAGGAAACGTTTTCTGGTGGCTTTTATCTTGATATCACTGCTGACCATCAGCGGATTTTACTGGTTCCGTGCCGGTCGCAAAGACATGTCTCCCTCTGCGGATCGCAGCAACCAAGAGACTGTAAGACTGGCTGTGACCCCGGCACTGATCACGACACCGGTGCTGTTGGCCCGTCATTTAAATTACTTTTCCGAAGAGGGCTTGAATGTCATCGTGATGGAGGCGTTCAGCAGCGGAAAGGGAACTTTTGAGGCCATGCTTGCCGGAAATGCGGATATATCAACCCCGGCCACGACCCCTGTTGTGTTCAACAGCTTCAAACGGCAGGATTATTCGATTTTTGCCACCTATCTCACAACCTATGAGGGCGTCAAAATCATTGCCAGAACAGATCGAGGGATCAACTCCGCAGCAGATTTAAAAAACAGGAGAATTGGTATTGTACGGGGCACAATCTCAGAAATACTGCTGGATGCGTTTCTGACCTATAACAAAATCCTGCTCAGCGAAGTGGAACCATTTCCATTGCCGGGCGACGCACTGCCGGAAGCAATAAGCAGCGGCCAGGTGGATGCCATCGTCATATGGGAACCACACGCCAACAATGCGCTCTCGAAGTTGTCTGGAATCGGAATTCAGATTCCCTCATCCAAGATTTACCGCATCGCCATCAATATGGCTGTCATGAATGATTTTGCTGAAAAACATCCGACCATCCTGGAGAAACTGGTCCGGGCCTTAATCAGGGCAACCGATTTTATCAATCATCACGACCAGGAGGCCCAGAAACTGATGGCGAAGATCCTTGAAATGGATCCAAAGCAGGTTGCAGATGGCTGGGGGGATATCACCTTTGCCGTTTCTCTGGATCAACTGCTGCTGACAACCATGGAAAATGAAGCGAAATGGGCCATTGATCATCAATCCCTTGGCACCCCTAAAGCGCCCAATTATCTGGACTATATCAACTATCAGGCTTTGGAAAGAGTCAACCCGGAACTGGTCACCATCATCAGGGCAGGAAAATGAAAATTCGAACACGGCTCTATCTCAGTTCAGGCATTACCCTTTTTCTGATGTCCGCCCTGCTGATACTGATTTCCAGATCTTCCATCAGCTATGATGGTGAGATGAAGCGAACCAGCACAGCCAATAAACTTGTCCAGGATACCACCGAGCTGATTACGTTGACGGACGAATACCTGACCCTTTACAACGAGAGAAGTGAAAAACAGTGGGGCTTTAAACTTGACCTGATCATGAAAACCCTGGAAGGAAGCATGGACCGGAAGCAGTTGCATCCATTGGTTTCTCAGCTCAGACTGCTCAATGAGTACTTTCTGAGAATCAAAACTGAGCACAATCTGAAGCGGGGATTGCTGCAAAACAATGCTCCCAGAGCAGAAATCAAAAAAATCGAGCATTCACAAAAAATGCTGTCAGACCAGATTCATGTGAACACCCAGGAAATTCAACTGACAATGTTTAAACTGGCAAAGGAAGCAAACTGGCGAATGCAGGAAATCCAGAAAACCACCCATGCGACAACACTGGTTTTTGTGCTGATTCTCATGGTTGTGTCGGTTATCAATACGCTGGTTACCGTCAATCGCATTACGGAGCCCTTAAACACCCTGATTAAGGGCGTAGGCATCATCGAGAGCGAGAATTTTCAGTACCAGATCCCTGAAAAGAGGCCGCGGGCTTCGTTTTTTGGAACCGATGAAGTCAGTTCTTTGACGCAGGCATTTAATCACATGACTCAGCGCCTGAGGCACTCGTTTTCGAATCTGCAGGCGGAAGTCGCCGAAAAGGAAAAGGCCGAAACAGCACTGATAAAAAGCGAAGGTCTGTTGCGGGAAGTCATCAACAGCATGGAAAAGGCAATCGCCATTTATGAACCGGTCAGCGATGGTGATGATTTTAAGTTTGTGGAGATGAACGATTTCGGCGAGAAGCTCACCCATTACAAGATTGAAACGGTTATCGGCAAAACAGTAACCGAGTTGTTTCCCGGGGAATCAGCAATCGGACTTATTGAAAAATTGAGAGAGACATACTATACCGGAAAATCAACCCAGATCCCCCTGAAACAGTATCAGGATGACCGACTTTCCCTGTGGGTCGAGAATTATATTTTCAAGCTTCCGTCAGGCAGAGTCGTGGCGATGTTTGAAGATACCTTTGAAAAACGACAAGTGGAGGAGCAAATAAAAGCATCCCTCAAAGAAAAAGAAACCTTGCTCAGGGAGATTCATCATCGCGTCAAAAATAATATGCAGATCATTGCCAGCCTGCTGAGACTGCAGGTCAATCGACAAACGGATTCGGGCATCAAGACCATTCTGGAAGAAAATATCGGTCGGGTATATGCCATGTCAGCGATCCATGAAAGCCTCCACCAGTCGCACCGGCTGTCCGAAATCGATCTGAAATCCTACATCACAAAGCTGTCCCAACTGCTGCTGCAGACCATCTCTATTGACCCGAGCAAAGTGGCATTCAAGATTGAGTCTCCCGAATTTAAACTCAATATTGACAAGGCGAATCCCCTGGGACTGGTCATGAATGAACTCATCTCCAACTCACTGAAATATGCCTTTCCCGGTGGCGAAAAAGGTGAAATCCATATCAGATTCAGAGAATTAATGGATAACATGGTTGAATTAATTATCATGGATAATGGGATCGGTATGCCAACCGGATTTGACTGGGAGAGGGCTGAATCGTTGGGGCTGCGGCTTGTTCGAAACCTGGTCGAAAATCAGCTCGACGGAACAATCGCCATGACAAGTGAATCGGGAACCCGATTCACCATCCATTTCAACGTTGCATCATAAACATAAACAGGGCCTGAATACTCATTATATGTGATACCATGAGCATCGCCATGGATATCAAAAGAGTCTCCAGAACATGGGATACACGGTTTCTTCCAGTCCAGCCCGCTTCATCCCGACCATCCATCTACATACAGTTCTTCCAGCAGGATTGCGGGTAACAACCCGGACACACTTCAGGCTGGATGATTGCCTAATCCCTTCACAAGTAGTGTCTAATTTTTTTAGACAATGTCAAATTTAATTTGACATTGAGCCGTTTGCCAATAATGATCCCATCAACCCCTCGACAACGAAGGCGCTCGCTTCCTTCTCCCACGAAGCGGGAGGGTGATTTCCCCATCATGCTGCAAACGATTCCATGACGGACATCGACCAGGGATCATATTTTTCCATAGGCTTCGCTGTTGTGAAGATCGATTATCAGGATCAAATGCTGGTTTTTCATGCTTCTGAGTCTAGCTTTATTAGACATATTCCTGTCTCTCAAATAAATATATCCTCTTGAAATATATTAATAACTAATTTTTGGCGTCAGATATGCAGAGAGTTGGATGACGAATCCAAGATTGCCAGCATACGTGTTTCGGGGGGAAAAATGAGAATCAGTGAAAAAGTATCGATTGCCGGCCAATTCCAGCCGTGAGTTGCTCATAAAGCGTCA
Source organism: bacterium (assembly GCA_018830885.1). Classification (GTDB taxonomy): domain Bacteria; phylum SAR324; class SAR324; order XYD2-FULL-50-16; family XYD2-FULL-50-16; genus JAHJRI01. The sequence goes on along the minus strand of JAHJRI010000158.1, from coordinate 38,674 downwards.
AATTGAGCCCATGATTTCCATACCCATTCTATTACCCCTGTATTCATGTCACTATCTCATTTTTCTGCAACCGTTTTAAATATATGTACAAAGAAAGGACCTGGAATGAAAAAACTAAAATCGATTCAGCTGAAAATCACTTCAATGACCGGACTGCTGCTGACAATCGCAGTTGTTGCCCTGGTTTCTTATTCAGCCAAATCCCTGCGGGATGCCAGCGTCTCATTGGCAAAATCAGAAGCCATTGGTCGGGCAAAACAGGAAGCAACAAAAATTCAGGCAAAAATTGAAGTTGCCCTTGATGCGGCAAGAACGATGGCTCAGACGTTGACCGTGGTGACGGATGATAGCAACAAAGCCGCTCTTTCCAGAGATATGGTAAATAAAATGTTGATTGCTGTTCTAAAGAACAACCCTGATTTCTTAGGCACCTATACTGCCTGGGAGCCTGATGCATTTGATCAGAAAGATAAGGAATTTGCAAAGACAGCCGGTCATGATGATTCCGGCAGATTCATCCCCTACTGGACAATGGGGACAGGGGGCCCGATACTGGAGGCTTTAGCAGGCTATGAAGACACAACAAAGGATGAACTCGGCGGCAGAACGGGTGATTACTACCTGATTCCCAGGGAATCCAAAAACGAGGCGATTATCGACCCGTATGTCTACCCGGTCCAGGGAAAAGATACGCTTCTGACCTCTCTGGTTGTTCCGATCGTGGTTCAAAATCGGTTTTATGGTATCGCTGGCGTCGATATCGCCCTGGATTTTCTGCAAAAGGCCGCTGACAGTCTGGACCTCTATGATAAATCCGCAAAAATGATGCTGATCAGCCATAAGGGGATCATTTCCGGATTGACAGGAGAGCAGGGGTTCGTCGGGAAGCACTTGAAAGCCTATGAACCCCATCCGGAAGATCAGTCAACCATTATCGATGGTATAAAAAACAGGAAGGAACTGATATTTTTTGATAAAAGCGATGACAAACTGAAGGTGCAGGTTCCCATTCAATTTGGCTCCACGACGACCAATTGGGCTGTTATCATCGCAGTGCCCAATGAGAAGGTATATGAGGCAGCGAATGGAATTATGCTCAGACAGATCATCATTGGAATTGTTCTGATCCTTGTTGCCATCATTATCCTGTGGTGGATCAGTCGAACGATATCCCACCCCCTGAGTAAAACCGCTGCCATTTTAAGACAGATTTCAGAGCAGGGAGATTTTTCAAAAAGGGTCAATGTCGACCAGGCCGATGAAACCGGACAAATTGCCGGGGCGATCAATGAATTGATGGAAGCCGTCCAATCCGCTCTCAATGACCTGAATAAGGTATTTGGTGCAGTTGCTGATGGGGATTTGACAAAACGCATCACCAGCGAACAGAAAGGAGATCTGGCTCGGTTAAAGACGGCCTCAAACCAGTCAATCGAAAGGTTGGCCAGTGTATTGGACCAGGTCAACGCAACAAGCAAGGAGGTTCACAATGGCGCAGAGGAACTGGCCGGCTCTGCACAAGCGCTTGCCAGCGGAAATTCCGAGCAGGCCGCATCCCTGGAAGAGGTATCCTCCTCAATGACGGAAGTCGCCGGACAGGCAAAAACCAATAATGAAAATGCCACACAAGCCCAACAGTTATCGAACGCAACCGTCAGCGTGGTTGAAAGGGGCAATGCACAAATGGGAGAAATGCTGAAATCGATGGATGAAATCAATACCACCAGTACGGATATCTCAAAAATTATCAAAACTATTGATGAAATAGCATTCCAGACCAATCTGTTGGCATTGAATGCGGCTGTTGAAGCGGCACGGGCAGGTAAGTACGGCAAAGGTTTTGCTGTCGTTGCTGAAGAAGTGCGTAATCTGGCTGCCAGAAGTGCTGAAGCCGCCAAAAATACAACTGATTTGATCGAAAACTCAGTCAGAGAGGTTGAAAGAGGTGTGGAAAATGCCCATAAAACAGATGACGTTTTGAAAGAGATTAATGATAGTGTTATAAAGATCAACGATATCATGGGAGAGATTTCATCCGGGTCAAGTGAGCAGCAAAAGGGAATTGAAGAGATCAACAAGGGGTTGGGACAGGTGAACAGTGTGGTGCAGCAGAACTCCTCAATTTCTGAAGAAACGGCATCCGCCTCGGAAGAATTGAGCGCACAGGCAACCGACCTACAGCATCTGATAGGTCAATTCAAAATCAGTCAAACAAAACAAAATCGGGCTTCAACACCCGTTCAACCGTCGATAATCAGAAAGACAGGACCAACAGAAAAAAGAACAACACCCGCAAAGTTGATCACCCTGGACGATGACAACTTCGGTAAATATTAGGAGGAACATATGTCACAGCTGGAGCTGGAAGATATCAATGAAGAACTGGATGAAGACTCCCTGAAAGACAGATTTCTCACGTTTCATCTGGGAAAGGCGTCTTTTGGCCTTGCCATCCGGCATGTAACAGAAATCATCGTCCTGCAGGAGATCACCAAGGTGCCGGACCTGCCGGACTTTATGATCGGCGTGGTGAATCTCAGAGGAAACGTCATCTCGGTGATGGACATGAGAAAACGGTTTCATCTGGAACCGCGCCCCTATGACGATCGAACCTGTATTGTGGTTGTCAATATCGACGGTCTGGCCATCGGCCTGCTGGTTGATACGGTCAATGAAGTACTGAATATCCCGGAGACGCAGGTGGATCCGCCACCAAAGACCCATTCCGGCATCAAAAACAACTATATCATGGGACTGGGAAAGGTTGGCAAACAGGTCAAAATCCTGCTGGACATAGCAAAAATCCTCCAGGATGAGGATCTGGAGCAGGTTCAGCAGGTTCACGAATTGGCTGGGCCAGAAATTCGGTGACTAATTTGGGTGACAGTATGGCTGTGTTTGAATACTGTTATTGTCACCCGATTTGAACCCCGATTGCAGAAACAGGTATGCTGTCACCCGATTTAGACCGGTTCCTCAATTCAATCAAGGGAGGTTTAGCGGAGAGCGAAAAACGGAATTTGGAGCGGGTTGGACCAAAAACAACGGGGATGTGCGTACACATTATTCCGTAATATCAAATCAGAAATCCAGCAGATGGCCTCACACACATTACCAGTAGAAAATATTGGACTGGAGAATCTTGACGACAGCATGATCATTTTGCGTTATATCGGCTTCAGCCGCAAATTCAACGCCATGGATGATACGACCTGTCAATGGTTGAAACTTAATTTTCGATCAGTAAGAGCCAGGATCAAACGGGGTAACGACGTCCTGGACATATCCATTGAACATGTTCAAGTCGGTGACGAATTGATTGAACTGCATACATTTCCACCGTCCCTGAAAAAACTGACCCTTGTGAACCAGCGCCTGATTCAGGAGCTGAAAAAACGGGGGTTTCTGAAGTTTCGTGTTCAACGGATCAAAAAACAGCTCACGCTGAGCCAGGCCAAACACCGGGAAAACGTGCTCAAATCCTCTGAATTGATTCAGAAGGCAAAAGAAAGCGTGGTGGTTTCCAAAGGTGCTACGAAAGCCATTGAAAATCTTATCGATGACTCCCGGCACGGCAAGTTGGATCTCGGGGATATGTCGGACTATGTCGACAAGATCATCAATAATGGAGCCACGGAAGCCCTGGGCATTATTTCCAGCCTCAAGAAAAGCGACCAGACCTATGCGCATTGTATCGATGTGGGAGCCATATTCCAAAGTACCTATGTCAAAATGATGGAACGTGAGGGAACTGTGCTCACACCGAAACAGAGCCATCGGATGCTTCTGGGCGCCTTTATGCATGATATTGGCAAAGCGAAAGTCCCCAAGGATATTCTTGACAGTACGGCCCGGTTTGAAAGGGACAGTCCTGAAATGAAGCTGATGCAGTCCCACCCCGTCTTCGGAGCCGAGATCCTGACCAAATTGGGATCTTCGGATACCATCATCAATATGGCCCACTATCACCATGTGAAGATGGACACGGAAATCAAATCAAGCTATCCCCAGGCCAGTTATCAAGAGGTCTACATGGAAACCCGTCTGATCGCAATCGTGGATGTATACCAGGCACTTGTCGGCAGACGCAGTTACAAGAAATCATGGGCACCACCGGCAGCCATCCAGTTTCTCGGGAATCTTTCCGGGATTGAATTTGACACGGATGCCTGGGATTCCTTTTTTCAGATCATGGGTCAATTCCCGGTCGGGTCTCTGGTGGAACTGAGCGACGGTTCCCTGGCATTTGTCGTTCAGCCGGCCGAAAAGGATCTCAACCGGCCAAGGGTTGCGCTCATTCGGAACGTAAAAGGGGAGGATCTGACACACAACACCTTGATCGACCTTCAGGAAGAGCCGGAAATCAAGATCGTCAGGGATCTGGACAATTATGAGGTTCTTGGCGATGCTTCACTGGAAATTTTCACCAGTTTAAGGATCACCTGATATATCTCCGGGCGGCTCGAAATCAGGATCGAATCGTAACAGACCCGGGAAAGACCGGCCATCATTTCTGCACACGTCTGCTCGCCAAAATAAACCTGCCGTCTTCTCACTTCCTTACCTCAAGCAAGCACTTCTGAAAGGAAATTGTGGCTGTTTTCGATCCGACACCCATCTCGGAACCCGATTACGACTCCGATTCCGTCAAAAAGACATATCCCAATTCAGCTTGCACTATTACCGGCATCAATCCAAATACAGTTTGTCTCAGCAGGATGATGGGTGACGATCAGGGAACAGTACCGTTTGGAGCTTTGGCCTTCTGCAATTTATACAACGTGTGTCCAATAAACATAGACACAGCCTAACTAAATTTGACAATCCCCCTTTTGATCACTCACATTTTGTCCGAATCACACTGAAGACTTTTTGTATCTATTCAGTTCAATTTTCGCTCAGCCCCGAAGGTATTGTGTTTCAAGAACCTTGGAAGCCATGGATGGCTTCCAGGAGCTCCAGGAGGATTCATGCGTTTCTTGAAACACAGTACCTTTGGGGCGTATACAGGTGAATAGTTACGACTTTTTTTTGCTGAGTTTTTTGCCATGATGAACCCCATTCACTCCGCGACATCCAAGACGTCGGCTTCCTTCTTCCATGGCAGGAGAGGGAGGACTTTCTGATATAGTGCGTCAACCGTTTCCCTGATTGACTTCAACCAAAGATCCGGCATTTTCATGGTCTATACCGGCAGGGAAATCGAATGTCACTATCTAACGGCGGATTTCCATGATTCGGGATCTATCTTTAATTGACACGTTCTTACCCTTCAGTAACCGCATGTTTCTGAAATAAATATATAAAGCATTTTTGGCCCTGGATATGCAGTTAAATGGCTGTCACGTCCGGATCATCAACTGCCATGACGGAGCCGATCAAGAGACAAGGGTTCAATCCTGGCATCACCGCTGATAAATTTTATCGGACATCTTGGGACACAAACCCAATTTTCTGAACAAAGGGTCTCCTGCCGGTTGACAAGCCTATCAGGAGCCCTGCCGGGAGTACCATTCAGTCTATTGGTATCAGAACAGGAGGGTTATCCATGAGTGTATTTGAAAAAGCTAAAGACAACAGAAATTGGAGTCCTCACGACAACCGGTATTGGCTTGCTGTTTATCATTCCAGGCAGTCAACCAATCCATGTGGCGCATCAGGATCGCATTGGCTTCTTGCGTCGGACAATGACATCGTGCAATGAATCATCAGATCCCCGTAACTGGAATGATTAGATATAGTTAACAGAATAGAATAAAAGGAAAAAATGAAACTCATCTACAAATTTTCGTTGCCCAGCCTGATTCAGGCCCTGCTGATCATGGCTCTGCTTCTTTACATGGCTATAACCGGCAATACACTCATCAACAACCTGAAAAATGAAACAAACCGGATCAATCATTTCTCCGAACAGTTGAACAATATCATTCGCCAAACTGACAAGTATTTTTTAGAAAAAATATCACAGCCGGCTTTTGCAGAGACGGTTCAATCCACCCTGAAAGATATCCAGACAAACAAATCCTTCAACACTCAAAAAATATCCACGGGACTGGAAGAGGTCGACAGAAGTATCCAGAAGGCAGATGAACTTCGAAAAATGAACGTTACCCACATCAACAAAATCCTGAACCTGACTGAGCATTCCATCAGCCAGTCCAACGGGTATATCAACCTAACCGTTGAAAAACTCGCAGATCCCGGCAAAAGAGACCAGGTATCGGTGCTCGAACGGATGGTCATTCAGGGAGCCAATAACAATACCACTGCCAACATGAAGATTCAGGTGCTGATTTACCAGATGCTCAAAGACTATCACCAGAAATCTGAGCTGCTCGGATTCATCAGACAATCCCTTGAGAATGTGGAAAAGGATGTGGCCGCCCTCAAAGATACCCCTTTTGCCGGAATGGCGCTGGCAGCGAAGGAAGCGAACCTGAAAGTTGAGCATCTGGTCAACCAGTACATCACCAATGTCGAAGCTATCAGCAATATCGAGAGTGCGCTACAACAGCGTTCCGTTGAACTGCAGCAATCCCTGCAGGATATCGAAATGGCAGGGATCGAAAACACCTTCAGCGAAGTCCGTGATCTGGGACTGTTGCTGTCCGTCTCGCTGATCGTTTTGTCACTGCTGCTTGTCGCCATCGGATTCCTCCTGACTCGAATTGTCACATCGCCGTTGTTGAGTTTGAAACGGATGGTCTCGGCCGTTGCAGAAAACGGGGATTTTTCCAAACAACTGGAGACGAACAGAAAAGATGAAATTGGAGAAACCATCAATGCTTTCAACAGCCTGATGGACACCCTGTTTGAATCTATCAGCGATGTGAATCGGGTGATGGAGGCTGTGGACAGTGGGGATTTTACATCGCAGGTAACCCATGAACACAAAGGGGATCTGAATCGCCTCAAGACAAGTATCAACAGCTCTATTCAAGTGCTCAGCGACACCATCAGGCAGGTCATTGCCACCTCTGCACAGGTCAATGAGGGTTCCAGTCAACTGTCAAGCTCTTCCCAGGCATTAGCCAGCGGGACTACAGAGCAGGCAGCCAGTTTGGAAGAGGTCAGTTCTTCCATGGCCGAGATCGGAAGCAAGTCAAAAACCAACAGTGAAAACGCCAATCAGGCATCACAACTATCCAATCAGACGCTGGAAGTAGTTGGTAGAGGCAGTAAGCAGATGGAAGCAATGCTTTCTTCCATGGACAAGATTAGTGGTTCGAGCTCTGAAATATCAAAAATCATTAAGGTGATTGATGAAATTGCCTTTCAAACCAATTTATTGGCTCTCAATGCCGCAGTAGAGGCTGCACGCGCCGGTAAATATGGAAAAGGATTTGCCGTAGTCGCTGAGGAAGTTCGCAATCTGGCTGCCAGAAGTGCTGCAGCAGCAAAAAACACCACAGAGCTGATCGAAAACTCTGTTAACGAGGTCGACTCAGGGGTCAGTAACGCCGGAAAGACAGCTGAAATCCTGAATGAGATAAATCTGAGTATTTCCAAAGTGAATGATCTGGTGGGTGAAATAGCCGCCTCTTCCCAGGAACAGAGTTACAGCACCGACGAAATCAATAAATCGCTGAACCAGGTCAATGAAGTCGTCCAGCAGAACTCCTCAATATCGGAAGAAGCCGCCTCAGCCTCTCAAGAGTTAAGCTCACAGGCGATGGCACTACAATCTCTCATGGGTCGTTTTAAACTGAACCAGATAGCCGAAACACCAAATAGAAAGACAATACCGGTTCAACAGGATGTCCCTGCGGAACAGAAAAAAGGGGTTACTAAAATGATTACCCTGGATGATGACAACTTCGGTAAATATTAAGGTCACTTCGATTAATTAAAATTATCACGGTTACCAAACCAAAGGGTTCTTGAAACATCAACCCTTTGGTGCTGACTGAGTTCCAGTTAATCAAGGTACCCTTAACCCAAGTTTCCGCGATAAATAGAGCAACCTTTTGATTTATAACCATTTTGATCACTTTTTAGGCTACTATGTTCTGCGCCCCACCACGGTGTGGTTGCGCTTGTGGAGGAAATCCGGTGAAAATCCGGAAATCGGAAAATCCGGGGACAGCATACCTATTTTGAATCGTAAATCGGGGACAGCATACTTGTCCAAAAAATAAGTATGCTGTCACCTAATTTAGAAAGGATGCCTAAGATCAGCGCATGATCATGATCTGCCTGTCATTGAAACCAGCGCCTGTTCATCGCTGCAAGGCTCGCGCATCGAATACGGTAACAATACATTGAACAGGCAATGACATTTCAACTGGACTTGTCAAACAGAGAGACTGTAAAATGGCAGAAACGGGGTTACCGGCCAAACACCGGTGTTCCCCCTAACCAGATCGAGGATAGTAACGATTCACCTATATACGCCCCGCAGGTATTGTGTTTCAAGAAACGCATGAATCCTCCTGGAGCTCCTGGAAGCCATCCATGGCTGCCAAGGTTCTTGAAACACAATACCTGCGGGGCTGCGTGGAAATCGAACTGAATAGATACCGAGGATAAATGAAAATAACCCCATTTTTTTTGATACTGTTGTCATTCGTTTTAGTATCGTGTACCACCCGAGTCCCGAAAACCGACGTTGGCCAGAATCTGAAGATTGGTGAGGTGGCCCGTTTTTCGGGCAATGCTTCGGCCACGTTGGAGAATAAAAGGCGTCCCCTGGACGAAGGGGATGCTGTTTACGAAGGGGACCTCATCCGGACCGGAACAGCGACCCGGCTGCTGATTCGAATGGCGGATGGCGCTGAAATCGTTCTGGGTGACGGGACAACACTGCTGATTGAGCGCTATCGCTTTAATACGTCCAACCAGGAGGACCAGGCGGTTCTGCAGGTCAAGCAGGGGGTTTTTCACAGCAAGTCGGGTCGCCTTGCAAGCCGGCACCCGGATCGTTTCAGGATAAAAACGGCATTCGCTGCCATCGGGGTCAAAGGAACCGAGTTCTGGGGTGGATTCTGGGAGAGCGGTGTTTTTGATGTCGCTCTTTTGCAGGGGAAGGGGGTGATCCTAACCAATCCGGGCGGCACTGTCGAAATAACCACGATCGGCTGGGGAACCTCCCTGGTTGACGAAACCACGGCACCGACCCCCCCGGCGCCATGGAGTAAAGAAAAACTGGCCCGCGCGTCTGCGACCGTTGCCTGGGAAAAATAGAATCCCGGGCTGCGACAAACCTTATTTCGAAGGATAGCGATAGACGCCCCTGCCGGATTTTCTTCCCAGGTGACCTGCTTTGACCAGCTTCTTTAACAGGGGCGCCGGGCGGTATTTATCGCCCAGCTGGGTATGCAGGCTTTCGATGCAATCCAGGACAATATCCAGACCCGACGCATCGGTCGCCGCCAGCGGACCCAGGGGAAAACCCAGGCCCTTGACGCAGGCCCTGTCGATCTCCTCGGCCGTCGCTGTCCCTTCCTGCAACAAGAAAAAGGCTTCGTTCAGCAGCGGAATATAGAGCCTGTTGATCACAAACGCCGGGGCGTCATCCACCGTCACCGTCTCTTTTCCACATTGAGAAAGCATCCCAACGACAGACGCATGGGTTTCGTCAGAGGTGTCCAGACCCCGGGCGATTTCGACCAGTGGGGTAAAAGCCGCCGGAATGAGGAAGTGGGTACCGATACAGCGATCCGCCCGTCGGGTGGCACCTGCCATTTCAGAAACACAGAGGGTGGAGGTGTTGGTCGCCAGGATGGTCTCCGGCAAACAGATTCGATCCAGTTCCCTGAACAACCGGCATTTTACCTCAATGTCCTCAAAAACAGCCTCCACCACCAGGTCCATCTCTTTCAGATCGTCCATCCGGGTGGTTGTGGAAATATGGGCAAGAATGTCATCCATTTCCGCCTGCTGCAGTTTCCCCCTGTCCACCCGTTTTGACAGCAGCGTGCGGATATTGTTCAACCCCCATTCCACCCGCTCATCGTTGAGATCAACCAGGAGGGTGGAAAAGGAACCTTTGGCGAAAACCAGACCGATTTGCGATCCCATGGTGCCCATGCCGACAACCGCCACTTTTTTCATTGCTGTTCTCCTTTAAAAGAATGATCACTGTTCAATGCCCTTAAGCAACCTTTTCTTGCTGAGCACCAACGGTTCCGGTTTTCAGGAACCTTGAAAGCCAGGGATGGCTTCCAGGAGCTCCATGGATGGATTCGTGCGTTTCTTGAAAATCGGAACTGCTGGTGCGGAACCATTTGCTTAAGTGAATGACATTGGATCACCGTTCCTATTATCGAAACCGGGAAAAATCCGGTTTGCGTTTTTCCATAAAAGCGCTGCTGCCTTCCGCGGATTCCTCCGTGCTGTAAAACATGCTCAACCCGCCGACCCCCAGGTTGGTGATGCCGGGCATACCGTCAAACTCGGCATGGAAGGCGTATTTCAGCATTTTCAGAGCGGTCGGGCTTTTTTCCAGCAATTCGCTGCACCATTTATCAACCTCTTCATCCAGCTGCTCGTGAGGCACCACGGTATTGACCAGTCCCATCGACAGGGCTTCCTGGGCCGAATAGATGCGGCAGAGAAACCAGATCTCTTTGGCTTTTTTCAATCCCACGGCCCGAACCAGATCACCGGTGCCAAATCCGGGATCGAAGCTTCCGACTTTAGGACCGGCCTGACCGAATTTGGCTGTTGCCGAGGCGATGGAAAAATCGCAGACGACCTGAAACACATGACCGCCACCAATGGCATAACCATTGACCCGGGCAATAACCGGTTTCGGGATGGACCGGATCAGGGTGCTGACCTGCTGCCATCCCACTTCCAGGGGAAGAGCAGCTACTGTTCCGGCATATCCCTCCGAACCCCGGATCGATTGATCACCCCCTGTGCAGAAGGCCTTATCCCCGATTCCTGTCAGCACAACCACCCCGATCGATTTGTCCACCCAGGCATCGGTGAGCCCCTGGGTCAGTTCGTAAACGGTTAACGGCGTGCAGGCATTGTATTTATCAGGACGGTTAATGGTTAATCTGGCCACGCCCTCTTTTTTTTCATACAAGATTTCCTGAAATTCCATAGTTTCTCCCCCATTGCTGTTTTTTTCGAATCAGATATTCAGACGTCGAGCGATCAACTCCTTCATCAGTTCATTGGCACCTCCGTAAATCCTCTGAACCCGGGCATCAACAAAAAATCTGGATATCGGATAGGCTTTCATATACCCATATCCACCAAAAAACTGCAGGCATCTATCCGCCACCTCGAACTGCAGATCCGTTATCCAGTATTTGGCCATACTGACCTCCCTGACCAGATCCTCGCCTGCCATGTGTCTCGGGATCAGGTCGTCCAGAAACGAGCGGGCCAGCTGAATCTTGGTAGCCAGCTCAGCCAGCACAAAGCGGGTGTTCTGAAATTCCCCGATTGTCTTCCCGAATGCCCTGCGCTTTTTGACGTATTCCAGGGTCACGTCCAAAGCCCCCATGGCAGCCGCGTATGCGCCAATAGACAGTATCAGCCGTTCCTGCTGCAGGTTTTCCATCAGGTAGCGGAAACCTTCCCCTTCCCGACCCAGCAGGTTGGAAACCGGGACACGGCAGTTGTCAAAAAATATCTCGGAGGTATCCTGGGCATGCAGACCGATCTTATCCAGATTGCGGCCTTTTTGATACCCCCTGCTGTCCGATTCGACAACCAGCAGGCTGATCCCGTCACGGGGGTTTTCCTTTTCAGACGTCCGAACCGCCACCACCACAAGATCCGCCAACTGACCGTTACTGATGAAGGTTTTAACCCCGTTGACGATATAGTCATCACCATCCCGGTCGGCCCGGGTGGACAGCCGGGCCAGATCCGAACCGGCTTCCGGCTCCGTCATGGCAATCGCCAGGATGGCATCACCCTGGACACAACGGGGTATCCACTGCTTTTTTTTATCTTCGGTGGCCAGTTTTTCGATATAGGGCATGACAATATCGCTGTGCACGGTCCAGAAAACCCCCTGCAGCGCATGATAATACAGCTCTTCAGTGAATACAACCGAATAGAGGAAATCCACCGCTTCCCCGCCAAAGACTTTGCTGGTGGTCGGGCACAGCCAGCCCTGTTGACCGGCTTTCTGCCACACTTCCCTGGGTACCATCCCGGCCACTTCCCAATCGGCATAATAAGGGACCAGCTCCTTTTTGATATATTCCCGGAAAGCCTTGCGGGCGGTCTCATGTTCCCCGCCGAATATTTTTCGTTTCATCGTCGCTCTCCCCAAAGAGTGAGTCTGTTCTGGATGGTGCCCGTTGCACCATCCAATCGGCATCGTTCAGGAATGCGGATCATATGAACCTGGAAAAGTGCATGGTATGACCTTTTTCTGCTTTTGAAAAGGGATTGTGAACAAGGAATTATCTGGAAATCCGTCAGCCGGCCGCATGCTCAGTCAGGTTCAAAATCCTGAGGGGTTCACCAATAGCATGTGGGTATGTGATCATAACCGCTTCAAGAGGTTATTTATTCAGAAAAACGCATGCATCCATCCCTGGAGCTCCTGGAATCCATCCCTGGCTTCCAAGGTTTTCTGAACAAACAACCTCTTTCCGCTGACAGGTACCCACACATATTTGGTGCCCCCATCCTGAGTATTGCCTTTGAATCATTGGGGAAACATGCTAGAATTGCTGAAAATTATGATAAGCGTAACTTTTAAGCAACAACCGGTCATTTTTCGGTTGTTGTTTGAAAATTGAGGCGGGCTGTAGGCCCGTTGGAAAGCTATTCAGCTGACTTACTGGGCAATCCTGTCACCGTTAAATGCAGTGACACATGCCAGGGGGAACAATTTCAAACTCGCATCAATACATCCCTGGTGCTCCATGAAAACGTCCTGTTTTCACGGGTTTGAAATTGTTTCCCCTGTCACGTGGAACTCAATGTCATTTAGTTAAGCTGCTTGCTCAGTGTCTGCGATGGACCTGGTTGAATTGCTTGGAGACGTTTCCTAGATGATCTGAACGAAGCGAAGCGGCCGAGGGCCCAATTGTTTGAGCAAAGCGAGTTTTGGGCGCTCAGCGAAGCAAGTTTTAGATCATCTTGAAACGGATCCGCAATTGAAACGGGTCCATTGCAAACATGGGATTTAAAGCTTAACTAAATGGCATTGACGTGTAACTTAAAAGCATGAGTGCCGCTAGTGAAGTATCTGCTGCTCACTCCGGGAACATTCAGAGTGCCCAGTTGCAGATACGCTACAGAGCATGGTGACTTGGATGAGAAACCGACAGGACGACATGGCACGCGCTATTTTCTGCATGGACACAGATAGGGAACGGACATCGCTGGTCTGAACATGGAACAAAATCCTTCTATGAATAAAAGCAACCTGGTTGATGAGCTGGAAAGAAGAGTCATCCGGTTAGTCGATGAATTGAGAAAAACAAAACTGGAAAACGCACACCTGCGGGCAGAAAAAGCCATCGTCCATCCGGATTTTTCGGAAACCCCGTTGACGGGGCACCCGGATGTGAAAGATGGTGACAGCCACGACGGACTGCAGGGGGTGGCTGTAGATACCCAGGAAAACCCGACAAACATGACCGGGGCGCACATCGCCGGAGGCAAGGAACCAGATCCCACAAGGATTGAAAGCAGGTCGGATCTGTCCAATGCACTGCAGCTGGCGAAGTTAGGCCATTGGGAATTCGATATTGAAAAGGACCAGTTCAGGTTCACCGATGAATTCTATTCGATCTACCACACAACCGCTGAGCAGGTGGGTGGCTATACCATGTCATCCGCCGAGTACATTCGCATGTTTGTGCACCCCGATGATCAGAATTTGAAGGCCATTGAGAGTGCCGATCCCAACTTCAACCAGCAGCTCGAGCACCGGATCATCCGCGGCGATGGCAGCACAGGCCATATTGCCGTGCGCTTCCGGTTTGTTGAAGACGCTGGGGGCCGGATCGTCAGGACGTTCGGGGTAAATCAGGATATCACCGAGCGCAAGGAGGCGGAAATCGCCCTGAGAGAAAGCGAGCTGTTTTTTGCGCAGTTGTTCGAACAGTCCACCACCAGCACCTGTCTGTACGACCCGTCGGGCACCATCGTCAGGGTGAATCCCGAGTTCTGCCGAATGTTCGGGGTCGCTGCGGATGACCTCAACCCTGGCCGGTACAATGTGTTGGAGGATCAGGCAACCCTCGGTAACGGGTCGAGGCCAATCCTGAACGAGGTCTTCTCGGAAATGAAGACAAAAAACTGGGAAGCTGTTTTTGATCTTGATATCGCCACTGAATCTGCCGGACTGACAACATCAAAAAAGGGAAAGCTGTTTCTCGAGATCTTCGCCTATCCCATCCTGAAAAGCGACGGCAGCCTCAGGTATGTTGTCTTTCAACACTATGATATCTCGGATCGAAAACGGGCCGAGGATGCCCTGCAAAAAGCCTATGGTGAGCTTGAACAGGAAGTGAAAAAGCGAACGGCGGACTATCAAAAGGCCAAAGAGGAAGCAGAGCTTGCCAGTAGTCTCAAGAGTGAGTTTCTGGCCAATATCTCCCACGAGTTGCGGACGCCCATGCATCATATTCTCAACTACTCAAAATACGGCATTGAAAAGCTGAACCGGTCCAGCCTGGATAAACTACAGCACTACTTCACACAGATCAGAATCTCGGGGGAACGCCTGCTGATCCTCCTCAACAACCTCCTCGACCTGTCGAAGCTGGAGTCCGGTCGGGAAGATTTTGAGATGCAGAACACCGACCTTGCCTCAATGGTCGAAAATCTTATTCCCGAATTTTCTTTTTCTGCAACGGAAAAATCCATCTCCCTGGATATGGAAAAACCCGGGTTTTCTACCAATGTGGCCTGTGAGGCGTTCAGGATCGGCCAGGTATTGCGTAATCTCATATCCAACGCCATCCAGTATACACCGGCCAGACGATCGATTACGATTTCATTCGAACCCGCAGAGCTGACAACCGGTTCCAATCGGGCCATGGCCACAACCGCACCCGCTATCATGGTCAGAATTAAGGATGAAGGCATTGGCATCCCGGAAGCAGAGCTTGACACTATTTTTGACAAATTTATTCAAAGCAGCAAAACCAAAACAGGCGCAGGCGGCACCGGACTGGGACTGGCCATTGGTAAGGAAATCATCGAGGCTCACCACGGGAAAATATGGGCGGAGAACAATCCAACCGGTGGCGCGACATTTTGTTTCGTTTTACCTATTGACCAGTATGCCCGTTGATCGTCAATGATCATAGAGAAATAGACTCCACCGACCAGACCGCAATCCGGAAAACCGGTTGCAGACCACTGGCGGTAAAAATGCCCGGTTGACTGGCCCCGCTTTCGTGCGATCTCAGAATCCGCTGTCTTGCAGACGGGCACATTGCGTCCGTTTACAAGGAATTTAAGGAATTTGAAGAAACAGGGTGCACGAAAAGCCCCAATTCAGTATGATTGACAGCACCGCATGGTGTTGACGGGCCCGGTACCTGACAGAAAACTGAAAGTCACCATTTCCGAAATAAAATTCAACCAATCACCCATGAGACAGTCTTCCCAGAATATTCCACTGATCTGCGATCAGACACTGCTTTCCCACATCCGATCGAACCTGGAGCGGCTGGAAGTCATCAAGCATCCCCGGGAGGGATCCCGCAGGGCAGCGGTGGCAGTCACGATCGTTGATATTGCCGATGATCCGGGGGTATACGGCATTTCCGGTAATGAAAACCGGCGCCATCACGGGGCAGTGGTCCTCACTCGCCGGGCTGCCGGTCTGAAGAACCACTCGGGGCAGTGGTCATTTCCAGGCGGTCGGCTTGAACCGGGGGAAACTCCGGAAACCGCCGCGCTCCGGGAACTCGAAGAGGAGGTGGGGCTCCACCTCGGACCGGAACAGATCATCGGCTACCTGGACGACTTTACCACCCGCTCCGGCTTCGTGATGACACCCGTCGTGCTTTGGGGAGGGCCGAATCTGACACTGCATCCGGATCCGGGCGAGGTTCGGTCCGTGCATCGGGTACCGCTCGAAGAGCTGCTGCGGGAGGATGCCCCGATTCTGGAACGAATTCCGGAATCGGAATATCCGGTCTTATTGATGCCGGTGGGAAACAGCTGGATCGCTACCCCAACCGGGGCCATTCTCTATCAATTCCGCGAAGTCGCCATCCTGGGCAGATCAACGCGGGTTGCCCACTACGAGCAGCCCTATTTTGCCTGGAGCTGACCCCGGCAGACCGCCAGATTGCCAAGGAGAGATTCCGGGGCAACTGGTCATTGAATTTTTGCGCATCCTGGTCCATGATAACAACTACTGGACAACCAATGCCGTTAACTTAAGGGCACCTTGATTAATTGGAACTCAGTCACCATCAAAGGGTTGATGTTTCAAGAACCTTGGAAGCCATGGATGGCGTCCAGGAGCTCCAGGAAGGATGAATGCGTTTCTTGAAAACCGATGTTGCCTGCAGTCAGCGACAGGCCAATCCTGAAAATGGTTGTTTGAGTCCCCATGGTATGAATAACTGATGAATAAACAAACTTCTGACAATGTCTCACCGTCGTCGCTGCTGGGCCTGATGTCGGGTCTGACCGCCTTTCTGATCTGGGGCTTGAGCCCGATATACTGGAAGGAGCTGAGACAGGTCCCGGCACTGGAGGTCATTCTCCATCGGATTGTCTGGTCCTTTTTGTTCCTGATGCCCATTATCATCCTGCGGGGGCGCTGGAAGGAGTTTCTGGCCACGATCCGCAATCCGAAAGCCTGCGCCATTCTGATGGCCACCGCGCTCTTTGTCAGCATCAACTGGCTGATCTATATCTGGGCTGTCACCAACGATCACCTGCTGCAGGCCAGTCTCGGATACTACATCAACCCCCTGGTTAACGTCCTGCTGGGCATGCTGTTCCTGAAGGAGCGTTTCAGGCATCTCCAAACCCTGTCACTGATCATCGCAGCCGGCGGGGTTCTCTACCTGACCCTCTATTTCGGCCAGTTTCCCTGGATCTCGCTGATTCTGGCCTTCACTTTCGGATTTTATGGATTGATCCGCAAGATGGTGGCTGTGGCTTCCCTGGTGGGTCTGGCGATTGAAACCCTGATGCTTTCGGTGCCGGCAGGGATAACCCTGGTGGTGTTGTACACCAATCGCACCGGCGTTTTTCTGCAGACGGACACCCGGACCGATCTTTTTCTGCTGGGGGCCTCCGTGGTGACAGCGATTCCGCTGCTGCTGTTCACCATCAGTGCCCGGCAGCTGAAACTGTCCACGGTGGGTTTCATGCAGTACCTGGCGCCCACCTGCATGTTTCTGCTGGGTATCTTTGTCTATCACGAACCTTTTGCCATGGCCCAGGTGATCACCTTTATCCTCATCTGGATCGCCCTGGCGCTCTATTCCCTGGATTCCATTCTCTATTACCGTCGATCCTGATAGACCATGTCACATTCCATTGATCCCTCTCTCTGCCCGATTTGCGGGAAACCCAACCAGTGCGGAGCCGAAAACCCGGCTTATAAGATAAACGGCCAGTGCTGGTGCGTGTCTGAAGCGATTCCCCGGGGCATTTTCAGTCTGGTACCTGAGGACAAGCTGAATAAGGCCTGTATCTGTCGGATTTGCCTGAATGAATATCGCAGGAACGAACCGTAACCCCGGACGCAACAGATCGGAGCAGTCATCCCATGGGATTTAACCCGGCAACCATCCTTTTCCCCATTTTCCTGCTGATTATCGGCGGATATATCATCGCACGGCTTTTTTCCCTTTCCGAGGGACCGGTCGTCCGTGTGGTCACCGATTTTTTCATGCCCCTGCTGGTGTTTCACTCCTTCTGCACCACGCCGACCTCCCTCACGCAGATTGTCCGAATCTTTGGCGCCGTGACCCTGGTGGTGGGTCTTTTCCTGGTGATCTCCTGGATCTACTGCCGGTTGTTCCGGCTGAATTTCCGTGCCGTGGCGCCCCCCATGCTCTTCATGAATTCCGGATTCCTGGGGATACCGGTCATGAAACTCTGGGGCGGACTGGCAGCGATGAACCTGATTGTGCTCTACGACCAGCTGCAGACCTTCTATATCTTTACCCTGGGGATCGTGGTGGTTACGGGCAGTTTCAGCTGGAAGGGGTTGAAGGAGATCGTCCGCACCCCCCTGATCTGGTCCATTCTGCTGGGACTGACGTTTAGTATTTTCCAGATCCCGGTCCATCAAACCATCCTCTCCGGATTTGCTTTTGGCGGCGCAGTGGCCCCGGCACTGGCTGTTTTCACCATTGGCATGTCCCTGAACCGCTACCGGATATCCTTCAATATTCATATTCTGGTTGGCGTCCTGATGCGTTTCCTGCTCGGTCTGCTGTTCGGCCGGCTGGCCAGTACCCTGTTTGGATTCACGGGGCTGACCAGGACCGTGGTCATGGTCGCCTCATCGCTGCCTTCAGCCGTTTTTTCCGCCATTTTACCGATCCGCTACGGGGTGGACAGCCGCTTTGCCAGCTCGGTACTCATGATTTCGACCCTGCTCAGCCCCATTACCCTCCCCCTTGCCTTCTATATCTGTGCCGTGATCGGCTAGCGCCGATCGAGTCGCCTTTTCCGGTCCGCAGCGATATCCCGGTATTACCTCAATCGTACACAGGGCTCAGCTTCTGCTGAGAAAAGGGCTTTTAAGTTACACAATCAATTACCTAACAGAAGTCATGACCGGTCTTTTCGAAGCTGCCCGTCTCGCTTCTCATGAACGGATTGGAAGCGGTTAAGCATCTCCGGGATGGCGCTGTCAATGTGCACGACTCCGGGGGGATTGTGGTGAAACGTTACCATAGAACAATAAAATTCAAAGAAAGGATGGGCAATTCCCCGACGCTTGGTTTAAAATGATGTGACGATTTTATTTTTTGCATCCATTCGAACCACGGCCCCCGGGTAGTTACTGGCCCCTGACAGCAGGGTTGCTGATCAACAGACAATGACGCAGTTGGAAAATTCAAAAAAGAATCCGGCAGATGAACTGGAAACCCTGCGGGAGCGGATCGCACAACTGGAACGCTTGGTTACCGAGAGCCAGCGAGAGCGGGACTTCTTCAGGATCGTTGCCGACTACACCTATGACTGGGACTACTGGCTCGGTCCCGAGGAGAACTTCATCTATATCTCACCCTCCTGTGAGCGGATTACCGGATACAAGGTTGAGGAGTTCATGAAGAATCCGGGTTTACTGGACAGCATCATTCATCCGGAAGACCGCTCCCGGATATCACTCACCTTTTTCAATGAACTGCGCTCCAACCATCTGGACGGCATCGACTTTCGCATTATCACCAAAACCGGTGAGGAACGATGGATCAATCATAACTGCCAGCCAGTGCCCGGCATTGGCGGGCAGGCTTTTGGGAGACGGGCCAGCAACCGGGATGTCACCGATCGCAAACAGGCGGAAAAAGCGGTCCAGGATATTCTCGACACCGCCACAGAAGGGTTTCTGCAGATCGACAATCAGGCCCGGATCCTGAAAATCAACCCCGCCCTCTGCCAGATATTGGGTCGACCCGAATCGGAAATCAAGGGGCATACGGTGTTTGATTTTCTGGATGGAAAAAACAGCCGCAAATACCGTCATCAACTGGATGAAAGGAGCAAGCTCAAATCCGGGGTTTATGAACTGGCCATCTCCCGACCCGACGGCCGCCAGGTCACCTGCCTGATGAACGCCGCGCCGACCTTTGACGCCAAGGGCCGGAAATCGGGATCCTTTGCCATGGTGCATGACATTAATGAAAGAAAACTGCTGGAAATTCAACTCAGAAACGCCAAGCATCAGGCTGAATCGGCAAGCAGCGCCAAAAGCCGTTTTCTGGCCAACATGAGTCACGAAATCCGGACCCCGCTCAATTCCATCCTGGGCTTTGCCCAACTCCTGATGAAAAAGGCGCGTAAACTGGCTCTACCGAAAGATTTCCAGCACTACCTCGCCAACATTCAGTCCAGCGGTGAAAATCTCTCCGAGCTGATCAACAATATCCTCGATCTCTCCAAAATTGAGGCGGAGAAAACGACCCTCTCCCAGGAAAACATCAATCTCAGACTGCTGGTACAGGGGATATTTCATATCAACAAGAGCCAGGCGCTGAAAAAATCGGTGCATTTCAATTACGAATTCGATCCCGACCTGCCTGAAGTCATCCGCTCAGACCGCACCAAACTGCACCAGATCCTGATAAACCTGGTCAGCAATGCCATCAAGTTCACGCCCGCAAACAAAAAGGTCGTCCTGAGTGCCCTGCGGGACGGTGACTGGCTGTTTCTCCAGGTTCATGACGAAGGTATCGGGATCCCGGCAAACCGGCTGCCATATATCTTTGATGCGTTCGAACAGGGGGATGAGTCCATGACGCGCCACCATGGTGGAACCGGGCTGGGTCTGGCCATCGTCAAGCAGGTAACGGAACTCCTGGGGGGAACGGTGACGGTTGACAGCCAGGTGGGCAAAGGGTCCCTTTTCAGAGTCCGGATTCCGTTGCTGGAGGCGGAAGGCGAGGAGATCCGGGAGAGTGAGATTCACTGGGAGGAGATCCGGTTTGCAGCAGATAACCGGGTTCTGGTGGTGGAGGATGAACCCACCAACCAGGAAATGATTGCCGTTCTGTTCAGGGAACTGGGTCTGGAAATTATCATTGCCGCCAACGGACAACAGGGTATTGATCAGGCACTGACCCTGCAGCCGGACCTGGTGCTGATGGACATGCACATGCCGGGTATTGACGGTATGGAGGCGACACAGCAGATCCGCCAGGATTCAAGGGGCCGGAAGATCCCCATTGTGGCACTGTCGGCAGATGCCTTCATCGATCAGCAGAAAGCCGCACTCAAGGCCGGCGTTTCGGAATACCTGACCAAACCCCTCAATTTCAAAAAGTTGATTCCGGTTTTACACCGGTACCTGCGCTGTGATATCACCGGTAAACCCGCTCTCCGGGAGGCCGACCATCTGCCGCCGCTGCCTGGGGAATTCGTTGAGATCATGAAGGCGGAATTCAGAACGCTGGCCGGTATTCCTCCCTTCGATGGGAAGGCCGTGAAAATTCAGGTAGAAAAAATGCTGACGGTCTGCAAGGATTACGACACCCCCTATAAGGCTGTTCTGGCGAATATTCAAAACGCTTCCCAATCCAGAAACTCGCAGCTGATTCCTCAACTCATCCGGGAGGTGCGCCATGGCTGACATCCTGATTGTCGATGATGATGCCACCGTCACCGAACAGATCACGGCTCTGCTGGAATCCTTTGGCTATGAGGCGCTGTTTCTGCTCGAATCCGAGTATCTCTTTCAGATGCTGGAAAAAAGACCGGTAGACCTGATCCTGATGGATATCAACATGCCCGGTATTGACGGGCTCACGCTGCTCAAACAGTTGAAGGCCGATCCCCGGTATGAGGATATTCCGGTCATCATGCTGACCGGTGAAAGCGACAACACCATGCTCCGCCGTTGTTTCAACGCCGGAGCCATGGATTTTATTGGAAAACCCTTTGAACATATAGAACTTCAAGCCCGCATCAAGTCCGCCCTGGAGATCCGGAACCGCATCCGGGAGATCAAAACGGTCAACAGCCTCCTCAAAAGCACGTTTGATGGTCTGGCTGAAGGTGTGATCACCCTGGACCCCCAGTTGCGTATTCAGATTATATCGGGCAGCGCCTGTCGCATTCTGGGAATCACCGAAACCGAGGCCATCGGCAAATCGGCGGTCAAACACCTGGGGGCTGAAGTAGCCGGACCGGCCGGACTGCTGGCAGAGATGATCTCTGCACCGGAAGCGCTGTTTGATGTCCCGGTGCGCCTGCTGACCGCTTCCGGGCAGAATATTCCCGTCACCATCACCATCATGCCGCTGGAGAGCCAGTCGCTGTCACCCGGCTGGCTGCTTCTTTTCTGTGATTTGCGGCGTCAGGAACAATTTCCCGTGGAACCGGATCACCGCTTTGCCTTCGGGAGACTGATCAGTTGCGATACCAGGATGAAAGAGATCTTCGCAACCATCAAGAAAATCGCTGCCAGTTCCGCTGTTGTCCTCATCAAAGGGGAGAGCGGCACCGGCAAGGAGCTGGTGGCAAGGGAAATCCATGACAGGAGCCGTCGGGCCCGGGGACCCTTTCATGCAGTGAACTGCGCTGCCATCTCACCTCAGCTCATGGAAAGCGAATTTTTCGGCCATGAAAAGGGCGCCTTTACCGGTGCCAGCAGCACCAAACCGGGTCGTTTTGAACTGGCTGACAAGGGGACCCTCTTTCTGGATGAGGTCAGCGATATCCCGTTTGAGCTGCAGGGCAAACTCCTGCGTGTCCTGCAGGAAAAGGAATTTGAAAGGGTGGGAGGCACCCGGACCCTGCAGGTGGATGTCAGGGTGCTGGCGGCCACAAACCGGGATCTGGGCCGGATGGTCAGGGAGGGTCAATTCCGGGACGATCTCTATTACCGATTGCATGTCATTCCCATCGACCTGCCCCCTCTCCGGGAGAGAGTGCAGGATATTCCCCTGCTGGTCGCGTCCCTGATTGAAACGCTCAATCAGAAAGAGCATCGCAATATCCGGCGTATCTCACCCGAAGCCCTGCGGCAGCTGATCAGTCACACCTGGCCGGGAAATGTACGGGAGCTGTTCAACACCATCGAATATGCCTTTGCTGTATGCGACGGCAAAATCCTGCAGAAAAAGGATCTGCCCAAACTGATCGCAGAGGGGAAACCGGTGGAATCCTCCCTGCCCCGCGACGAAAAGGAGCTGATTCTGCAAGCGCTGCAAAAAACAAATTTTAACAAACCGAAAGCAGCCGCCCTGCTGGGCATCCACCGAGCCACCCTCTACCGAAAAATCCGGAAATACCACATTTAACCGATCATTTTCAGCCAGCATCGGTTAACAAATGGAGTCCGGTGACAGGCAGGTATCCTGACAGTTTGTCGCATTTTGTCGCATACAATGGGCGGGTTCACGGGATCTGTCGCACTTTGTTGCATTTTCTCTGGGTAACCCCCCCGCACCTTTTTTAGTTACCTGAAATATAAAGACATAAATCATTGGCATGACTCTCGCAGTGTTATAGGCAGAGAACACCTATTTTCATGGCAATTGCCAATCGTTTCAAAATCAGATAACTTAATCAGGAGTAACCCATGAAAGGTTTCATCGTCAGTTATATTACCAGTGTTGTGCTGCTCGTGGCGGTATGTTTTTCGTCAATTCTAGCGGCACCCATGGAAATTCTTCCCAGACTGATCGTCTACTACTCTTTCCCGCTCGCGGTCTCAATCTCTCTGTTGAGTATTCTTTACGTGCACGCGACAGCTGGGCTGGTTAACAGGAAAACGGTCAGGAAGGGCAGTATCCGTAATCAATTGAGCACCAACTGACAGCTCATCATCCAATTTCCAACCGGCGTTTCGGTCAGACCCGGTCCCGTCCGAAACGCTCGGAGGAACGTTTGAAAATCCTCCGTCAAGGTGCTGAGATGGGTTTTTTACAACCTGTGGGACAGTCCCAGTGAAAAGATACCAGTCTGTTTAAATCTGGATTGGATCCTGCATGGCTGTAGACAGGTTGACAGTGGTTCATTTCCCATATATTCAGACCTCGGAGGTAGCGATGACAGAAGTTTCCAAACTTTATTCATCGGTTGACAACATTTATCAGACAAAATCCCGCGCGGACACCACCAAGGGTGAACATGGCGATGTCAAACACATCGTCTTCAAGGACGGGATCCCGATAAAAACCGAAATCATTCGGGTCAAGCGTAAAAAAGAGCGCGGGACGTCACCCGGCTCAAAAGAAAACCGAGCGGGCACCCGATCCCGGATTTCGGCCCCCCAGCCAAGACAAAGCAATGAAGCCGTTTTAGAAACACGGCGGAAGAAACTGGCCGACCGTCTAAAAACGGCGATCCAGCACTCTCAAACCCTGTGGAGCGAAAAAGAGGGCATCTGGCTCTCTTACCAGGGAAACCAGGGTTTTCTGGTAAAACAGTTTTCCCCCAAAAACCAGCTGTTGAGCAAAACGGTCATGACACAGGCAGAATTGATGGCAAGCAGCATGCCAGGTTTGCTGGAGGCAAACTGGCGAGTGTTGTGATGGGTGACGGGGGTTTTTTCGGGATAACCGGGAATAACCGGCCACAGGGTTGCTGTTGTTTTACCCCAGGTCACCTGAAATATGCCAGTCCCGGTAACCCATCAGGTAGAGGATCCCGTCGAGTCCCTGGCTGGTAATGGATTGTTCGGCGGATTGACGGACAATGGGTTTGGCGCGGAATGCGATTCCCAGTCCAGCCCTGCTCAACATGGGCAGGTCATTGGCACCATCTCCCACGGCGATCACCTGTTTCATGCTGATCCCTTCCTGTTTGACCAGCTGCTCCAGCAGTTCGGCCTTTTTGGCCCCGTCCACCACCTCTCCCAGCACCTGCCCGGTGACACGACCATCTGAAATTTCCAGACGGTTGGCAAAGACATAATCGATCCCCAGCTTCTGCTTCAGGTAATTACCGAAATAGTCAAACCCACCCGAGATGATGGCAGTGGTAAGATTCAGCATTCTCAAGGTCTTTATCAACCGTTCGGCCCCTTCCGTCAGCGGCAGGTTTTCAGCGATCTCCTTCAGGACCGATTCATCGAGTCCCTTCAGGTGTCGGACCCGCTCCCTCAGGCTGGCTGTAAAATCAAGCTCCCCGCGCATCGCACTTTCCGTGATCGCTGCCACGGCTTCGCCGGCACCGGCCCTTTTGGCCAGTTCATCGATCACCTCCACCTTGATCAGGGTGGAATCCATATCCAGGGCGACCAGCCGGCGGTTGCTGCGATAGATATTATCCTCCTGCAGGGCAATATCGATGCCCATCGCGCTGGCCGCGTCCAGGAATTCCGCCCGCAACCTCTCCGGATCCGTCGGCATTCCCCGAAACGAGAATTCCACACAGGCATTGGCGTTCTTCCTGGGTCTGTCCAGATGAATACGACCTGAAATCCGGGTGATATTGTCGATATTCAACCGGTGTCCGGCGATGATTCCGGATATGGTTGAGATATGGGCCGCTGTAATTTTCGAGGCCAGCAGGGTGACGATGTGCCTGATTTTTCCCTGCTCCTCTACCCAGCTATTGTATTGTTCTTTGGGGATCGGGGTAAACTTGACATTAACCCCCAGGGTATGGGCGGCAAAAAGGGTATCCTTCAGGACGGGAGCCGACTGGGATGCTTTGGGGATCTCAATCAGGATTCCCAGGGAGAGCGTATTGTGGATGACCGCCTGACCGATATCCAGAATATTGACATGGTGGTTGGCCAGGTGTTCGGTAATGGATGCGGTCAAGCCGGGACGATCTTCCCCGGAGATATTGATGATAATGATTTCAGGCATTTTAATAACTAACCGGTTTCAAGGGTCGTTCTGCAAAGGTCAAGGGATCAACATCCCGGTGCTAGTCCGTGCCGAAATAGATATCGCCAAAGTCTCCCAGCCCGGGAAGGATATAGGCATTTTCGTCCAGTCCCTGATCCACTTCGGCCGTGATAATACGGATACCGGGATAGGCAGAGAGGACGGCTTCGATTCCCTCCGGGGCAGCAACCAGGTTGATAAAGATAATTTTATCCTCACCCACCCCCTTCAGTTTCAGGGAGCGGATCGTTTCATTGGCCGATCCGCCGGTGGCCAGCATGGGGTCCAGAATAAAGACAAAGCGGTTTTCAATATCATCCGGCAGCCAGTCCTTGAAAAAAATAGGTTTTGCGGTCGCCTCGTCACGCTGGATCAGGATATGGGCAATCCGGATTCTTTTAGCCACTTCCCGGATACTGTTCTGCATGCTCAGGCCGGCGCGGATGATGGGCACCGCACAAATCTTGCCGACAAACTCGGAACCCACATAGGTTTCGCCGGTCCGGGTCTGCACCACTTTCTCTCGCGTCGGCAGGTAGTTCAGCCCCTCCTCTACCAGAAGCCGATTGATCCGATCCGAATAAAAGATAAAATCGTTTCGTTTTGTGTCCTTGTTCCGAATAATTGTCATCAGTGTTCGGAGTTGCGATGTCATCTTCAGAATGGCCAGCTGCGGGTACTCTTTGCCGTTTATGGTTGCCATGAAAAACCTCCCTTTGACCTTAAAATAATTGCTGTTTTGTCTGGTGTCGGATAGATAGACTGTCTCGAATGTAACCATTCAGCACTTTTTCTGAGCAGATGCTGAGGGCTGTGTGTGATTGAACCGATGGGGAGCGGTTCAGCATCGCCATGATAGCGATGTCAATGGAATTCGCGAGACTGGTCGCGAATAACGCTCCACATGAAGACGGCCATGGATGGCCGTCGATAATGAGTTCAATGACATACAGGTCTTAGCATCTATAGCTGAATCTGAATTGCTGAATAGATACCCTCGAATGGTAATAACCATGTTTCGTGCTGCGATTCCCTGTTAGTTTTTATGAATTGGGAAAAAAACACAACCGCTTTTGTATCTATTCAGTTTGATTTCCGCTCAGCCCTGAAGGTATAGTGTTTCAGGTGAATAGTTTCCCGCTTTTCAGCTAATTTCCTGACTTTCTGGTCAATTGATGGTGTCTGGAAAAATCGGGGTCCTGTTCGGCGCCCCGGTGAACCTTCCGCAGGGTTGTTGGTTCTACAACAACGGCTGACGGGAACCAGACAGGGTCCTGAACAACAGCGGTCCCTGGGGAGAAGCAGTGTCCGTTGGAATGGGAAGATGCGTCCGCTTTTTTTAACGAATTTTTTCCAGAACAATCAGGACAAAGATCATCCCGATATAGATCAGGGCAAAAGCGGTAAAACGGGGTTCAAACATGGACGGTCAAAGCGGCTGCAATCATTCAAAACAGGTCTTCAAACACAATCCGACCATGATAGCATCGTTTTTTTTCCACTGCCGCTCATTCTGATGGCAACATTAATTTCGATCAATATCCACTGATAGTTTCAGCCGCCCTGAATCCCCCTGTGCAGGGGAGCGGGGGTCAATGGTCAATGAGGATGATCCGTTTCCTTGAGAAACAGACCATGGTACTCCGTTTCCGAAAAGTGCTTTTTCAGCATGCGATTGACAAGATCAAACAGCTCCTCCAGGTCTTCGTCCGTCAACCTTTTAATCAATGTCTTCATGACAGTGTCGTCGGAGAACTTCTGCAAATAATAGATCACGGTATTTTCATCATGCTCCCGGTCGAGTCCGAAACCGACCATCCCCTCATAGGACTCCACAAAATCGTGTCTGTGTTCAGCCATTGGTTCCCCGTTGTCTGTGATAAGTTGTTATTTCGGTTCTGTTCAGCTGACGAACCTGTCACATGTCACTTAAAAGGTCCGCTATAGACGCTAAGACCCGTATGTCATTAAACTCATTCTCGACGGCCATCCCTGTTCGAAGCTGATAGCCTTGTGAATTCAATCACATACAGGCCTCAGTGTCTGCTCAGAAAAAGTGGTGAATAGGTCCATTATTTTTTGCTTCTCTGACGTCTTGTCAGCAGGTACTCGACAAACCCCAGACCCAGCAGGGGGCCGAGGATAACCAGGAAGAGCAGCGGATCAAACAGGGCAATCCCCGCAAATCCGCCCAGAATACCCCCCAGAACCTCAATCGCCGAGAGATGCTCCCCCGAGGCGTCCAGCACCATCTTCTCCAGTTTGTCGGTATCATAGGCTTTCACCTTTTCCGTGACGATGTCGGCAATCTGAATCCGCTCCAGGATTTTCGGCATGGTGCGGCTCAGGAAACTGTCGAAGCGCTCGTCCGCAATCAAATCCTCCAGCGTTTTTTCGATAAAGTTCAAACCGTTTTTCAGATACTGTTCAATCTTCTTCCAGGAAGCTTCTTTCCGCAGGAAGGACTCTATCTCCAGCAGAAGATGGGGGACCCCTTTCTCCTTGATTTTATCCAGCAGTTCAAAGACCAGTTTCTGGTAGTAGATATTGAGCTGTTTCATACCGGATTCGGAGTCCAGGTATTCCGTCAGTTTTCTGACAAAGGATTCTAAATTCCGGTAAAGCCGGTTCCTGAATTCAGGAGACGAGACCATCTCGTATAGATAGTCCTCGATCATGTCCTGATCGAAGTCGAAGGTCCAGGTGGCCAGTTTCAGGATATTCCGCTTGATCATACTCTGCCGTTCAATCGTCTTGTTGACCTGCTTGTAAATCGCCTCGGAGAGTTCGGGCACATTGCTGTGCAGAAAGGTGGTCAATTGACGGGAAATGGCCTTCAGATCAATGGTGCCATCATTAATGTTTGTTTCAATGATCCTCGTAATCTCTTTGGTCAGCGATGCCAGATCGATGTGCTCCCTCAGGTATTTGGTCAGATTGATCTCTGAAACCTGGAGCAACAGGTAAAAGATTTTGGGGGAGTTGGTCTGAAAGGTATTTAAAATCCATCGGGTAATGGCTGCCTGATGGTCCGGGTTATCCAGGGTGACCGTCACGTAGGACTTCATGCTGGAGACCGCACTCGCAATCATGTCATTCTGGTTGACATAATCAATCAGATCGGTGGCATTGAAAAAGTTCTCCGAAATACCGTCTCCCAGACTCTCCGCGATCTGATCCTGATTCCCGGGAATCAGCCCCTGAATACCGTGGCGGGATTTGTTCTTGGGTTTGAAGAGCATGGTGATGGCCAGGTAATTGGTGAAATAACCGACCATGCTGGAGAGCAGAATCTTGTAGGCAATGTCCAGGTAACCGGGGTTCAGGAAGCCCAGCAGGCCAAATTCAGGCGAGGTGAGAATTTTCAGCACCAGAACCGCTGTAAAAATCACCGGCACGATAAAGCGGAATACAAATCGCAATGGTTTGATAAATCTGTTCATACCGTTCCCTTATGACATGGGTATCTATTCAGCACCTCTCCGGAATCGAGAGAGTTATGATTTAAAACGATGGAAAACAGGACGTTTTCCAACAGCTCCAGGGATGGATTCATGCGTGTTTTAAATCATAACCCTCTCGATGAAGGGTATACTGAATAGTTACTGACATGGAAGGGTTTTCAGAACCCGGGGTTGCGACCCGCACAGGGCGCGGGTCACGCTTCAGCAGTTCGCAGGGACGGGATATCATGCTCCCTATCCAGTCGTTCAGGCGATTGGCGACCGACAGGGTCTGATCGCCATGTGCTTTTGAAATTGCCCCCTGAGCGGCTTTCTGAACCCAGCCGGCTGAGTCCCAAACAGAGACGGCATCAGATATCCCAGGCCGCCCTGGCGCCCTCTTCCGTGGCTTCGATAATGCGGCGCACCTGGTCTGCATCCCCCACAATAAAGTGCCGGATACCCTGCTGCTTCAGTGTCTCCTTCAGCTCCATGCGCGGCTTCATTCCTGCCGCCAGCACCACCTGGTCGACCCCGTCCAGGACCTCATCCCGGTTATCACAACTGAGGGTGACCTGGTCCCCTTCAATACCGGAAATGGTGGTACTGAAGCGGAACTGGACATTGGCATCCCGCAGTCGTTTGTGCAGTTGATACCCGTGACCGGTAATCCTCAGGACAGGAGACTGCTTCAGGAGCTCCACCAGGGTGACCCGGCTGCCCTGGTCTACCAGAAAATCAGCGGTTTCCATTCCGATCAGACCCGCTCCGATGATCACCACATTTTTTCCTGCCGGTTTCTCCCGGTTCAGTACCTGCCAGGCATCACAGACAGACGGCTGATCCATACCCCTGATAGCGGGAACCGATTTTTGACCGCCCGTGGCCAGAATCACCACCTCCGGTTTTTCAACCTTCAGCATCTCGTCCGTAACCGTGACCCCGGTCCTGACCGTGACCCCGGTTTTTCCCAGCTGGTCGACCAGCCAGTCAATCCAGTCTCCGTATACCTTTTTAAACGGCACCTGCCGGGCAAAGAATACCTGGCCGCCCAGCTGATTCGATTGCTCAAACAGGGTCACTTGGTGACCGAGCTTTGCTGACTCAACCGCAGCGGTCAATCCTGCCGGTCCGCCACCAACAATCCAGACCTGGCGAGGGGTTTCCGCCGGTTTCCGAGGCACCAGCAGTTCCTGGCCTGTTTCCGGATTGATGGCACAGCGCACGCTGGATCCCATTTCCAGCATGAGACGCTCAATACAGCCCTGGTTGCAGGCCAGACACTGGCGAATATCCTCAAACCGGCCCGCTCGCGCCTTGTTCAGAAAGTCGGGATCGGCCAGTATCTGTCGGCCGAAGGCAACCATATCGGCGTCCCCATTGGCGATCACCGCTTCCGCTGCCCGCGGATCGGTGAAGCGGCCAACCGCGATCACCGGGATATCGACAGCCTCCTTGATTTTTCTGGCCCGCCAGGCATTCCAGCCGGCTTCATATTCTGCCGGGGCGCTGGTAATCCCCCCCGGACTGCCATGGGTCCCGATGGAGGCATGAATCACGTCCGTACCCGCAGCGACCAGATCCGGCAGAATCGAAATCACATCTTCCACCGAGTAACCGTTCTTGATAAACTCTTCAGCGGAAATCCGCACCAGGATCGGATAGTCTGCCCCCACTCGTTTTCTGACCTCGGCAATAACCTCGATCACAAAACGGGCCCGGTCCTTGAAACTGCCACCATATTCATCGGTCCGCTGATTGGCATGAACCGACAGGAACTGGGTCAACAAGTAACCGTGTGCGGCATGGATCTCCACTGCATCGGCACCTGCCGCCTGGGAGCGGACAGCCCCATCCCCGAAGGCCTGAATAATCATGCGGATATCCTCCAGGGTCATCTCCTTGGGCGGAATCCCGTAAATAAAACTGGCCGCCGCAGACGGCCCCAGGGCCTGCCCCTTTTTCAGCTGAAAAAAAGCCTCGCGGCCTGCATGATGGAGCTGCAGGGCGACCTTGCTGCCGGCCTGGTGAATAACATCCACCATCTGTTTCAGACCGGGAATAAATTTATCATCGTATATCCCCAGACCGACGCAACCGGAGGGATGAACACCCATAATTTCAGAGATAATCAAACCAACGCCACTTTCCGCACGTCGCTTGATATAAGCCAGGTTCTTCTCACTCACCGTACCATCCCGGTTTCCCAGGTTGGTCCCCATTGGCGGCATCACACACCGGTTGTCCAGCTTCATATTCCGGATGGTTATCGGGGATAGCAGTTGATCTAGCATGGGACAGTTTCCTCCTTTGAAAAACAGGTTATGATCAGAATCGCAATTGGGTGCAACCCGGTTCGCATTCAACGATCTGGTATCATATTAAAGCATCGTCGTTGCCCCTACGTCCATAATCGAGCATATGTTCGATTTATATTTTTATCCCGAATTCGGGATCCTGTCAAATAAAAACGAGCAATTGCTCTGTTTTCTCAAAATAGCTGCCAGCCGTCTGTACACAGGTTCAATCAGGTTTGCGGCAACCCCCTGACGTAGCATTTTACGGGCAGTCCCAGACGCACCGCCGCGAGGCAGTTATTGCAGGAAACACAGCTGGCGCTCTGGCTCTTTCCGCTCTCGAACCGTTTTGCCAGGAGGGGTTCCCGAATGAAAGGACGGGACATAGAGATCATGTCGACCGGACCATTTTTGAGGACGGTTTCCATCTGTTCCATTTTCCGCATCCCCCCCACCAGAATGAGCGGCGTGCTGCCGATAGCCGGCTTGATCATTGCAGCGGCTTCGAGATGATACCCGTCTCTGAAGGCAAAGTCTCCCGCCACATCCCTTTTTCGACTCATGGCCAGGGGTGCATAGGACAGCGTCCCGCTGCTGATTTCAATACCGTCGATGCCCAGTTCAACCAGCCATTTCGCGTACCGGGCTGCCAGATCGGGCTGGATCCCGTCCCGGGGGGTAAAATCGTTGGTGTTGAGTTTGATCAGGACCGGCAGCTCTTGCGGCAGGTTTTTCCGTACCGCCAGAAAGACCTGTTTCAGAAACCGGAACCGTTTTTTGTCGCTGCCACCCCATGCATCCTCCCTGCGGTTGAAGAAGGGGGACAGAAACTGGTTGATCAGGTAACCGTGGGCCGCATGGATCTGCACCCCATCCGCACCGGCTTCGGCAGCCCTGCGGGCTGCATCACCGAAAGCCGCGATCAGCTCGAGAATTTCCGCTTCCGTCATGACCCTGGGTTCAACCCCAAAGGTCGGATCCGCACCGTCATTGGAAGGCCCGATCGGATCCAGACCCGTGACAGCCTTCCGGGTCTGTCTTCCGGCGTGAGCCAGCTGAAATACGACTTTACCCTGCTCTTCGTGAATAACCGATGCCAGTTCCTTAAGCCCCGGGATCATTTTGTCACTGAAAATACCGGTCTGTCTCAGTCCCGCTTTTCCGGTGGGATGGACATGCATATGTCCGGGTACGATCAATCCGATGTTTCCCCTGGCCAGCTGTCGATAGCGTTTCAGAAGTGCCTGGCTGACCTCTCCGTTTTTTTTTGACATGCTTTCGTAGGTGGCCGAGTGCAGCAGGCGATTGGCTACCGATAACTGCCCCAACTGATAAGAACTGAACAAGATCGACATGGGATTTCCTCCTGGGTTCTGTTTTGACTTTAATTTAACGGTTCTGCGGGTTTCCGGCGTATTCTGTTACACCCGTTCAGTAAAGTCCGGTTAGATTTTTGCGGTCCGTTAGAGACCATTTGTCAAACGTTC
Source organism: bacterium (assembly GCA_018830885.1). Lineage (GTDB taxonomy): Bacteria > SAR324 > SAR324 > XYD2-FULL-50-16 > XYD2-FULL-50-16 > JAHJRI01. The sequence goes on along the minus strand of JAHJRI010000158.1, from coordinate 6,023 downwards.
CGCCAAGGGGATAGCGATTTAAAACACGCATGAAACCATCCCTGGTGCTCCGGGAAAACCTCCTGTTTTCCCGGGTTTTAAATCGCTATCCCCTTGGCTCCACTGAAAACCGCGATTGACTGGTCCTGAAGCGCAAAATCCCGCCGGACATCGCTGACACCCGTTCCGGGTTGTCATCCGATTTTCCAGGTAACGACCCTGAATGTCAACTTCTTCAGGCGACAATTCGCCTATGACGAGGCAAAGGAAAAAAGCACCCGCTTTCAGACGGCCGGGACCGGGCAGCTGCCATTCACCCCCATCCGGCGCCCAAAAATCATCAGCGCCGTTGCAGGAGTTTACCGGGTGGTCTGTATTATCCGGCCGTACGATGAAAGTCGAGAGGGCCTTTAAATGTCCCCTTGATTGCATTCAGTTCCATCATACCGGCGCCAGGTGTCAAACCATCACAAGAGCGGTGCCTGCCCCTGAACCCTTTTCCCCCCATGGTGACCCAGTCAATCCTCTTTGGATAGTCACAAGGCCTTATCCGCCTGATTGTCATGGAGTCTTGAATAACCGGCAACAGGAAATTGGGAGGGCTATCTGACCTCCAGCTTTCCCCGGATGGATCGTCAAAAACGGTAGGTTGGTTTTGACACCCCCTCGGCAATGGGATCCCCCGAATCCCGCTCCTTGACCGCCTGCTTGAATCCGGCTTCCTGGGCCCGTTTCTTGAACCAGGCCCCTTCCGGTGAATGGCGCGTGATGCCATCGAAAAGCGTGGCCATCATCTGGGTATTCTGCATCCCCATGTTCTCGAACGCCTGGTTGATCATCAGTTTCTGCATCATCAGCTGGTTGCGGGGAACCCCCTGCATTCTTTCCGCCCAGAATCTGACCCGGTCGTCCAGGTCCGCCGCCGGAACCGCTTCCAGGATCAGACCCAGCTTTTCAGCCGCTTGGCCTGTCACCAGGTCGCCTGTCAATAACATCCGCTTGGCCTTTTCCGCGCCGATACGGTAGACCCACATCGCAGTGGTGGGACACCCCCAGACCCTGGCCGGGGGATAACCGATACGGGCGGTTTCCGACATGATGACCAGATCACAGCAGAGGGCGATGTCACTGCCGCCGGCCACGGCATCCCCGTGAACTTTGGCAATGGTCGGTTTGTACGAGTTCCAGAGACTCATGAAATCCTTGGTATTCTGATACATCATCTGAAAATCCACCATGGGGTCCCAAAGGGTGTTGGTCGTCCCGTCGGTGGTTCCCTGTTCGATGCCGTGTTCCTTTTGCTCGGCAAAATCCACCAGGTCATACCCGCCGCAGAACCCCTTTCCCGCAGCCTGCAAAATGATCACGTGGATACCGTCGTCCCGGTTGGCCCGCTCGACCGCCTCCCTGATCTCAACCGGCATGCCGATACAGATGGCATTGAACCGTTCCGGCCGATTGAGCGTGATGGTAGCAATACGCCCCTCTGTTTCATACAGCAGATGTTTAAACCCCATTGTCTCCTCCCTGTTGATTGAAAAATGGGTTCCAGAGAATTGCGCCAGACCTCGCCCCTGGAACCAGTTACCATAATGCCACCCAATCCCTTTATATTCTTAATCTTAATCTTAATCCTAATCCTGATCCTAATCCTAATCCTGATCCTAATCCTGATCCTGATCCTAATCCTGATCCTGATCCTAATCCTGATCCTGATCCTAATCCTGATCCTGATCCTGATCCTGATCCTGATCCTAATCCTGATCCTGATCCTAATCCTGATCCTGATACTTAATCCTGCCCCTGAATCCCATTTTTCGCCCCGATACCATAGAAAAACCTCTGGCCATTGCCCATATGTCCAATCCGGAGGGTTGATCTTTCAAGAAACGCACGAGTCCATCCATGGAGCTCCTGGAAGCCATCCATGGCTTCCAGGGTTCTTGAAACAGCATCCCTTTGATATTGACTGTGTTCCGGTTAATCAAGGTGCCCTTAAGATTAAGATTAAGATTAAGATTAAGATTAAGATTAAGATTAAGATTAAGATTAAGATTAAGATTAAGATTAAGATTAAGATTAAGAGTAAGATTAAGAGTAAGATTAAGAGTAAGATTAAGAGTAAGATTAAGAGTAAGATTAAGCGTAAGACTTGATAACAGGCGGTCACTCCAGTTCTGACATGGGAACCGCCATCAGGGTCACAGTGGCCTTGGAGACCAGCTTTTCCTGAGCGTTGCCTACAGAAAACACCTCCGATTCTGAGACAATGATTTTTTTCCCCCCGTTAATCACTCTGGATCGACAGATCAGCTTCTGTCCCACAGCCGGTTTGAAGTAGTTGATCTTAAACTCGACGGTCAAAATGGCGAACGCTTCTGAAACCGTCGTATAAGCGGCATATCCGGCAGTGTGATCCGCCAGGGTTGCGATGAGCCCGGCATGGACAAAACCGTCCTGCTGCATATGCTCAGGGCGCACCTCTACATGCGCTTCGAAGTAACCCAGACTCATCAGCTTGACCTCAAGTCCGCAAAAAGCCGGGAATCCTTGCTCGTAGTGACTTTTTAAATACAATCGACGTTCGTCATCAATCATCCTGTTTCCTTTTCCAGGTTATATCGCGATTCCGGCTGATTCCTTTCCGACAGCGAGTATCAAACGGATTTTTGTTTCTGCTTTTTAATGTATAAAATATCGCCAGAAAAGCGGCAATTGCAATTTTCCCGAACACCCGTTGGTATCACTCTATCCTTGTTTATGGTTTCCCGGCATCCAGAATTCTCTGATCGTCCCCTGTTTAGGAAATGGCGCCACACTGAGAAGAACAGAATCCCGTTCCGCCACAGGTTTCTTATTGCATAAATTTGTCGCTCCGTTATAATCCAGCCAAAACCGGTTGAAAATCCCGGATGCTTTTTGACCATATTCCAAAAGGGAATATTCAATTCCCCTTATCTACGCCAGAATCGGCATAGTTGTTTTTTAAAGTTAACCGGAGCGGATTAAATGACATCACTGGACTTGACAACACTTTTTTCACTGAAGGGAAAAACCGCGCTGGTCACCGGCGGGTCCCGCGGCATCGGGAAGATGATCACCCAGGGCTTTCTGGAGGCTGGCGCCCGGGTTTACATCACCGCACGCAAGGCCGATGCCTGCAACGCAACCGCAAAAGAGCTCAGCCGATTCGGAACCTGCATTTCCGTCCCCGCCGATATCGGCACACCGGAGAGACGCAGGCTGCTATTGGACCAAATTAAGGGCGCGGAACCACAGCTGCATATTCTGGTCAACAATGCCGGAAAAAACTGGGGCGAGGCTTTTCAAACCTATCCGGACAAATCCTTTGATGATGTCATGCATCTGAACGTGGGGGCTGTTTTTTCCATGACCCGGGACTTCAGTGAATTGCTGGCCGCGGGCGCATCCGCGGCAGATCCTGCACGGGTGATCAATATCGGCTCCATGGACGGACTGCATGTATCGACCGTGGCACAGACCGGCACATTTGCTTACTCGGCAAGCAAAGCCGCGGTGCATCACCTGACCCGGAGCCTCGCCATTGAACTGGCAACCCGACATATTACCGTCAATGCGATCGCTCCGGGATTCTTCCCCAGCAAGATGACGGACTTCGTCCTCGACCATTTTCAGGCGGATATCGAAGCAAACTGTCCCCTGAAAAGGGTCGGTCAGCCCGAAGAGATGGCCGGAATCGCCGTTTACCTGAGTTCCAGAGCCGGCGCATACACCAATGGCACGGTCATTCCGGTTGACGGGGGAACTTCCATCAACCACCAGCATGTCATAAGCTGAGAAAGCCCGAGGAGAATCAATGGATATCTACCAGAAAGGGACCAGAATTCGACTGGATCCTGCAGATGAATATATGCACCCCCTGGAAGCGGCCCGTAATTTCAATGAAAGCATGTACTTCAATATCTTCGATGCCTCGGACAAACCCCTGGGAGGCTGGTTTCGGATCGGGAACCGCCCCAACGAAGGGTATGCCGAGATGACCTGCTGTCTTTACCTCCCGGATGGCAGTGTCGGTTTTGCCTTCGACCGTCCAAAAATCAGCAACAACGATGCACTGGCCGCCGGGGGCATGCGGTTTCAGGTTATCGAACCCTTCAAACAACTCAGGGTCGAATATGAAGGCCAGGTCTGCCTGATGAAAAATCCCCACCAGATGGCCGATCCAAAACAGGCATTTACCGACAATCCCCTGGTGGATTGCAGGGTCGACATCGAATATACCGGTGTCTCCCCCATGTTTGGCGGGGAACCGGTCAATGACGACGGTTCTCCCATTGAGCAGAAGGCGTCGGAAGCCTTTGCCAGAGGCCACTATGAACAACACATCGGTGGAAAAGGGTCGTTTCACGTGGATGGCAGGGAGTACAAAATCAGCGGATACGGTCTGCGAGATCACTCCTGGGGACCTCGCTACTGGCAGAACATCTACTGGTACCGCTGGCTGCCCATGAATTTCGGCCCGGATTTCGCCATGATGGTCTCCATCATCACCCAGCCGGACGGCACCCGCCGGAAGGGCGGCATGGTCCTCCGGGACAACGAATATGTGGATGTTCAGGATGTGACCATCGATACCGTCTGGGACAGCAACGACTTTCAGAAAGAGCTGGTCGCCCATGTCAAAACAGCAGAACGGGAATACCGGGTCGAGGGCCGGGTACTGTCACTGATTCCGTTGCGCAACCGCCGCAAGACATCGGATGGCGAAGGCCTGGTCACCCGCATTACCGAAGGGATGACCGAATACCGGTGCGACGACAGGATCGGATACGGCATGTCCGAATACCTGGACCAGATCGTTGACGGCAAACCGGTTGGCAAGGAGCAGGGCTGATGGGTAACCCGGACCGGACATTTGAGCAGCAGCTCGCCGTCATTACCGCTCGGCATCTGGGAGGACCTGTCGAAATCAGGGATCTGCATCGGCTCACCGGTGGCGCTGTTGCCGAAACCTGGTGGTTCGACGCCCTGACGAATGATTCCACCCGCGAGTTGATTTTAAGGCTGGACCGCAGTTCCGGTGATTCATCTGAGATCTTTGTGACCAAACAGACAGAGGCCGAAATCCAGATGCTGGCAATAGCGGGCGGTGTTCCGGTCCCGGAAGTTGTTTTTATCCTGGATGAGGCGGATGGGATCGGTACCGGTTATGTCATGCAGCGGATTGCCGGTGAAACCATCCCCAGAAAGATCCTGCGGGATGAGCAGTATGCTGGTGCCCGAAATGGAATGGCCCGACAGTGCGGAGAGATCATGGCCAGGATTCATACCCTGGCTGCAGACAGAATCAAAGGGTTGAAAACCCTGAAAAACAGGCAGCAGCTGGACGATCAATACGCCATGTACACCTCCTTTGATGAACCCCGCCCGGTGTTTGAATATGCCTTCAACTGGCTGCAGGAGAACGTTCCGGATGATCCGTCACCCTGCCTGGTCCACTCCGATTTCCGCAACGGCAACATCATCGTCGGACCGGATGGCATCCGGGGTATCCTGGACTGGGAAATGGCCCATCTGGGAGATCCCATGGAGGATCTGGGCTGGATCTGCGTCAACTCATGGCGTTTTGGCAACATCGACAAACCGGTGGGTGGATTTGGCGACCGGGAAGACCTCTTCGCCGGTTACAAAGCCGCCGGCGGACAGGTGGCGGCTGAAAAAGTGCACTACTGGGAAGTTTTCGGCACCCTGAAATGGGGGCTGATCTGCCGGCTGCAGTCTCTGACCCACCTCACCGGTATTGTCAGATCGGTGGAACTGGCTGCCATCGGCCGGCGGGTATCGGAAACCGAGCTGGATCTGCTGCAGCTGCTGACCTGACACTTTCACCGGACAGGCACCCAGCTCAGCTTACTTCCCTCCGTGATCTTCGTGTCTCTGTGGTGCGTGTTTTTCATACAAACCACCATGCCCGCGGAGCGGGCACAACGAAACATGAGAATGATATCTTGATGCTCAGACAGGCGGGGTTTCAAGCGCTCCATTTCGCCAAGATCATCTAG
>JAHJRI010000157.1 GCA_018830885.1 bacterium | reverse complement strand
GCAAGGACAGCCAGCTGGATGACGATTTTGTCATCATTGCCCGGGTTGAAGCCTTTATCGCCGGTTGGGGACTTAAAGCAGCCCTCGAGAGAGCGGAGGCCTACCGACAGGCCGGTGCAGATGCCATTCTGATCCACAGCAAACTCAACAACAGCAGTGAAATCTTTTCTTTTCTGAAGGAGTGGGGGGAGCGGTCACCCATCGTACTGGTCCCGACCAAGTACTACACAACCCCTACCAACGATTTCCGGGAGCACAAGGTCTCCCTCGTTATCTGGGCGAATCATCTCATCCGGGGTAACATTGCCAAGATGCAGGAGGTTGCCCGGCAGATTCATACAGATGAAAACCTGCTGAGCGTCGAGGATATGATCGTTCCGGTCAAGGAGATATTCAGGCTTCAGGATGATCAGGAAATCGCGGAAGCGGAAAAACGATACCTCAGTCAGCAGGCAAAAAACCCTTTTAAGGCGGTTGTGCTGGCTGCGACCCGCGGAAAGCTGCTTGGCCATCTGACGGGAGAGATTCCCAAAACCATGCTCAAAATCGGAAAGAAAAGCATCCTGGAACGGATCGTCGCCCATCTGAACGAGTATGACATAAAGGATATCACCGTGGTGGGCGGATACAAGGCAGAGGCCATCCAGTTCCCCAACCTGCGGGTGGTGGTCAACGACCAGTATGCAACCACCGGTCAGCTGGCCTCGCTTGCCAAAGCGCTGGACAGCCTGGATCAGTCCGCTCTCATCATTTTTGGGGATATTCTCTTTAAGAAATACACGCTCCAGTTTGCCATTGAAGATCCCGAAGATGTGGTCATCATCGTGGATTCCAGGATTGACAAGGAAAGTCCGATTCAGTCCGATTACGTTATGGCGACCGAACCGGATCGTCAGTCCTATTTTGCAGAAGAGAGCTATGTCAGGGAGATGGTATTTACAGCGCCGGGCGATCAACACGACGGCGAATTTATTGGTATTTTAAAGCTTTCACCCGCTGCAGGCCTCAAGACCCGGGAGTTTATCCTGAAACGCCAGCAGGAACCCGGTTTTGAGTCCCTGGAAATACGGGATTTGATTACCCATTTTATTCAACAGGGCATGAAGGTAAAAATACAATATATTTCAGGTCATTGGGTCGATGTAAACCGGATATCCGATCTGACCCTCGCAAATGAGTTTTAGCCATGGTGAATGCCAACGATTTTCTGCAACTGTGCAAACAGCATCAGTACGATCTGTTTTCCGGAACCCCCTGCTCCTATTTAAAACCTCTGATTAATGCGGTGATTGACGATCCGGAGATTCAATATCTCCCGGCAACCAATGAAGGGGATGCCGTGGCGATGATCTGCGGTGCGTCTCTGAATAACCGGAAGGGGGTCGTGATGTTTCAGAACTCCGGTCTGGGAAATGCGGTGAATCCACTTACGTCGCTCTCTTTTCCCTTTCGGTTTCCCTTTATCATGATCGTCACGCACCGGGGACAGCCAGGCGGACCGGCAGATGAACCCCAGCATGAATTGATGGGAAAGGTGACCGAGGAAATGCTCGATACCCTGAAAATCGGCTGGGAACATTTTCCCGACGATGTTCCGCAATTGCAGGCGGCTTTCCAGAGAGCCCTCGACTACATCAAAAAAACCGATCTGCCCTATGCCTTTGTGCTGCGTAAGGGCACCATTGAGTCACAAGAGTTGAAGAGTCCGCCACCGGAACTGCCACTGGGGAAAAGAACCTTCTCATTTTCTGAAACAATCGGCAAACGTTACGAAGAACGCCTGACGCGGACGGAAGCGCTCAGAGAAATTCTGGCGTTCAAGCACCCGGATGATATCCTGGTTGCCACCACCGGCAAAACAGGCAGGGAGTTGTACGCTCTTGGAGATACGCCGGATCAGCTTTACATGGTTGGTTCCATGGGGTGTGCCTCCTCATTTGCGCTGGGGGCAGCGATCTGCAGCCCTGAACGCCGCTGGGTCGTCATCGATGGCGATGCGGCAGCACTGATGCGGTTGGGAAACCTGGCATCCGTGGGGCATTTTCAGCCTTCAAACTATCTGCACGTTCTGCTGGACAACGAAATAAACGATTCAACAGGTGGTCAAAGCACCGTCAGCCCCAATGTCTCCTTTTCTGCAGTGGCACAGGCATGTGGTTATGGACAGGTTTTTGCGGCGGATTGTGCTGAAGCGCTGACATCGATTCTGCAGAAACTGGAAAAAAACAGTGGGCCTGTTCTGATTCATTTTCGCATTCGCAAGGGCTCACCCAAGGACCTGGGGCGACCCGCTATCAAACCCTATGAGGTCAAGCAACGACTGATGAGCCATCTGGCGGCCGGACAACCGATTGACCGTCGCGGCAGGGAATAAATCGATGAAGGATACCCAAAAAGAGATAAGAACCGCTGTCATCCTGGCAGCGGGAATGGGGCAGAGGCTGCGTCAGGTGATCGATGACAGACCCAAAGGATTACTGCTCATTGATGGTAAGGAGATTATCAGACGGTCACTGGACAGCCTGCTGGAAAATGGGATCACCGAAATAGTCATGGTGTTGGGATACCTGAGGGAGAAATACATCCAGGCGCTGAAAACGGATTATCCGCAGATTAAATATGTTCAGAATGCTGATTATGCAGAAACGGGAAGCATGCATTCCCTGTTTCTGGCCCGGGAACAGGTCAGGGATGGGTTTCTGCTGCTGGAATCGGATCTGCTGTATGAAGATCGCTGCTTGTCAGCACTGCTGACCGACCCGGGGGATGAGGCGGTACTCATTTCAGGAGCCACCCATTCCGGAGATGAAGTATTTGTTCACGGCGAATCCGGGCTCATTCAGTACATTGCCAAGAAAAAAAATCCGGATCTGGTCAGTCAGGGAGAACTGGTCGGGATCTCAAAAATTTCCGCTGATTTATACAGTCAGATGCAGGAATACTATAGCCAGGTGATTCGATTCCCATCGAACTACCACTATGAGGATTGTCTTTCCGATCTCGCAACCCGGTTGCCGATCCATTACCTGAAGGTGGAGGATGCAATCTGGACGGAAATCGATGATCCTTCCCACTATCGACGAGCGGTAGAATTGATTTATCCCAGGATTTGCGAGAAACGGAAGCTCGTCGGTCAGGCCGGAAAGCGGCAAATCTCTTGATCCACTCAGGTCTCACCGTTTCTGAACGACGATCGGTCATAACCGGCCCACAGGATGAAATGTCGGGTGGCATAAGAGTGGATTTCAGGTTAAGCCAATGTAATAATAGACAAAATATACAATTATATTGACTACCCCGTGGAATAATGATCAAATCAAAAATTAACTCGAAAAAAAGATATACTGTTTCAACACGACAAAACAAACGTTAAGGAAAAGAGATTATGGAAATAAAAGTGATTAACAATCAGATTGAAAGGTCCATGAGGGAATTAAAAAGAATGTTAATCAGAGAAGGTATCTTCAAGGAGTTAAAAAAGCGCAGGTACTATTTTAAGCCCAGTACGAAGAATAAAATGAAGCGCGAAGATGCTGAAAAAACGAGACACAAGGACAGGAAAAGAGCACAGGCTCGCGCAAGAGCAATCCTCTAGGGCGTTTTCCCCCGCCAACAGTTCGGATGCCTGCCGGTGTGCGCACCGGCAGGCGTCATCTTCAGATCCCGCCAGCATTGTGTGTGACAGGCACCGTTTCATTGAACGGACGGTATCGGTTTGTTTTCTTTGCCGTTAACGCACAGAATTTATTGAATAAATTCGCGATCTTCATCCGTTATACCCCCGGCGGTATCCCCACCGTTCAATCTCTCACGTCTCTGTTTGCCTGTTTTCCAATTGAAAACGGAACTCTTTGAATTTACCTTTCCCGGTTGCCATGATACCCTCTTTCCATGAACCGATACCGGGAATCCGATCCGGCACAGGGCATCGCATCAATTGCAGCGGGCAGTTCTTTATCCGTGTGGGCATCGACGGGTAGAATCCCTGCGCGATGGGGGCACTGTCAGGGATATAGCCGCGGGATGGGATCTGTCTGGGGAAGTTCCGAATTCATCTCTTTGAAAAACAACTCAAATGGGAGAAAAAGGTTGGCAATGGGTCACCGTCATATTGCCGGAGGTTCTCCGACGTGTCATTTCCTGATGGCTGCCACCTGTCACCTGCCGGCCCCGATTGAACCGACGGGTAGCTTTCAGGCCGATTCACAGGGGTGAGGGGTTATGATTCAGCTGTTGCCTGCCTGGTGTTTTCACTGCCATCGATTTATCTCCCGACCGCTTCTCTCCCCTTCTCCATATCTCTGCAGGTCCTGCTATGAGATGCTGCCAGTGATCGATCGCCCCATCTGTCGTCGCTGTGGACTGCATCATCCAACCGGTGATTGCCGGGAGCCATGGGCAGAGCACATCCATACATTTTACGCGATGTTCTATTACCAGGATCCAATTCAACGTTGGATTGTCAATCTCAAATACTCAGGCGGTTTTTTTGCAGGCCGGTTGCTGAGGCATTTTATCGATGTCTGGTTTGAGACGAATGCAGAACGGGTTCGGAATCTCGATGCGGTGCTGCCGGTCCCGATACACCCGTTCCGGTTGAGACAGCGCGGGTTCAATCAAACGACCTTTCTCCTGAGAAAACAGCGGATATTGCCATTGCAGACCCGGATCCTGAAAAAACAGCGGTTCACCTCACAGCAGGCCGGTCTGGCGCGCTGGAAACGCAGCGACAATATCAGGGATTCCTTTCAAGCGCATGCCAGTGTCCATTCCAAAAACGTGCTGGTATTTGACGATGTCTGCACCACCGGCCAGACCCTGGGAGAAGTCTGCACCTGTCTTAAAAAGGCAGGTGCGGGGGAGATCCATGTGTTGACCCTGAGTCGCAGCATGTAGCGGGTTGAACCCGCCACTGCGGCGTGTCAGCGTGATCCTGGAGCTACAGATAACCCTGCCGCAGAAAACAGGGTCAGGTCGCGACGGGTTCCGATTCAAGATCCGCACCCACCAGGGTTTCTCCGGCTTCCTCCTGTATCAGATGGGAATCCACCAGTCTGCTGGAAAAGAAGATATTCGCAATCTTCAACCCCAGGAGGACCAGCAGGATGGTTGTCATGGACCCTGTCCGGGCATCCTTGAACATATCCATGCCAAAAATAAAAATAATGCCTGAAAGCTGGCCGGCCATGTTCAGCAGGCCGTTGGAGGTTCCTTCCGGGACCGGGCGGGTGACTTCGGCACCAAACTGGTAGACAATCGGCCCGACACTCATGGAGAAGAAGCCCAGGATAACCCCTGACAGCAGCAGTAAGTCGAAACGGGTCGCATAAATCAGGCCAATCAGTCCCGGGACACCCAGGAGAATAGCCCACATGAGGATTCGACCCCGGATGCGGAGCTTGTCGGAAAGCACCGGCCAGATGATTGCCCCGAAGATTCCGGCAAACAGTATCACGGCCCCCAGGGTTCCTGCCTGGGTCATATCAAAGCCCCGGTCTCTGATGATGGGTTCGATCCAGGTCGTGATCCCGTTAAACATACCAAAACCGATGAACATCACCAGCATGACCAGCATAAACTGCTTACTCTTCCAGACATCCTTGAAACCATCCAATACCAGTGCCCGTTCCTCATGCCCGGCCGGACAGGGGGGTGTTGGAGGTGCTTCTCTGGCGAACGCAATATAGATGCCTGCGCAGACGACAGCAGCCCAGCCGTATACAACGAGCATGGATTGCATGCCGATTTCCAGGGTCAGGATCGGTGTCACAGCCATACCGATAATAATACCGATAAAGGTTGCCAGTACCGCGAGGCCGCCGGCCGTTGCCCGCTGGGTGATCTTGAACCACTTGGCAGCGACGGTGGTATTGGCATTCATGATAAACGGCTGCCCGATGGAGAGCCCGATGGTGGCAATCAATACCATGCTGTAATCCGATCCGTAATACCCCCGCATCAGGGCAAAACCGGCTGTAAAGATGGCCCCGATGGAAACACTGACCCGGGAGCCGTATGTATCAATAACCCAGGAGGCTGGAATCGACACCACCAGATAAACGATCATCCAGATCATCGACAACAATCCGATATCCAGGTCGGTGACTTTGTAGAACTCGGCAGCATGTCCCGTTATGGGGGCAAATGTGATCCAGAGTGTCTGAACGACGGCATTGATCACCATGAAAACACCCAGTACGACAAATCGGTATCGATATACTTGAAAATCCTTTTCAGCCATAAGATATCCTTCGCAAATAGACAAGATTTAAACTCAATGATGCTTCCAGAGGAAATCGGATCCAGGAATTTGAATCAGCGGTTTCGGATCCGGAATGACATCGGTGTTGCGTGGTGTAAAAAAACGAACCACAGGCAGTTGGTTGATTCTGGATGAACCTGCCAGTCAGCCGGTTTTTATCTGTTCGGATGTTCTTACGTGGTCAAAGGGCGATTGTCAACGGATTTATCAAGCCGGAAAAGCCTGCCCGGCTGCGCAACAACGGGAAACATGAGGATGTGTGGGGTCTGCGATGTCTTTATCTACCCCTGGTGACGTATCAGTTCGATGTTGTGATAGAAGTAATAAAGGATTTCGTGGTATTTGTAACCTTTCTCTGCCATCTCCTTGGCTGACCACTGGCTGAGCCCCACGCCGTGGCCGTTTCCCCGGCCCTTGAAGTGAAAACCGCCGGGAATGCGGGTGATATCAAAGAGCAGGCTCTGTATTCGTTTGTAGCCGCCGGCTTTGCGGAAATCATATCCGGAGAGTGTTGAATTCCTGTCTCCGATGAACGTCAGCTCCAGGACGCGACTGGATGATGTTCGTTTACTGATGATAATATCTTCGATCCCGCTGGTTCGAATCCGGGCCTTATTGAGAATTTTTTCCATCTCCCAGTCTGTAATCCGCGCCTCCCAGTGGTACCGCGGATCCCGTTCGCCGTAGGGCACCGGTTTGACTTTCAGATAGGGCAGCGGGTTTTGCCAGATGCGGACAGGATCTTCGGTGATACCACCACAATTTGAATGATAAAAGGTTTGTGCCAGGTGTCCTCCGTAGCCGACAACGATGCCCTGGGTCGCCCGGATAGCCTCTTTTCCCCGCTCATCCGCAATGTCGGACCCTTTGTAGACCTGGTCATAGTGTCCAGCGGTAAGATGCCAGGGTAACTGACTGTATTTTTCCCGTTTAAACAGGGCAAAGGTCCTGGAGATCACTGCCTGGGCTTTCACTACCTCCATGTGCCATTTGGTACTGATTTCAGCGTTCAGAACCCCTTCCAGATAGGATTCTGTGGGGATATGGTTGATCAGATGCAGCCCCCCGACGTAAGGGCGGATTTCGAATGTCCCCAGGTATTTTCGACGCTGACGGGTGTTCATATCCTGGATGGTTGTTTCTCCCCGGGCGGTGATCAGCAGGTTGCCGGTGACCGTCAACTTCTGGTTGATGAGCAGACGGGATTGGCTGGCAGGCGTCACCAACAGGTTTTTTGCTGTTCCCAGCCGGTTGTGATCATCACTGACAGTGAGGTCCTGTGAACTGGAGATGGCGACGCCGGCAGAAGAGCTGAACAGCAGGACCTTCAGAACAGGGTTCTGATAGGCTGCCTCCAGTGGTCGGAGAGCAGTCATGCCCATGATGACAACCAGGCATGTAAACGTGAGACGGGCTATGACACCGAACCTGTCCTGTCGCCTGTGAGGATAATCGGTCAATTTTTTTTACGGATGGTGATGATTTGGTATCGTCCGGAAAGCTGAACACCATCTTTCAGATCGATGGTCCAGTTACCCAGATTGGACTGTATTTTTTCAAAGATCAACTCAATATTGGTGCGATGGATCTCTTTCTGGCCATGGTAGATCAAAAACCGATGGATCAATTCACGGGCAAAAACCGGTGGGACAGATAATACCTGGTCGTATTGCAGAGACTCCTGCTGATAGCGTTCCTGAGGCACTGTCTCCTGGAAAAGGGCTTTCAGGAGTCGGGCGTCCTGATCGATTGCCAGCATCTTCTCTTCGAGTTTTCCCCCGGCACATGCCTGCATCAGGGGCACCAACTGGTTGCGAATCAGATTCCGGGTATAATCGTTTCCGGAATTGGAACGGTCTTCACGCCATTTGCGGTTGATATCGCAGAGATACTCTTCCAGCGCTGATTTGGGAATGTGAAGCAGTGGCCGGATATAGGGCAGGTTTTTCTTTTGCATGGGATTGAAGGCGAAAAGCGACCCTCCCCGCAGCATTCGCCAGATCTGGGTTTCGATCAGGTCGTTCAGGTGATGCCCCAGCGCGATTTTACCAAACCCCTGTTCCGCCATGATGCGGTTCAGATGCTCATAGCGCCATTGCCGGGCTCTGTTCTGCATCCCTTTCTGACCACTGAGCGTGTCTGTTTTGATGATACTGACCGGGATTTTTTCTGCCTCTGCCAGCTCGCGGATAAAACCGGCTTCGTCCTCGCTCTCCAGTCGCAGGCCATGATTGAAGTGCACCCAGTGAAGATCCAGGTCAATTTTTTCCCTGAAAGCGGACAATAGACAGCACAGGCTCATGGAATCAATACCACCGCTCAGGCTGACGATTATTTTGTCATGGGGCTCTATCAGACCTTCTCTGGTAGATGATTGATAAATCTGATAACAGAAGCGATTCATGATGCCACATCCAAATCAGCGGATTGTCCAGCCGCCTGTTTATTCGGGGGTTCCGGTGGAAACTGAATGATTCGGTTGTTCAAAAAGATCATCGAACCGGCATCAATCCTATCATTGTCGGACCCATTCGGGCAATTGAGGGGGATTTGCCGGCCGGTTCCTTGACTAATAGTTTGAATATATTGTATAAAAATATAACAGGAGTTTGAAACGAACGGTGTTATTGGTTTCAAAAAGATTGATGTAATTTGCCGGTTGTGATATCCCTCCTGAAAGAATAAAGTGAGCAAAGGGTGGTTACTGAAAAACCGCTCCGGTATAGGTGCCCTTTTTGGCTTTCAGGCCCATCCGGGAGGACGATGGCGACAGGTTGCCAAACCTTTCTGAAGGATTCGTACAAGTTTGAAAAGATGATGAAACGTTCTGATATAAAAATATTGATCATTGATGACGAACCGTTCATTCGGGAAAGCCTGGCGGGTTTTCTGGAGGATTGTGACTATTTTGTTTCATCGGCCGACAGTTCGGAGCAGGCGATGGATCAATTGCGGGAAACTCCCTTCGATATTGCCATTGTTGATTTGCGGCTGCCAGGAATGAACGGGGATGTCTTTATCCAGGATGTCAGTCGTCTGGCTCCTCAGATTCGGTTTCTGATCCATACAGGATCTGTCGACTACCGCTTGTCAGCGGAGCTGCTTGAGATCGGTGTACGCCCCGAACATGTTTTTTACAAGCCTCAACACGACCTCGCGCTTTTTGTGGATAAGATTGAAGATCTGCTGAAAGACCGTCTCTTGCCTTAACGCCAGGCATTTCGTCCCTTCATCGTTACCCTCATTGACCGACGGGAGAAAGATCGCTTCCCCCGCGGGTCCGAAAAAAAGAATAAAAAAGAGGCTGTGACAAATTTTAATTTCCGGTGAACTGGGGGGGGCGTTTTTCCAGAAATGCCGTAAACGCTTCGTTCAAATCGTCGGACATGACGGCTGCCGCGTTTTTCTGGGCGACATATTCCAGCCCCGGGTAGACACCGTGGTCACGACTGAAATTCATGACATCCTTGACCCCCTGCACCGTCAATGTCGCACAGGCTGCGATCTCCTGTGCGATCTTATCCGCCTGCAGATAGAGTTCTTCCCGGGTGTCACAGAGATGGGTGATGAAACCCATTTTCAGGGCGTCCTCGGCCGAAAAGTCCCGCCCTGTCAGAGCCAGTTCCCGGTACCAGCCCTGCCCGATGATATGGGGCAGCCGCTGCAATGTTCCCACATCGGCCACGATGGCGATGCGGGTCTCTCTGATGCTGAAAATGGTGTCTCTGCTGGCCAGCCGAATGTCGCAGGCGCTCATCAGGTCAATGCCCCCGCCGATGCAGTAGCCGTGGGCAGCGGCAATAACCGGTTTGCGGCATTTCTCAATCTGGTTGAAGCCATCCTGCAGTTCCATAATACGGGCCCTCAGATTTTCGCGGGCTGCCGCCCCGGTGCCGTCACCGAGCAGACCTTCGGCCGCTTCGGGTAGATCCAGCCCTACGGTAAAGCTTTTGCCCTCCCCCCGGATCACCACTGCATAGACGGATGGATCCCTGTCGAAAAGCCTGAACTGCCGGGCCATCTCTTCGAAAAACAAAAAACGCATGGCATTGTGCTTTTCCGGACGGTTCAACAGCAGGGTGGCAATATGTCCCTTTTGTTCAACTCTGATAGTCTGGTTTTCCGTCATCCTTATCTCTCCTTGATCATTTCTTCAATAATCTCCCTGACAGTCAGGACATTGTGAATCAGCCCAATCACCTCTCCGGCTGCCAGAATTCCGGCATCCAGATCGCCCTGGAGCCACGATTCCTCAATACCGGCTCCCGAAAACCCTTTCTGGAGCAATGAGGGATCATTGACCATTTTCTCCGTCAACGGTGTCCGCAGGGCCCGTATCTGAAACCCGCCCATATTCAGCAGACCGGTATCGGTTTCGGTACGGGCGACAATAGCCTCCTTGTAGTTGGCATGGGCAATACACTCCCGGGAAACGATAAAACGGGTCCCCACCTGGACGCCACCTGCTCCCAGGGCGAGCGCTGCCCTGTATCCCCTTGAGTCGGCAATGCCGCCGGCGGCGATGACTGGAAGCGTTACTGCATCGACGATGGATGGTACCAGGACCATTGTCGAGGCTCCCTTGAACCCCTGGATGCCACCTGATTCAGATCCTTCGGCGATAATGGCATCGACGCCGAGGGCTGCCGATTTAACAGCGACACTGACCGACGGTACAACCGGGATTACGTTCATGTTGAATGATTTCAGACGGGGCATCAGTGCTTTGGGGGATCCGCCCGATATTGTCACCGTCTTGATTCCGGATTCAGCGAGCAGTTCAGCAAACTGTTCGGTCAATGGGTTCATCACCTGCAGGTTCGCGCCAAAAGGGTGTCGGGTGAGTTTCTGGGTTTCCTTGATCTGCTGGTGCAAAACATCCACACTGGAAGCAAAAGCGGTGGCCAGGGTCCCGAATCCGCCAGCTTCTGAAACGGCCGCGACAAATTCGGGATTGCTGATAACCCCCATGGCGCCCTGGATGATCGGATACCGGCATCCAAGAATCTCACATACTGTTTTCATGCGGTTCTCCCTGTTGAAGGCACAGTTCTGTCAAAAATATCTGGCAGAACGGGTTTATTAAAGCTTAAATACCAATCTATTACGTTATTTTTCTCGATCTCCCCCTGTTTAGACCGGGGTTTTAGGGGGTAAAAGTGTGTGAGCCAATCGCTGTGATAGCCGT
>JAHJRI010000156.1 GCA_018830885.1 bacterium | reverse complement strand
TTGCTTCGCTGAGAGCCCAAAACTCGCTTTGCTCAAACAATTGGGCCCTCGGCCGCTTCACTTCGTTCAGATCATCTAAGAAACTTCTCCAAGCAATGCAAACAGGTCCATCGCTGACACGCAGCAAGCGGCTGAACTAAATGACATTGAAATAACACAGGCTGTCACTCCGGTGAAAACCGGGGTCCAGTAAATATTTGGACTGGATTCCGACTTTTGTCGGAATGACAAAACTGTCGGCCTCTGTTATGTCACGGATCAATCCCGGCGACAAGCCGGGTGTACTGCTTCGGATGGGGGAGCTGCTTATCAAGATTTTTTTTAAGCCAAAAAAATGACGTCACCGAATTTATGATTCAGAGTACTCAGCAGGAAAAGGTTGTTTATGAAATCAGGGTACCGGTAACGAGTACATGTCCCCCAATTTCAGCTGCTTCAGCTAAATTCTAAATTCAGCGTTTTAGCAGAGAAACTTGAAAAAGGGGGGTTTCATTCAAGCAGTACATTGACGATACAATCACAATTATTTAACAAGGAGGTAAGCGATGGGAGATCGATTGAAAGGTAAGGTGGCAGTCATCACCGGTGCAACGAGCGGGATTGGTGAGGTCACTGCCGCGGTATTTGTTGCAGAGGGAGCCAGTGTCATCCTGGCGGGACGGTCGGAAGAGAAAGGGAAAAAAATTGCAGCCCGGCTTGGCGAGAAGGCCCTCTTTCACAAAGCGGATGTGATGCATGAGGCCGATATCAAAGCCCTGATCGATCTGGCAGTCAGCCACTTCGGTCGCCTGGACTGCCTCTTCAACAATGCCGGCGGGAGCAGCAGGGGCACTCTGGAGACCGTGACACCGGAAGATTTTGACCACGCCATGCGCCTGCTCCTGGGCAGTGTTGTTTTCGGGATCAAGCACGCCGCCCCGGTCATGAAAGGCCAGGGTTCTGGCTGTATTATCAACAATTCCAGCATCGCCGCGATCCGATCCGCCCAGGGTGGATATCTCTACAGTGCTGCCAAAGCCGGGGTCACCCATCTGACCAAAATCGCAGGGGTTGAACTGGGACCCTTTGGTATCCGGGTCAACTCCATTTCCCCCGGTGCCGTGGCAACACCGATATTCTGGGGTGGTTCGGAAGTTGCGAATACCATGGAAGATGACGTAAATGCCAAAAAACTGGAAAAACTGAAGTCAAATCTGGCCCATGCCACCCCGCTGCGAAAAGCGGGATTGCCGGATGACATTGCCATGACAGCGCTTTTTCTGGCCAGTGACGAGGGCAGTTTTATCACCTGTCAGGATATCGCCGTGGACGGAGGTCGCACCTCCATGTTCCATGAAGCGCCCAGGGGCAGCTGATCGTTGCAGGGACCTATTTTCTGATCTCCACGGAGGGGAAGGCGGCCAGATCGGTATGGGGCAGAAACAGGGCGGCGGTATACTGGTCCATATAGGTGGGGTCGGTGCTCAGTTCGAGATAGGTGACCCTGCGGCCGATCTCCCGCTGTTTCTGTTGAAAGTCCCGTGAAACCAGGGCCATGGTTGATCCCAGCAACGAGGCGTTGCCGATGTAGCGGTATGTTTCCCGGGGGATGTCCGGGAGTAGCCCGATGGTGATGGCGTCTTCCAGGTTGAGATAGTGCCCGAAACCGCCCGCGATGTAAACGCGGGCAATCTCGTCCATCCGGATTTCGGCCTGTCGGGTCAGCAGGGAGATCGCCGAATAGATGGCGGCCTTGGCGCGAACGATATTTTCGATGTCAGCCTCGCTGATCAGAATCTCCTGCTGATCGTCATCCGCCGGGTGGACGACATAGCAGGCCTGTCTTTTTTCCAGGCGGATGGCGGGGGATGGTTTCTCCCGGTTCAATTTTCCCGCCGAATCCATCCAGCCGGAGCGCAACAGACCGGCCAGCAGCGATATCATACCAGACCCGCAGATTCCCCGGGGGTTTGAATCGCCAATGGTTTTCGCCTGGGCCGTGCCGCTGGCAGCATCGATGGTGACCGCTTCGATGGCACCCCGGGTCGCCCGCATCCCCTGCCGGATGCCGCCCCCTTCAAATGCGGGACCGGCTGAACAGGCGCAGGCCAGGATAAATTCAGCATTACCCACCACCAGTTCCCCGTTGGTCCCGATATCGATAAACATCACCGTCTCGTCGCTTTCACCGGCGATGGAGGTACACAACAGGCCGGCTGTGATGTCGCCGCCGACATAACTGCCAACGGCAGGGGCGATATGGACAGGGGTTTCCGGGTGTACCGGGATCCCGATTTCAGATGCCCTGAAAGCAGGCGGTTGCAGGATGGTCGGCGTGTAGGGGAACAGCCGGATATATTCCGGCAGCAACCCCAGCAGCAGATGGACCATGGTGGTATTGCCCGAGAGCGCCAGGTTGGCAATGTCGGTGGCAACCAGCTGGTGCTCTTTGACCAGGCCGGCAATCAAGCGGTTGATGGTCTCCAGGACCAGCGATTTCAAACGGGCCAGGTTTTCAGGTTTCCCGGCATAGTTGATGCGGCTGATGATATCGAGACCGCAGGCGATTTGTCCGTTGTAGTCGGTGCGGGTGTCTATAATCTCTCCCCGGATCAGCGATACCAGCTGCACGGAAACGGTGGTCGTGCCCACGTCGACGGCGAGGCCACAATCATCGGTGAAGCGGTGACCCGGCAGAATGTCGATCACCTGGTTGTGATCCCCAAAACGGCTCAGTTTGACAGTCACCCGACCCGGGTCGGCCCTCATGGCCAGCGCCATTTTCTGAAGGGCGGTGAGGGAAAAACGGACCTCCTCTTTTCCCCACTGTTTTTGAATCGCATGGGTTAATCGCTCCGCATCGGAGAGGTCATCTTCCGGATCCGTGCCGGCCATATCCAGAACAACCGTGACGGTGAGGGGATTCAGCTGGGACGGTTGCGGCAGGAGATAGTCTTCAATCCGGTCCAGGTCCAGGGAGAGATCGGCAAACTGGCCGGAACGAATGTGTTGCGGAGGGATGTCGATCACCAGGTCTTCCTGTTGCACAGCGGACTGACAGGCCTGGACATACCCTGCCAGGCGGATGGATTCAGAAAGCGTGCTGCTGTTTGTCTGCAGGTTTCCGGAGATGACCCGGACCAGACACTTGCCGCAATTACCCCGGGTGCCACAGGGAGCAACGATCTCGATACCGGCGCTGCGGGCTGCTTCAAGCAGGGCCGTACCGGCCGGCACGGCAATCGTTTTTCCTTCAGGCTGAAAGGTTACCAACGGCATGGTCTATCTTCCTGTAAGCGATCCATGTGGCCTGAAACCGAGTCATCGGTCCGAATCCCGTTCATTGTCTGCAGCCGCATGGCTATTTTCTGAAGCTGGAAATGAAACTGTCCAGATCCGCCGATTCCTGGGGACCGACCACGACGGACCATCCGGGTAGATTTTCCTCCAGCTCCCCGCTGATCTGGGCCACATAACCGGGGATGATGATCTGCCGGCTGGTGATTTTCTCCTCGAGGCCTGATTCCTTGACGAACCTGGCAATGGAACTGCCGGAGAACTTGCCTGCCGCCCAGGATGTCAGGACGCTCATTCCCTCGCATTCCGGAACGACCAGCCACGCACTGAGACCGCTGTTTTCGATCTCTCCCGAGATAATAAAGTAGGTCAGGGAGAAATTCGTGGTCACAAATACCGGGGAATCGGGCTGGGGATCCCCGATCTCGTAAATCCTGGGCTCCACCTGGATCGGTTTCTGGGGGTCGGTGAAAATATTCATCCGCAGTGTCATCAGTGCCACCAGCTGGGCCGGGTCGAATGTCGGCAAGACGCAGATACCGCCGAATTTTGAAATCTCGGTGACAGCGGAGACGGTCATGGCCAGGCTGTCCGGATCCTGGATAAAGGTCAGTGACGGATACCCGAAGGGTTTGAAGTTCTCCTTGAGCGCCGCTCTCCTGGCAATGGCGTTTACCTGGAACTGCTCCGCCAGCGAATGGGTCTGGAACCGGAGAATCAGCTCATTGAAACCGGCGGCTTTCAGATCAGTGGTCAGCTGAGCCAGACCATCCAGGTCCGGGGCGGTCACTGCGAGAGCGTGGCCGTTTTCCACCGCAATGGTTTTCAGCTGCTCGACATTTTCCCGGGTCGCAGAGGCCAGGACGCTGTGGGAGCCTTTCACGGCTTCCGCTGCTGCTGCGAGGGCCTCTGTCTGGTCACTCACAATGACCAGCGGTCGTCCGGTGGTTTCCCAGGCATGGCGGACCAGACCGGCAAACTGAGCCGGCGGCATTTTCCGCTGGGTCACGGCCACCATGTCGATGGTCAGCTGCTCCCCCACCCGTTCCAGGAGATAGTCCCTGATATCAGCCAGTGTCTTTTCGATCGCCTCCGGCGGGTCATCGTCATTGATGTTGATGGCCAGTGCGGTCTGGTTGACAAATGTCTTTTCGTGGCGGTAAAAAACCGTCTCTTCTCCCAGCTTGAGTTCCCCGTTTTTTCCCAGGGCAATCGCCTTGACCGGCGGCTCGCTGGCAGCCCCCAGCAGTTCCCTGGCTTCGTCGGACGCATAGGGACAGAGGGAGAGCTCCGCTTTTTTGGCTGCCAGTTTCATGGCAAAAGCCAGACAGGTGTTGGAGCCGCACTCTTTGCAATTGGTTTTGGGCAGGTACTTTTGAATTTTTAATCCGGTCAGCGCCATTGGCTAGATTCTCCCTGGTCTTGTTTTATACTGGGTTTGATCTCGAATGAATCCCCGTGTTATTGATCGTCCAGCAGTTTCGATATGGTTCTGTGCAGCGCCATGGCCGCTTCCGGATGATACATGATCAGGATGTCGGCACCGGCATAGAGCAGGTTGGTGGCAGTGGCCAGTTCCCAGAGCGCGGCCCGTCTGTCCAGGTCCCCCCAGGCGGGGAAATCGGATTCGTCGGCTTTCAGCTCCTTGATTTTTGCACACTCCTGTCCGGGGGTGACGATCATGGGACCGGCCAGCATCGGGTCGCCCCCCAGACCGGTCAAGCGGATGCGTTCCATCACCGAGTAGGTATATTCCAGTCCATAGCCGGTTGCACCGGTCATCGGATCCATCACGATCTTCTCCTTGCGGATGTCCATGTTGGTCAGCAGAATGTTGAGCTGTTTGCCGATGTTCACATCGATGGGGCTCTGGGACACAATGGTGTGGTTGTAGGCCATGGCCGCACCGGCGATGATGCGGTAGTTGTCCTGTTCGGCCCAGTTCAGGAGCAGGTTCTCGCCTTCGAAGGCCTGGGCCACCGCTTTCATAACCTCATTGTTCTTTTCAAAATGATTGTGTCCCGTGATAATCAGGGGCACATCCACCGCTTCCAGCACCGAGCGGACAACTGCGACCGCCTGTTCGGCGGAACGATTTCCTTTTTCAGGATGGGTGCCTTCCAGGCGGACGCTGATCAGGTCAGCGCCATATTTGTGGACGCACTCCCGGGCCATGAGTGCCGGGTCGGACACGACCTCCTGGCCATAGAAC
>JAHJRI010000155.1 GCA_018830885.1 bacterium | reverse complement strand
CAATCCCATCGACTTCGAAAACTCAGAGGGTAACCTGGGGATGGCCAACGCCGTTTTCGAACACATGGCGGCAAAACTGCCGGTCTCAAGGTGGCAGCGGGATCTGACGGACAGCACCGTGCTGCGCAACGTGGGGGTCGGTTTTGGATATTCCATTCTGGCGTACAAGGCAACCCTCAAGGGGTTGTCCAAACTGGCACTCAACGAAGAGAAACTGGCTGCGGAACTGGATCAGGCCTGGCCGGTTCTGGGTGAAGCGCTGCAGACAGTGATGAGACGCTACCAGATTCCGGAACCCTATGAAAAGTTGAAGGCCTTGACTCGTGGAAAAGCGGTGGATCAGAAGGTATTGACCGATTTTATCGATTCCCTGACACTGCCTGCAGATGTCAAGGAATCCTTGAAGAAACTGACTCCCCAGGACTATCTCGGGTATGCCGGGGATTTCTGATACGGTTCGGTGTCAGGACCTCTGGAAGGTGTAGTATTCGGCGCGTGCCTTTAAGAGCAGGCGGTTGTTGACGTAGGGAGAGGTGTCCAGGGTCTGCTTGATCCTGGTCAGTTGGACCTGGACAAATTTTCGGATCTCCGGCTGCTGCGTGGAGCGCCGGGCCATGCTCAGCAGGTTCAGTGTCCGCGCCAGGAGACCGGCGTTGTTTTCCAGTTTATGGACCTGCTCACTGGTAAATTTCAGTTTGTCAGTCAGGATGCTACGGGTTTTTTCATCGATGGTCATCAGCCCTCCTAGGCGATAATCAGTTAAACGGACAGCAGCGAATCGTCTTTGCCTGTTTCCTCCATGAAACGGAAGTGCGATCCGGACTGCCGGTTTGCTTGGATGGTGAATGTCTGTTCCAGATAATCATTCGAAAAATGTGCCAACTTCACGATTAAACCATGACGAACATCTGTCGATCTGCTTATTCCTATGAACTGCCTGAAGAATTGATTGCCGACCGGCCGGCATCACCCCGGGATGCTTCCAGAATGATGGTGCTGGACCGGCAGACAGCCACCTTTGAACACCGGGTCTTTTCCAGCCTGCCGGATCTGCTGCCAGCCGATTCCATTCTGGTTGTCAATAATTCCAAGGTCATACCGGCGAGATTACCGGGGCAGAGAGTCACCGGAGGAGCAATCGAAGTTCTGCTTGTCAGGGAAAAACAACCTGGACGCTGGCTCTGTAAGGTAAAAAATTCCGCCCGTATCAAGCCGGGTGAAGTCCTGTTGCTGTGCGAGGGGGCGCTGACGGCCGAACTGGAGGATAAAAACAGCGACGGGGACTGTACGCTGCGGTTTTCCGAAGCTGAGAACCTGATGGGGATTCTTGAGAAAGTGGGGTACGCGCCCCTGCCCCCTTATATCCACAAGGTCAGGGAAAAAGAGATCCAGCGCAGTGAAGATCTGGAGAACTACCAGACGGTTTTTGCCCGGGATTACGGGGCCATTGCGGCACCGACTGCCGGTCTGCATTTTACCGCGTCGGTGCTGGAAAAAATCCGGAACAGGGGGATCGAGATCCTGGCGGTGACCCTGCATGTCGGCGCCGGAACCTTTGAATCGGTGCGGGTCGAAGATATTCGTCAGCATACCATGCACGAGGAGCAGTATTTCATTCCCGAAGCGGTGGCGGAACAACTGAACCGCGCCCGTCGGGAAGGTCGGACGATCACCGCCGTGGGTACAACTGCCACCCGTACCCTGGAATCGGCCTGGAAGAACGGTCAGTTCGCCGCCGGTGGCGGAAATACACGGATTTTCATCTACCCCCCCTACACCTTCCGGGGCATCGATCAACTGCTGACCAATTTTCACCTGCCGGAGTCCACCCTGTTGATGATGGTCTCCGCGCTGGCGGGCAGGGAGCTGATTCTGAAAGCCTACCAGGAAGCCATCCGGAACCGGTACCGTTTTTTCAGCTACGGTGACTGCATGCTGATCCGCTAACCTCTCCCGTCTCTCCCCAGAGATTGTCCCCCTGTTCTGCCTGTGACGTATCTGCTGCTCCCTCCGGGAACATTTGGGGCGCCAATGATCTCTTCAGCTGAAACACCAAAACTCGGACTGCGTCCTCAAACAGTTGGCGTTTCTTCACGCTGAAAACATCAATGGCTTGTTTCCCCAAATATTCCAGGTCGCTCCCAGCAGACACGTCACAGGCCTGAGGAAAAGGGGGGACATGATCACGGGTATCCCCTGTTTTCCGACCAGAACCGTGAGTTTTTTCCGATGTTTTGTTGTGCCTGCACCGGTCGGAAACCAACAGGGTCCCTTGATTAAGATAAAACATCGAAATATCAGTAAATTGGTATTCTGCGATACGTTTGTTCTCTTGACACAGAGCATGGGGAAATGTAAAAAAACAGGGTAATCAACCAGGTTATCAGCACGACTTGAGAAATGCCGCCAGGACCCCTGCCGGGCACAACGAGGGATTCAAACCATCCCGTCTTGCCGCGCCAAACAGGATGCAGGAAACCGTCCGGGCGTTCCTGGAAAATCTTCAGTCATGAATCGATCCTAGAGAACTGAACCATCCACATGGAGTACACGATGTCAAAACTGCTATGGAAACCATCAGAAGAGCGGATCCGGCAAACCAATATGGTCCGGTTCATAGAAGCCGTCAACAAAGCCCATCATTTACAGATTCAGGATTACCCGGAACTATATCAATGGTCGATCGATCATATCCCGGATTTCTGGGCGGAAATGTGGAATTTTGCAGATATCATTGCATCACAGTCCTATGAGACGGTGATCGATGATCCGGATAAGATGCCGGGCGCCAACTGGTTTTCAGGTGCGGAGCTGAATTTTGCGGAAAACCTGCTGCGTTATCGGGACGAACAGATTGCCCTTATTTTCCGGGGAGAGGACCAGGTGGTGCGAAAAATCACCTATGCGGCCCTGTACCAGGAGGTGGCCAGGGTGGCCAAATCCCTGCGGGATTTTGGCGTTACGGTTGGCGATCGGGTGGTGGGATTCATGCCCAACATGCCGGAGACCATCATTGCCATGCTGGCTTCAACCAGTATTGGCGCCACCTGGTCCTCCTGCTCCCCCGACTTCGGTATCAAGGGGGTCCTGGATCGGTTCGGGCAGATCAAGCCCAAGGTTCTCTTCACGGCGAACGGCTACTTTTTCAAGGGTCAAAAGATCGACTCCCTGGGGAAAATTGCCAGTATTCTGAAAGAGCTGCCCACCATTGAGAAGGTGGTGGTGGTTCCCTACACCGAGCAGCAACCCGATATCAGCCAGCTGCCCAACGGGATCTATTATGACGATTTCAAGTCATCGGCATCCGGACTGGAGATCACCTTTGCACAGCTCCCCTTCAGCCATCCGCTTTATATCATGTACTCCTCCGGAACGACCGGGCTGCCCAAGTGCATGGTCCAGAGTGCCGGCGGGATACTGATTAATCACATGAAGGAGTTGATGCTGCATACGGATCTGAAACGGGAAGACACGATTTTCTATTTTACGACCTGCGGCTGGATGATGTGGAACTGGGTGGTGAGTTCCCTTGCCATCGGGGCCACCCTGGTGCTCTACGACGGCAATCCGTTTCATCCCGCTCCCGGAGCACTCTGGAAGATGGCCGAGGAGGAGAAGATCACCATTTTCGGTACCAGTGCCGGTTATATTGCCGCCTTACAGAAAGCAGAGGTCAAACCGGGAACGGAGTACGATCTTTCCGCCCTGAAAGCCGTGCTGTCCACCGGATCACCATTGTCGGTGGAGGATTTTGAGTTTATCTATCGAGAGGTCAAGGCGGACCTGCAGCTGGCTTCCATTTCCGGTGGTACGGATCTGAATGGGTGTTTTATCAGTGGGAACCCTACCGGGCCGGTTTATACCGGAGAAATCCAGTGTCGTAATCTGGCCATGAAAGTCGAATCCTGGGATGAGGCTGGTCATCCGGTGATCAACCAGCAGGGTGAACTGGTCTGTCTGGCGCCGTTTCCCTCCATGCCGATCTACTTCTGGGACGACCCGGACGGTATGAAGTACCACGCGGCCTATTTCAATATTTATCCCGGTGTCTGGCGGCATGGAGACTATATCGAGATCAATGACCGGGGGGGGGTGGTCATGTACGGACGGTCGGACGCCACGCTGAACCCCGGCGGTGTCCGCATCGGGACCGCCGAAATCTATCGGCAGGTCGAGCTGGTGCCGGAGGTTGAGGATTGCGTGGTGATCGGACAGAACTGGAAAAACGATACCCGTGTCATCCTGTTTGTCAAAATGAAGGAGGGGATCGAACTGACCGATGACATTCGCAACCAGATCAGGAGCACCATTCGTGCCAACGCTTCCCCGCGTCACGTACCGGCCAAAATCATTGCCGTACCTGAAATTCCCTATACCCACAATATGAAGAAAGTGGAACTGGCGGTGAAGAAGATCGTCCATCATCAACCGGTGTTGAACAAGGATTCCCTCAGTAATCCGGCGGCACTGGAGTTTTATAATGATATCAAGGAACTGCAGGAAGATTGATCGAAAGGGGCGAACGCCGGTCGGGGGGGGGTGTTCCGGCGGGGGGCAATCCTTCCGCGGACGCCTTTCAGCCTTCTGGATGGTGTTTTCTGAGCTTGAGGATCGAGTACAGACCCAGGACCACGCACCAGAGATTGACGCCGCCATTGGCGATGATATCAATGACGGACACGGCAATGACCGATGACCCGTAAGGAATGCCGATATCGATGATTCCCAGATAGATGAGATAAAGGGCGCAGATCAGCGTCAGGATCCGCCCTTTCCCGCGGCCTTTCAACAGGGAATAACCGGCCAGAAAGAGTGCGATGCCGAGGATGATATCCGGCAGGGGAAAGGGCACATCGAATTTGAACTGGTAAGCCTTGGTGCTGCGGATGACCGAAGGGAAAAGGTAAAAAGTCGTCCAGAAACCGACCAGTCCGGCGATGGTGATGAACTGGGCGACGGCGATGATCTTGTGCTCCTTGGGAATGGTCATGTTTCTCAGCGGGTGTTGGTTGTGGGGGGCACTATTTGGTCTTCAGTTTGTCAGGATCCACGCTTTTCAGCCAGTCCATGGTCCGCTCAAAACCCTCCTCAAACGGTATGGCGGGTTGCCAGCCCAACTCCTGCCGGGCCTTGTCAATGGAAAACCGGAGTCTGGAACGCAGATTTTTTACGATGTAGGTCGTCAACAGCGGTCTGGATTTTCTTCTCAGGACGGTATAAAGGGTCTCCAGCAGCACGGCGAAGGCATAGGCGAATGGATAGGGGATTTGGCGTGTAACCGGCGGCACGTCCAGCGCGTCTGCGATTTTCTCGCAGAAATGCTGCAGGGTGACGGATTCGCCATCATGAGCAAGATATCCATTGCCGATGGCCCTCTCATCCTCCGATACCAGAACGATCAGGTCGACCAGGTTTTCAATATAGGTTGGCCAGATGAGCGGGTCTTTCCGCCAGAACAGCATCTCTTTCTTGATGATGGCATCTGCCAGATCCGCAACAAAGGTATAGTCATTGGCTCCGTATACCCAACAGGGATAGACGATGGTGAGCGGTATCCGCTGCTCTTTGCGGTACAGCCAGCAGACCGCTTCGGCTTTGATTTTATAATCCGGATAGGGTTCTCTCCAGCGCCGTTTGGGGTGGGCTTCATCGATCACGGTTTTTTCGCTCCGACCGAAAACATCATTGGTGCTGATATAAACCAGCCGCTCGACATTTGCCTTGGTCGCAGCCTTGCAGATATTGCGGGTTCCACCGACGGTCACCTCGACGTATTCCTTTTTGGCAGCCCAGTCTGTCACAACGGCGGCGCAATGGACGACAATATCGATGCCGGCCATCACCCGCTCCACATGTTTGTATTGCCGGATGTCCCCCCGAATCACTTCAATCCCTTCGCTGGCCAGCATTTTGGCATTGGTGTTGCCGGGTCTGACAATGGCCCGGACCTTGTCTCCCCTGGCCAGAAACCGTTTGGCAAGATGTCCGCCGATAAAACCGGTTGCTCCGGTGATCAATACATGTTTCATATAACCTCGATATCCAGTAAACGGGCGGCACTCAGGCCTTGAATGGCAGCAGTCTGGTCAACTGTCAATCCGGAGGATGCCAGCTCTCTGAAATACCGCTCCGGTTTCAGCAGGGGGAAGTCGCTGCCAAAAAGAATATGGTCGACCCCGATGATCTCTGCTGCAAATCGATAAACCCGGCTGTCATACAGAAACGGTGATGCAGCCGTGTCAAAATAGATATTTTCCAGCAGCGGTTTCAGCTCTTTCTTCAGGAGGCCGTACAGGAAAAGTCCACCCCCCCAGTGAGCGAGTATGATGGTGTTTCGGGGAAAGCGCCGGATCAGATTTACGATCTGCTGCAGGCTCATGGGAGCCTTACCCGGATATTCATGGCCTACCGGTTCGTTGGTGTGTATCATGACCGGCAGGTCCTGTTCGAAACAGAAATCCATGACCGGTTGCAGCGCGTTCAGCACATCGTCGTCCAGCCCCCGGTCGTAAAAAGCCAGCTCCCCGACACCGGACAGACCGCCCTCCAGGCAGCGTTCGATTTCGGCAACCGGGTGTTTCATAAAGGGATCCAGGCAGCACAGACCGACCAGACGCCCCGGGTAGCGTTTGACGGCCGCCATGACCGTATTGTTGTGAAGACGGGTTGTTTCAGGCTGCTGCCAGGGAAACCCGAAAACAACGGAGATATCCACCCCCTGCTCGTCCATGACAGCCAGGAGTTCTTCCGCGCTGGCCATTCTCGATTTCCGGGTGTCCCGATAAAGCAGCTCGAAACCAGGCTCTCCCTTGAAGTAGCGTTCCCTGTGCCTGCGGATCTCGTCCGGGAAAATATGTGTGTGAGCGTCAATAATCATAGTCTATGAACCTCGCAGGGTTTTCAACCCGTTTTTTTCAGGGACAGGGGGTTGGATCAAGAGATGGAAAACCCCACGGATGGGGATCAGGGTGTGATGATATTAAACAGACCGTTGGGCTTTGTGAACAGCGAGAAAAACTGGATCAGGTCATCGGCGCTGCCGTCGATTTCCATTTTCCCGGATTCTACGGCCTCTACCATGGTGATTCGACCTGTGAAAATGCGCAGATAGAGTTCGTGGGTCAGTTTCAGGCTGGCGTTGGCTTTCGGATCCGGTTTCGTCAGATAGTGATGCAGAACGGCGTTTTCAAGTTTCAGAACATAACATACGTCCCGATCCGTAAAGATAAAGTTGATGGTGATCTCTTTTCCAGCCGCTTTGGGACCGTCCAGGCGCACTGACATGATATCAAAAAAGCTGGCAATGGGCATCTGCTGCATCAGGTTGGTGGCGTTGGCAACATTGGGTCTTGATGCCGGTGCCCCGTGACGCAGTTCATATGCAGCCGTCAGGTAGACATCCCGCCAGGGGCCGGACTCGGACTGGTAACCCAGCTGATCGTAGGTATTGGCCAGCAATGCCCGGGCGTTTTCATTCTCGGGTTCTGCGAATACCAGATGATTCACCACCTCGGCGACCCAGCGGTAATCCCCGGCATCATAGGAGGCCTGTGCTTTCTGCAGCAGGTTGTCAGCCCCGCCCATAAAGGCGACATACCGTGCTCCCGCTTCCACAGGGGGAAGGGGGTTCAAATGGACCGGGTTGGCATCATACCAGCCGAAATAGAAGGCGTAGACTGCCTTGGCATTGTGGCGGACGGTTCCGTAATAGTCCCGGTTGTCGAAGGTCCGGCGCAGGGAATCGGGCAATTGCAGCGCTTCGGCGATTTCCCGGGGAGTCAGCCCTTCATTGGCCAGACGCAGGGTCTGATCATGGATGTACTTGTAGGTGTCCCGCTGGATTTTCAGGAAATCGATCACCCGCTGGTTGCCCCAGACCGGCCAGTGATGGGTTCCGAAATAGATTTCCGCCTCGCCGAAAAGCCCCAGGGCTTCATCGATATAGTTGCTCCATTTGAGCGCATCACGGGCTTTTGTACCCCGCAGGGTATAAATGTTGTGCAGGTTGCGGGAAACAATTTCCGCCCCACAGAAGACCTTGAATTCGGGCAGATAAAAGGTCAGCTCCGCCGGGGCTTCCGAGTCCGGTGCGTTCTGAAAGACAAACCGGATCCCGTCGATGTCCATTATCTGGGGAGTCTGGGAGACCAGCACGGTGGGGGCCAGGATACCCAGCTTGCCAGCCGCCAGGGCTTTTCCAAGTCCCGTGTCCACGTGGCCACGGTTGGACGGGGCCAGTCTTCTGCCGTACATGAACTGTGAGCGACGTTGCATGGCCACACCGGCGATGACATTTTCGCTGACCGACTCCTGCATGAATCCTTCCGGGGCGACGATGGGAATGCCCTTTTCCGCAGCCTCGGCAGCGGAAAGGATGGCTGCTGTCCCACCGAAATGGTCCGCATGGCTGTGGGTGAAGATCATGGCGACCACCGGCCTGGGGGGCAGATGTTTTCTGGCGAGGGTCATGGCCGCCGCCGCCGTCTCCTCTGACGTGAGGGGATCGACCACAATCCAGCCGGTTTTGCCTTCGATAATGGTGAGATTGGCGAGGTCGTATCCCCTGATTTGATAGATACCCGGGGTGACCTCAAACAGGCCGTGGATATGGTTCAGTTTTGCCTGGCGCCAGAGACTGGGGTTCACGCTGGCAGGCGCCTCACCTTCAATAAACCGGTAGGCATCCTGGTCCCAGACAGTGTTGCCGGCCTCTCCACAGATTTTTAATTCCGGTTCGCTGGCGATCAGACCCCGACGGGCATCCTCGAAGTCCTGCAGATTGTCAGGCGGCAGCTCTGCCTTGACCTGGCTGTTCATGTCCGCTGTATGAGCTGTCGGTTCGATGTGTCCCTGGCTGTCTGGATTCAATGTGACTGGATTTGACATGGTGGCTCCTGCTATCGGTTCAGTGTTCCTGTTCGATGGGCGGTATTCAATAAAATGTGGGCAACAAAGCGGAGAGAAGGTGTTCCAGTGCGTGGACCGCATGTTTCCGTCCAGCTGACCAAAAACAATTTTGTTTGTCAACATCTCTGCCAGGCAAATTGCGTCAGCATATTCAGTAGTTGTGCGCGTATACCTGTGATATTGTCGTCTAGCAAGTACAGGAAACGATATTGACCGTTGGCTGATTGAACAATGCTTTTAATTTTCTTTCTCTGGCACCTTAAATTCATATTGGGAAAAAGAGCACCTGCGGTTACTGTTCCCCGGGTTAGATTTCTGCTTCAGGTTATCTTGCCCTTGAAAGGGATTATATAGCAACTTCCATATCCCTGATCAGATGGATACAGTTACGCAACCACAGAGCTTTTGTATCGCATTAAAAAAAATGATTAAGGGCAAGTCAGGAGGTAGAAATTCAGTTAAATTTCGTTGTAGGATTAAGCTTTCCAAAACTATCATCGTCCAGGGTAATCGTTTTTCTTGGGTTCACATCTTTTTTGGAAGGTGCTTGCAGTTTCATCACTGATTGTATACCGGAAGATCCAGGGAGATCTTCCTCAGTCAGGTTGACCCTGAAACGACTCATCAATTCATTAAGCTGTTTCGCCTGTACACTAAGTTCTTCAGAATAGGCGGCAGCCTGCTCCGAAATGGATGAGTTCTGCTGAACGACACTATTGACCTGCGCCAGCGCTTTATTGATCTCGTCCGTACTGAACCTTTGCTCCTGGGAGGAAGATGCGATTTCACCTACCAGATCATTGACCTTGGTGATACTAGTATTGATTTCGTTCAGTATTTCTGCCGTCTTATCTGCATTAGCAACACCTAACTCAACTTCCTTGACAGAGTTTTCAATCAGTCCGGTGGTGTTTTTGGCAGCTTCTGCGCTTCTGGCGGCCAGATTTCGAACCTCCTCAGCGACTACGGCAAACCCCTTGCCGTACTTTCCAGCTCGGGCAGCTTCGACAGCCGCATTCAAGGCCAGTAGATTGGTCTGAAAAGCGATCTCATCAATCACCTTGATGATCTTTGAGATATCTGCGCTTGAATGATTGATCTTGTTCATGGATGCCAGCATCTCCTCCATCTGTGCATTTCCCCGGTCGACAATGTCCAGGGTTTGATTGGAAAGCTGGACTGCCTGATTGGCATTTTCATTGTTTATCTTGGCCCGGCTACCCACCTCGGCCATGGATGAACTGGTCTCTTCCAGGCTGGCCGCCTGCTCTGTTGTTCCACTGGCTAATGCCTGGGATGCACTGGCTATCTGACCTGCACATGCATTGACCTGTTCGGTTGCTTTCATCACCTGGATTATGGAATGGCTCAGCATCCCAATCGCATCATTGATGCTGTCTGTATCAAGTCTGCTGTCATCATCGGCGGTAATACGGTTCGTCAGGTCACCCGCTCTTATGGCGCGCATGACCCGATTAATTTCCTTGAAACCTGAATCCAGTATTTTCAGCAGCCTGTTGAATCCAGCAACTACCAGACCGATTTCGTCCTTTTGATCCAGGTTGATCTGTTTTGAAAAATCTCCTGTTTTCAATATCCCGGTTATGGTTTCAGCCATGTAATTTAAGGGGGAAACAACGGATTTGACCAGAAAGAGAATGATCAGACTGATGATCAGACAGAGAGAAAGTCCCAGCAACAGAGCCTTGATCATCAATGAGCGTATTTCCTTTCTCGTTCTGTCTTTCTGAACCTCAACCAGCCTGTTGATGTCATCTATGTAAACACCTGTACCGATGATCCATTCCCACTTCTCAAATCCCACGACATAGGATATCTTCGGCTGAGGCTTATCAAAACCGGGTTTAGGCCACATGTAATATACAAATCCAGCACCGTTTTCCTTCACTGTTTTTACCATCTCATTGAATAGATACGTTCCTTCCGGATCCTTGGATTCTTTGAGGGATGTACCATCCAAAGCGGGTTTGAATGGATGCATGACCATTCGGGGGTAGTAGTCATTGATCCAAAAATAACCATTTTCCCCGAATGTCAGCTCCTTAACCATAGCTATGGCAGCCTGTTTGGTTTTCTCATTGTTGCCTTCTTTGTAAAACGTCTGGATAGTCTTGATGGCAATTTCAGCTTCCAGTTTCAAAGCCTCCTTTTTGTTTTCCAACAGGCTGTTTCGGTACAGTTCTATGCTGAGTTCCATACTGGACTGCAAACTTATGATGGATAAAGCTGATTGGAGAATCACAACTAATATCAAAGGAGTGATTAAAATGATCAAGAGTTTTTTCCGGATGGACATTTTCATTTTGTGTTTCCTTTTAAATTAGATTGAATTTCTTTGTCAGGATGGATGTCGGGCCGCCGAAACAGCTATCATATGATCACCGCTGAAAGGATTGTTCCCGCCTTCGTTTTATTTAATATCGTCGGTAACAGTTTGGATTAATGTTTAATTCGTATCTTAACCAATTACAGATACATTTTCTCAGTCATAGAATGTGAACAGGCAAACGAAATAACCGCAGTTCGTCATGCAAATTCTTATGGGATGAAAATGTGTTGATTAATTCAACTTGATAAAAGACAGTATTAACGGGTATGATCACACCGTTGCAAAAGGAGGCGTTCTGGAATAGTCTGTTTCAACCGTTCGGAAACTCTAACAGGTTACTAGCATTTGCTCAATAAAAAAGATAATCTGACCTGCCGTCAAATGTGATGCCTTGTTTTTGAAGTTTTACAGGATAGGTAATCGGTTCGATGCACTTTCGCTCGAGTTGGCTGAACTGGTAAAAAGCACAGTAAAATAAAGATTATATCGGGCTTCTTCCCTTGCGAAGCAATCTCTGAATTCGGCATGAAAGTCCTTCAGGACACCAAGGAAACCCTTGACATTGCTTCGTTCCAGGTAGAACTGCGGGATGGTGCAAACATGATCGCTTATTCTGATTTCTGGCTGCATGGCTCGTCCTCCTTCCGATGCTGTTGGATTTTAGGGTGGGTGACGAAATCTACAGCTGCTAAAGGACCTTCTGTTAAGTTATTTTCACACAAGTTGCGTTGCAGGATTATAGGCCGGCCCTTTCAAATGAGGCATAGAAAAGTTTGCGGTCGATTAACTCTGAAATGAGAATAAAAAGAAAGGCGGTTCCGAGCACCAGGGATGCTGTTGCTGGGGAAGCTGAAGCAGAGAAATCCAGGAACAATGGAATGCTGAACAGGCTCAAACCAGCCAGAATCAGGAATAGGCGGAGATAAAGGCTCTTTCGGGTTTCAGCGATCGCGCGAGACAGCTTTTTTGAAACTCCTTTTTGCAGGGTCGTCATCATATCAAGCACAAGAAGCAGTAATGCTGACAGGATCACCCAGCTGAAAATTGTCGTCAGACTCGAGGTTTGATTCGACAGCTGGTTGTCCAGAGTAACACACTGGACAACCTGAAGAATGGCAATGGCTGCCAGTGGCCCTAAAAGAAATACCGTTTTGAAGAAAGAAAAGACCGTCGTGGGTGAATTCCATGTTGGAACTGTTTTAAGCCGATATACGTTTGTCATTACAAAAACCAGAAACAGACCAAGACCAGATCCGATCCAGAAAACAATCGTACTGAAACGGGTGAGGTGTGATCCCGACCAGAGCGACACCCCATATCCGATTGCAGCCAGCAAAAAAATCAAAACGAGCAGTATTTCTGCACTCAGCCAGGATGATCCCAGGTTAAGAACGGCTCGATATGCGTTTCGGGGTGACCCGAGATGTAACAGCGAGGTCATCATCCCGATCAGGGTCAGGCAGATAACCAACAGTGCAACAGTTCCTGCAAACAGATCGGCCTGGGTGTCATTTAGCTGGTCTGCAAGTATAAACCGGATCACACCTGAAATCAGAAGCAGTCCGACACCCCATTGCGTTAATACGGTAAACAGGACCAGGGGCCATTGATTTCCTTTCATTTCAGTTCCTCGTGGTTAACGATCTCGGTGGGTGTTTTACAGGATCTGGACGCATTGTGGTGAGGCTTGATCACACATGCCGGTTGGGTTAAAGCTGCCTCGGGCAAAGGGTAAATGACCGCTGTCCTGTCCTCTTTACTTCTCAAATCAGTGATTTCACCAAATTCCAGTGCGCGCAAACCGCAGGCTGACACACAAACGGGTAACTGGTCGTTGTCAATCCGGTCATAGCAGAGATTACACTTGGTCATGGTGCCGGTCTTTTCATTATACCGGGGTGCTCCATAGGGACAGGCCCATTCGCAATACCTGCAGCCGACGCAGGTGTTTTCATTGATTAAAACGATGCCATCATCCCGTTTTGAAATCGATTTTGTGGGGCAGACCTTTACACAAATCGGATCCTCACAATGGTTGCAGGCCATTGAAATATGATAGGCAAAAATGGTCTGCTGCCACGCATCTCCCTGGATGGACCAGTCCCCTCCGCAGACTTCGATGACCTTGCGCCAAAGACGGCTGTCTTCCAGATTGTTTTTATCCCGGCAGGCGATCTGGCAGGCTTTACAACCCGAGCAGACCGAAGAATTAATATAAAATCCGTATTGTATCGTCATTTCAAGGTTCCTTATGCCTTTTCAACCTGCACCATGATCGTGTGCTGGGTATTACCAAATGCCAGGGGAGACCATCTTTCAGAAGTCAGCACATTGATCGACCCGCCCCTGTCAATTCCATCTTTGTCAGGATTCCACCAGCTCCCCTCCGGAATATTCACCACACCTGGCATAATTCTGAGGGTCAGTTGACATTCAATTATGATGATGCCCCGTTCGTTGTAGACTTTCACCCTGTCCCCGTCAGATATGTTCCGGGCTTCGGCATCGATTGGGTTCATGAATACCTTCTGGGGAAACGCCTCCCCCAGCCAGTCGACATTGTCATGGGTGGAGTGAACTTTTCCCATCACATGATGACCCATGGCCTGGAGCGGGAATTTTTCTGCTTCCTTACCGAACGGACTCTCCCATTCCTGAATATATTTGGGAACGGGTGGAATTTCCTCCGGATTCTGCATATCGTAAAGCTGCTTTGAAAATATCTCAATTTTGCCGGAAGGGGTTGCCAGGGGGTTTTCCACCGGGTTTTTTCTGAAGGCGTCGAAGGCTACGGCCGGATGTTCCACCGGTTTTGTATAGATACCCTCATTGCTTCGCTCGGACTCCTCCAGGGATGGCAGATCCGGGAATCGTTTTTTTCGATATTCTTCGATCATCCAGGCTACCCATTGCTTTTCATCGCGTCCCTGGGTGTAGGCTTCTCCAAACCCGAGCTTTTCGGCCAGTTCGGCGCAAATCCGGTAGTCGCTTTTTGTTTCATATGGCGGTTCGAGGATTTTACGGGCAAGAATCAACTCATCACTGTACTTCCATCCGTCCTGGAGTCCCCATGTTTCGAATTGCATGCAGGCCGGCAAAACAATATCAGCATACAGCCCGGATGAAGTCATGAATTGATCCTGCACGACGATGAACTCAACCAGGCTTTCGTCAGATAAAATTTTAGCAGAACGATTGATGTTGGAATGCTGATTGATCAGTATATTCGATGCCACTGCATAGATCAGCTTGATGTTGTTATCAAGCTGGTTAACTCCCACGACCCCCTCTTTCGGACCCATTTCCGTTCCGCGCAGCACGGCCTCTGTCCACAAGAATGTGGGGATCGACGCTTTAACCGGATTATCCCCCTGGGGCAGCATCTTCCAGATCGCGCCGCCATCCGGGGCCTGCAAGCCCACGCCGCTGGCCCATCCCCCTGGAATTCCCACATTACCGGTGATGGCAGCTAAAACACATCCCCCGATGACAGGTTGTTCACCATAGGCTCTCCGTTGCATTCCGTACCCCTGGTACAGAATGGCCGGTTTAGACAGCGCATATTCCCGGGCGATTCTTTCAATGGTTGCCCTGGGAACCGTTGTGATCGACTCAGCCCATTCCGGCGTTTTGGGAACCCCATCCCGGGTGCCAAGAATATAGTCCCGGTAACTTTCGGCCCCGGATGCCCCTTCCGGCATCTGGCTTGAATCGAAACCCACACAGTACTTCTCGACAAAAGCAGCGTCATACAGCTTTTCCCTGATCATGACATACGCCATGGCGCTCATCATGGCCACATCGGTTCCGGGTCGAATGGGGATCCATTCATCTGCCAGTCCGACGGCGCTCATGGTCATGCGTGGGTCGATACAGACCACCCTGGCGCCGTTTTCACGGGCCTTGCGGATGAAAAAGTCACTGTTGGTACCATCTCTCATTTCAGCAGGATTCCAGCCCCACATGAGTATGTATCGGGTATTCAGCCAGTCCTGCCTCTGGTTTCCGGTGATGGCCGTGCCGTAGACATAGGGTGTCGCCTTGCTGATGCAGGCCCAGCTGTAACTGTTATAGGCATTCAAACGACCGCCGAATAAATTCAGCAACCGTTCTGCGGCCTGACTCCCGTTTATCTGGCTGTAACTTCCCGTTCCGTAAGGCACAAACATGGCACTGCTGCCGTATTGTCGTTTGATCCGCTTAAACGCATCGGCTATCGTATCCAGGGCTTCCGTCCAGGAAATTCTCTCAAACTGTCCCGCACCTCTTTTACCCGTTCTTTTAAGAGGGTATTTCAATCGATCCGGATGATAGTAACGCCGGCGATAGGAAAGACCGCGGGAACAGGCGCGTCTCCGGGGATCCGCCAGCGTATCGCCGGGACGATCATCTGCACTGATTCCGGTGATGACCCCATCCTTGACACGCAGCACCAGCAGACACCTGCCTCCGCAATTGTGGGCCGGACAGCAGGTTCTGACGATCTCTTCACGACCGTGGGACGCTGAAGAATCGATTCGGGAGGGTGTTTCCTCTGTTTTTTTTCCTGGGAAAAATCGGGTAAATGATGTCATATCTCTTTGTAGATTGCGTTCCCTGCCAATGGTTTGAATCCAGATGTGGGGATATTCCGGGCTGACCCGTTCCGTCCTGACACAAAAAGTGCGAATGCAGCAACCACATGTTCAAGTTTTTGTTCCAACTGACCATAATCGCGCTGATAAAAACCATCATGCTCTGTCGGGCACAACGAAGGCTGAAAAAATAGCGATGCCTTCCCGTGCCTGTCATAAAGCCCTTTCAATTGCGGATTCGTTTCAAGATGATCCAGGACTTGCTTTGCTCTTCGAAGCTGCAAGTTTCGCTTCTCACCCCAAAACTCGCTTTGCTCAAACAGTTGGTCTCGGACGCTTCGCTTCGTCAAGATCATCTAAGAAACT
>JAHJRI010000014.1 GCA_018830885.1 bacterium | reverse complement strand
TTTTGCACTTCAGAACCAGTTAATCGCAGTTTTCAGTGGAGTCAAGGGGATAGCGATTTGAAACCCTGGAAAACAGGACGTTTTCCCGGAGCACCAGGGATGGTTTCATGCGTGTTTTAGATCGGTATCCCCTTGACGGAACGGTTGACAAATGGTCTTTAACGGACTGCAAAAACCGGACATTGCTGAGAAAAAGTGGTGGATAGCTACCTGAATAGAAACCGATTTTTTAACCCACAAGGAGACGACCGATGACATCCACCGACCCGTCAGACCGGTATCAGGGCAAATTATGTTCGGCCGATGACGCCATCAGCAGGATCCGTTCGGGCAAACGGGTGTTTATCGGTTCGGCTTGCGGCGAACCGATCCATCTGGTGAATGCCCTGGTAAAACAGGCCCGGCGTTTTTCCGACCTGGAAATCGTGCGGTTGATGAGTTCCGACCGTTCCCCCCTCAGTCTGATCGCCACCGAATCCCAGGAGCACAACCTGAATGTGCGGGTTATCTACCAGGGTTCCGCGACCAGCAGCTGGCTGGCATCCAATAAACGCTACATCGCACCGATGAACCTGTTTTCGGTTCCCCGGTTGTTCAAGGAGCGGCATCTGGCACTGCATGCCGCCCTGATCCAGGTCTCACCACCGGATCCCTTCGGCTGGATGAGCCTGGGGGTTTCCGTTGATGTGACACTGGCCGCTGCCCAGTCGGCAGACCTGGTTATTGCCCAGGTTAATCCGCGGATGCCGCGGACCCTGGGTCAGGGCTTCATCCACCTGGATGATGTGGATGTGTTTGTGGAACATGAAGAGGATGTCCTCTGTATCGAGAATATTCCGGAGTTTGAGTCTGCCCTGACCATCGGACGCCTGGTGGGGAACCTCGTGGATGACGGGTCGACGATCCAGATGGGACTGGGCAACACCCCCCAGGGCATCATGATGGCCCTGTCCGAGAAGAATGATCTGGGCGTTCACAGCCAGTTCATGATCAACTGCATGATGGACCTGGTGAAAAAAGGGGTCATTACCAATCGCAGAAAGGGACTCAACAACGGCAAGCTGGTGGCCAGTGCCGCCATCGGGACCAGGGCGCTCTACCAGTTTATCAACGACAACCCCGCCATTGAGTTTTATCCCTCGGATTATACCAACAACCCCAGTATCATCTCCCAGCACAACCGAATGGTCGCCATCAATGTGGCCATGGCCATGGACCTCACCGGACAGGTTGCAGCTGAAGTGATGCCCCAGAACCACTATTCCGGTGTTACCGGACTGCTGGATTTTGGACGGGGTGCGTCCCGCTCCCCCGGCGGGAAATCCATTATTCTGATTCCATCGACTCGTAACAAGGGCAAAGACAGCCGGATTCTAAGTGAAATGGAAAGTGGATCCGTTGTGGTACCCAGAAGCGATGTCTCCTACGTGGTCAGCGAATTCGGGGCGGTGAATCTCTTTGGGAAAAATCTGCAGGAGCGGGCCATGGCGATGATCAGCCTCGCTCATCCCGATTTCAGGGATGAACTGCTGCAGGCAGCCAAGGATCAGGGGTTGATGGGTAAGAAACGTACCCTGAACGAGTTTGTCAATGGAATCTATCCGGCCAAGATGGAGGAGACCCGCACCTATGGAACAGAGCGGGTCACCTTTCGGGCAGCCAAACCGGTGGATGATCGCCGGATCCAGGAACACTTCTATAACCTGGCCCCGGAAGACATCCAATCCCGTTTTTTCCACGAGAAGACCTGTTTTCTGAGGGACGACATGGAGGGGATGTTCCAGATCGACTATGTCAAGGATATGACTGTCGTGGCAGTGACCGGTGAGTTCGGATTCGGCAAGGTCATCGGCATGGGGGTCTACCTGCTGGAACCATCCAGGAACATGGCGGAGATCGCCTTCTCGGTCGCCCGGGAATGGCAGCAGAAGGGGATCGCCGGCGTGATCATTGAAAAACTGATTGAAGCCGCCCGGGAAAACGGGATCGCCGGTTTTATCGCCTATACCTCCATGACCAACAAGGGCATGATCAACCTCTTTAAAAAAATCCCCTACAAGACCAAAACATCCGTGGAAGATGACATGCTGGTGTTGACAGCCCGATTCGACAGTCCGATTTAGGTCAGAGTTCAGGCTGAGAACGGCTCCCTCCTTTTCCTCTATGGGATTTTCTTTCTCCGTGTCTCCGTGTTAAATCCTTTCCATGTCAACCGACATGACCCAGGGTCAGGGCTCAAGGAAGCATGAGAAAGAGTCAATAAAAATGATGCAATTACAGCTTCTATCTGCTAGCGTAAAGTTTGGGAACGATAGGTGAAATTGAATGCGAAAATCTTACTGCTGCAAGCTTTGTTTCTCACCTCCGAGGGCGGTCGTTCACATCACCATCCCGGCGATGGTGAACCACTCCCAATCCGTTCAATCACATACCGATCACGACCCCATTGACTCAGAAAATGGGGTGAATCGTTACAAAAAAGCTTGATAATACTTCCGGCAGATCAAACGATGTCAAAACCAAAAATATTGATTGTTGAAGATGAGATCATCATCGCGGAATATCTGGCCAAAATGGTTGATACAATCGGATATGAAGTCACCGGCAAATTAACCTCCGGGGAAAAAGCCATTTCTGCGGCCGCTGAACTAAAACCGGACCTGGTCCTGATGGATATCAGGCTGAATGGCGCGATGGACGGTATCGAAGCAGCCAGGCAGATCACCGCCGACTGGAACATTCCCATTATTTTTCTGTCCGCCTTCGCTGATCAGGGACTGATGGATCGTGCCAAACTTATCCGACCCTGCGGTTTTTTGGTCAAACCAATCCACCAGCGGTCCCTGAAAGCCAATATCGAACTTGCGTTATACACAGCTGAAATCGATCGTCAGCGCAAAGCATCTGAAAAAAAGGCGGAGGAGTCCGAGACCCGCTGGCGCTCCCTGGTGGAAAACTCACCAGACCATATTGTGGACCTGGATCTGGAATTGAAGATCCGGTTTGTGAACCGACCGTCTCCCGGCCTGACACGGGAAGCACTGATCGGCAGACCGCTGTATGAGCTGGCGGGGGGAGGTGAAAAACAGGCAGAAGTCAAAGCCATCCTTGAAAAAGTCCTGGCAACTGGAATCCCTGCCGTCTATGAAACGGAATACCTGACCCCGGATGGCGGCACCATCTATTATGAGTCCCGTGTCGAGGCCAAGATTCAGCCGGACAGCCGGGAGATCACCGGTGTTATTGTCAGTGCCCGGGATTTAACCCGCTCCAAGCTGATCGAAAAATCCCTCCGGGAGCGGGAAAGCTGGCTTCACAGCACGTTTCAGCAGGCAGCCGTCGGTATTATCCACAGCGACCTGGAAGGCAGAATCCTGCGGATCAATGACCGCTACTGCCAGATGATGGGGTTTGCCAGCGAAGAGTTGCTGGGCAGGAACTACGATGAGATCACCCATCCGGATTTCAGAAAAGTTCAGTCGGATGAGCGCAACAGGGTCATCGATGGCCGCTGCAAGACGGTCTCCATTGAAAAGCAGAACATCAGGCGGGATGGCACACAGGTTTGGATCAACCTGACCCTGTCTCTGGTCAGAGACGTGAACGGCAGGATTGACTATCTGATGGGAATTGTCGAGGATATCACCCAGCGAAAAACGTTTGAAAAGGCCCTTCGGGCGAGTGAAAAAAAATACAGGGACCTGGTGGACAATATGCCCCAGAGGCTTTTTTTCAAAAACTGTCAGTCTGAATACGTGACGGTCAATAAAAAATACGCCGCCGACTTTAGCCAGTCTCCGGAATTTTTTCCGGCGAAAAACGACTTTGACATTCATCCGCGTCAACGGGCGGAGAGATATCGAAAAGAGGATCAACAGATCATACAATCCGGAAAGCCCCTGGAATACCAGGACGAACGCACGGTGAAAGGACGGATCCGCACCCTCCATTCATTGAAGGTGCCCATCATTATGGAAAATGGAGAAAC
The DNA here is from genome assembly GCA_018830885.1 of bacterium. Taxonomy (GTDB): domain Bacteria; phylum SAR324; class SAR324; order XYD2-FULL-50-16; family XYD2-FULL-50-16; genus JAHJRI01. The sequence continues at coordinate 3,466 of JAHJRI010000014.1, read as the reverse complement.
CGAAGGGATTCTGGGAATATCCTGGGATATCACTGACCGTATCGTAGCGGAAAGGGAACAAAAACGGCTGGAGGCGATGCTGCAGCAAACCCAGAAAATGGAGGCCATCGGCACTCTGGCGGGGGGCATCGCACACGATTTCAATAACCTGCTACATCCCATCATCGGTTTTTCAAGGCTGGGGATGCGGGCTGCAGACGAAACCGGGGATACCTACCACCAGTTCAGTTCAATCCATAAAGCGGCCAACCGGGCCAAAGAACTGGTTCAGCAGATCCTGACCTTCAGTCATCAGTCCATAAAGATCCTGAAACCGGTTCTTCTGCAACCGATTGTCAAAGAAGCCCTGCAGATGCTGCGTTCCAGACTGCCCACCACCATTCAGATTGAAACCGAGATCAGCCCGGCGTGCGGACCTGTTGAGGCAGATGTGACCCAGATTCATCAGATCGTCATGAATCTGGCCACCAATGCCTATCACGCCATGCAGGAGACAGGCGGCACGCTTCAGATAGCCCTTCAACCTGTTCACTGCGACGCCGAATCCCTCCCTAAAATCGGGATGAAGCCCGGCGATTACGTCTGTCTCAGCATCCGGGATTCCGGAGAAGGTATCTCCCCTGAAATCCGCGACAGGATATTTGAACCCTATTTTACCACGAAGGATATTAACAAAGGCACGGGACTGGGGCTATCTGTTGTCCGGGGGATCGTCAAGAGCCACAACAGCCATATCATGCTCAAATCTGCACCAGGTGAGGGAACGGAATTTACCATCTATTTTCCCGCATCGCTGAGCCAACCGGCGACACTGGTTTCCGGGAGCAAACAGTTGAAAATTAGAGGGAATGAGCGGATTCTGGTGGTTGACGATGAAGAGGAGATTGCCTTTTTTCTAAAAGAAGCTTTGAAACAGCTGGGCTACACGGTCACCATCAAGTCCGACAGCCGGGAGGCTTTGGAACTCTTCCAGATGGAACCATCCGCCTTCGACATGGTCGTGACCGATATGACCATGCCCCATATGACCGGATATCAGCTTTCCCTGGAGCTGTTCAAAATCAGACCTGAAATACCCGTCATTCTCTGTACCGGATACAGCGAAACCATCGACGAAGAAAAGGCGCTGGCCGTCGGTATCAAGCGCTTTTTGATGAAACCCATTGACCAGGATGACCTGGCGGCTGCCATTCGAGACGTACTGGACAATGGTTAAAAAAAGGGTCCCCCGGGTTGGTCAGCCGGAGACGTGACGATAGTCAGGGAAAAAGGTTCTGATCTCCTGGATGATCTGCCCGGGGTCATGTCTCAATTTTCGGGCCACCCCTGCAAAAATATGATCCGCTCCGCACAGATAGGCCCGCATGGCCTCCAGTCCCCAGGTGGATAATCCTTCAACCAGTGCGGCGGTCTCCCGGTCGGTTAAAAAGGTCATGGTTTGAGCGAAGATGGATTTCAGTGTGCCTGCAGGTGCCCGGTCCAGGAGAAACCGCAGCAACAGTGCCCGCATGACCCGCTGGGGGGAAAAAACGGTCAGATCGCTTTTACGGGTCGGCGGATAGAGCAGATTAAAGAGATAGGTATCCGGGAGTCCCTTTAAAACGGGCTGCACAATCACCTGAGGTCGGGTTTCCGGATACCGGGGTGTCTTTTTCGGTTTTTGCCCCAGGCTCTTTTCGGATTGAAACACAAACCGCACCGTTACCCCTTCCAGGTTCCCCGAGAAGGCACTGAGATAATGAATATCCACATCAAGGCTTATCTCCCCGGACACTGCCAGCCTCCCGGAATGACCCTTTTTTACATAGCGGGCACCCTGCATGACCCGCCGCAGTTCACGGGTCACCGTATCTGGGTTGTCAAAAGTCCAGATTTTGTGTCCATGAGTCCGGAATGTCTCCCATAATTTCCCAACCATTTCCGGAACAGAGACGGCAGTCCCGCTGTTGTTGACCTCTACGGCCCGTCGCTCGTTTCGAACAGGGGGAGCAGACAATCCAACAGTCGTGACAGGGGACAGCGGTCCTGGATTCCCTTGGTCTTGAACCTCTGCAGGAAAATCCACCATTTTCAGCATATTATCCCGGCTCAGCAGAACCGCCCGTTCGATCATATTTTTCAGTTCCCGGACATTCCCGGGCCAGGGCCACTGTTTCAGCAGTGCAAGGGCTTCGGGCTGAATACCCTTGATATCTTGATTATCCGACTGCCGGGACAGAAAATAGGTTACCAGCGGGTCGATATCGTCGTGTCGCTCCCGCAGGGGGTGGATGTTCAGGACCATCGTGTTCAGCCGGTAGAGAAGATCCTGTCGAAATGTCCCAGCATCGGTCTTCTGCTTCAGGTCCTGGTGGGTGGCACTGATGATACGAACATCCAGATGGACAGCATCGGTCAGCTTGCTGCTCCCCACCGGGAAAAACTGACGCTCTTCCAGAACCCGCAGCAGTTTTGCCTGCAACTCAAGCGGCATGTCACCAATTTCATCTAGAAAAAGCGTCCCCCCCTCTGCCAGCCTGAAGTATCCCGCTCGATCACCGACCGCACCGGTGAAGGACCCTTTTTTATGACCGAACAGCTCGCTTTCCAGAAGCCCCAGGGGGATCGCACTGCAATTGATCGGAATAAACGGCTTGAGACTGCGCAGACTCCTGCGATGGATCTCCCTGGCGACCAGCTCTTTTCCGGTACCGGTCTCGCCCGTGATCAATATCGTCGTGCGAGCCGGAGCGACGATCTCAATCAGTTCCCGGATCTGTGTATACGAATCCGATCGTCCCACAAATTCAGAATGAACGGTCGTATACTGGGTGCGCAAGACGCTGCTGAGCTGGTATTCATCTGACAGAGCTTTGCGCGCCGCAGCCAGATTCTCAGCCCGACGCAGCGCGTTTTTCAACTGGGTAAACGTTTCAACATCCTCCATCTCCTCCTTGACCAGAAAATCATCAAACAGATGGTCCCGCAGCGCTTTGATGACCTGGCTCACACTGGGATATGCGGTCAGCATCACCGTCACAAGACCGGGAAACTGTCTCTTAAGCTGCAGTCCCGCCTGAAATCCATCAACCATCGGCATCTTCATATCGATAAAGGCCAGGTCAAAGCCTGACAGAATGGTCTTCTCCAGTCGCATCGCCTCATGAAAACCACCGGTCTGGGTGATCTGGTGGTTGAACACATCCTTGAGGATCGCAGCCAGGTAATACCGAAAGTCACTGTCGTCATCGATAATCAGGATATTCATGTCCGTAACCCGAACGAATCCATACCAATATCCGGTAGAAAGGGAGAGAGGAACATTAGAAAAATAATTATTAAAAAGAGATAACTAAAGGGTGTTGAGAAAAAACCGGCAAACGCTTATTATTCCTTGCTTTAAACGGAAGAACCTCTATAATGGTATTATGATACCCATAAATATCATATAATTAACACAAAAATAGAGGTTCCCCATGCATCATAA
>JAHJRI010000154.1 GCA_018830885.1 bacterium | reverse complement strand
CTTTGGGGCGTATATCCAGTGAATAGCTTTCCAACGGGCCTACAGCCCGCCTCAATTCTCAAACAACAACCGAAAAATGACCGGTTGTTGCTTAAAAGTTACTAAAAATAAATGAAGGTACACATAACCAGTACATGTCCCCCAATTTATTTTCATGCTTCGTTGTGCTCCGCCCCGGGGCATAGTGGTTGGTCAGCTTGTTAACACAGACTGTCGTTTTCAATTGCATGCCGCAGGTATTTCAGCTCGGCCTGACCCCCATGTGTCTAAGACCATCCTATCAAACAACAGCTGTCAAAGATACACTGAATCGAGAATTTGTGGTGTGACCCATACCCGATTGAAGTGGGACAGCGGAAGTGGACGCCTCGTCAAATTCGCCCTGATAGTAGACTTATGACGTGGCCAATGACGCAAAAAAAGGATTCAAAACAGTTCAAGACTGACACAGGCAAACTGAAAACCGAGCAGGGTTGCAAGGTCTCAGGGGTGGCAAGAAGTCCGGGAATCCATGAAGCCCCTGAGACGATGGAAAAACCAGCAGATCACGGATGATGGACAGGTCTTTCCGGGACATGGTAAAATCAGCTTCAAAGAAGAGGAACCCATCAGGCTCCGCAAGGAAGTCAAAAAACTGACGCCCAAATACGGTGTTGGGCCACTGGACGTTTTTCACCCGCCAAATTTGCTGGACGCAGGAATCAATTTTGCGGTACCAATCACAGAAAACTCTTTTTATACTATCCGAGGCAATGCGCTAGCCATGAACTCTCTCATAAACCAGAGCACCATCAGTCAATTGTATTCAACTGCAGAATCATGGGTTCAGACACAGATTTTATCCGGGGATAATCTCGTGCAGATAGCAGCGCTGCTGCTGATCCGACTGATTGGATCCCTGATAGGAAACCCCTTAAAGCGGTTTTTAACCATTCGCCTTGACCAGCGCGGGTTTCAAAATGCATTGTTGCTGAGTTTTATCCGCCGCCTGTTGAAACAGCTACCTTTGATTTTAAGTGTCATCCTGCTATGGATTGCAGTTCAGGTTTTCAGTGAGATCGGCCAGACAACTTTTTTCATGACGCTGGTTTTGAATCTTTCAGCGGCCTGGATCGTTGTTCAACTGGCGGCTTCAGTGATTCTTGACCGCCACTGGTCCCGGATGGTGGGCGTTATCGTGTGGACGATTGCAGCCCTGAACATTATTGGTGTTTTCGGATCGGTTTCCGGATTTTTGGGGAGCACCGGTTTTTCAATCGGTCAAACAAAGCTTTCCCTGTCATCCGTGCTTCAGTCCATCATCCTCGCAGTCGTTCTCCTGAAAACGGTCAACTGGCTCAGCAACTATTTTGAACAGCGGCTCAACAGCGTACCTGGACTGAATTCATCCACCCGGTTGATGTTAACCAAGGTCACGCATGTCACAATGATCATGCTGGTGGGACTCATCGTGCTGAATACGGTCGGTATCGATTTCTCGTCGCTTGCCATTTTCAGTGGCGCAATCGGAGTGGGTGTCGGATTCGGCCTGCAGAAGGTCGTGGGGAATTATATCAGCGGTCTCATCCTACTTTCTGATAAATCGGTCAAACCGGGAGATGTCATCCAGTTGGCGGACGCTTTCGGCTATGTCCGGTTTATGGGGGGGCGATACGTTTCCGTCGTCACCCGGGATGAAAAAGAATACCTGATTCCCAACGAAGACCTGATCACGCAGCAGGTGATCAACTGGTCCTATTCAAACAACATCGTTCGCCAGAAAGTTGAATTTGGGACCTCCTATGGTGCGGACCCCCACCAGGTGATCTCACTTGTCCTGGATTCCTTAAAACATGTCGACCGGATTCTTGATGACCCGAAACCCGTGTGTCTCTTGAAGGGATTCGGTGACAGTTCGGTTGATTTTGAACTTCGTTTCTGGATCAACGACCCGCAAAACGGGGTATCCAATGTCAGCAGCGAAGTATTGCTCAATATCTGGGACGTTTTCAAAAAACACCATATCGAAATTCCGTTTCCGCAGCGCGATCTGCACTTTAAGTCCTGAAACAGGAATACCGGCTATCTGCAGTGTTTTGGCAGGAAAACAGGAACGAAATCAGAAAGTGCTATATAAAATCTGCTGCAATATCTTCTGACAGTAAATTCTGTTTCCATTCTTAATACACTATCTGTCCTGCTTCGACTCATACCAGTCCCGTTGCCAGGAGTACAGCTTCGTCTTTTTCCGCAAGTTTGGGAAAGCCGTGACGGTTCAGTAGAAATTGTGTATCGGCTGTGGCGTTTGCGTGCACAGGTGCAAGGCAAAGGCGATCATTCTGCAACACAGGGAAGCGGTCACCCGCCGCCCGCGATAGTCAGGGACATGGTCAATGAAAACGCTATGGCGGTGCAGACTGCCAAAGGGATGATGAAAAAGCAGAATTGAACCTCGCTACCCAGTATGGGAGCCCGGATGGATAGATTTGGAAAACAGGATGTTTCCCAGTAACTCCAGTGATGAATTCGTTCGATGCTGCAGGTTTCGCATTTCATGTTTTCAATCTTGATCCACTCGACACAATGGGCAGCTGAACGGATACTAGCAACGATGTGCGGATTCACAAGCGGTTTTTCAATTTATCCTTCTTTGAACTGCTCTTTTAACAGCAATTTGCGGATTTTTCCCGTATAGTTGCGGGGGATGGTTTCCACGATCTTGAGGGATTTAGGGATTTTATACCCGGCGATTTTCCCCCGGCACACCGCTTTTACTTCTTGCAAGCTCAGGGTATGTCCCTCTTTGAGAATGACCACCGCCGTCACTTTTTCGCCCCATCCGCCCTCATCGGGTAGCCCGATGACCGTCAACTCGGCAATAGACGGATGTGTTCTCAACACATCCTCGACTTCACGGGGGTAAACATTTTCCCCACCGGTCTTGATCAGCTCTTTTTTACGGTCGATGAAATAGACAAATCCCTCCTCGTCCACTCTACCCAAGTCGCCCGTGTGCAGCCATTCGCGGCTATAGAGGGCCTGGCTTGCGGCATCGTTTTTCCAGTACCCGGGAACGCAGGTCCTGGAGCGGATCATGATCTCACCCACCTCTCCGGTCGGACGGATGTTGTTCTCATCATCCCAGATCTCCAGTTCGATCCCTGCCATGGGTTTGCCACAGGAGTCGGGTCGTGAAAAATAGTCCTTGCCCGTAATCAGGGTCGCGGGTCCGGTCACTTCGGTTTGGCCGTAAACGCCCATGTAGTTACAGTTAAAGCGCTCGCAGAAAACCCGCATTCGTTCAGCATGAGCCGACCCGGCGCCGCCGGCGCCGATGATGAACCGCAGGGAGGGAAAGGTCAGGTTGTCTCGGTCGGCAATTTCTGTCAGCAGGGTATCGTAAGGGGGCACCAGCATGGTGATAGAAACTTTTTTGTCGACAATATAGGAAACCAGGGATTCCAGATTAATTTTTCCGGCAACCAGGTTGATCCCTCCGTTTATCAAGGTTGCCCGGGTCCGGATCAGGCCGGCCTGGTGAAAATAGGGCATGAAGGCCAGGTATACATCCCGGGTTGAGATTTCCAGAGCATCTGCCGTCAAGCGATCGATCATAACGGAGCCTTCATGGGTCTGCAGGGCGCCCTTCGGTCGGCCGGTGGTGCCGCTGGTATAGATAAGCAGAATGGGATCTGTTTCCACCAGTTTCGGCGGGTTGATCAATTCCTGGTGAAGAGCGATGAGCTCATCGGTTGAATAATGGGCGGTTTCGACCGATCCGATACCAATGGTCTGCTCAATGGAGGGGCAGTTTTTTTGCAGGATTTCCAGCTGGTCCGCAAACAATTCATTGATGATCAATATCCTGGCTTCTGCATTGTTGAGGGCCCATTTCAGCTCTTCGGTGGTGTGACGCATGTTCAACACCAGTAGGATAGCCCCTATCCTGGCTGCGGAATAATGGTATACGATATAATCGGAGCAGTTACCGGATAGAATCGCCAGGCGGTCCCCTTTGTTGACGCCCAGTTTCAAAAGCGCCCCGGAGAGAAAATCGATTCGGGTCCAGAGTTGATCAAACGTGATTTTGCGGTCCAGTGAATCAAAGGCGATTCGGTTTCCAAAACGCATTACAGCCCGATAACATTCATCCTGTATTAATACCATGTTTCCCCTTGAATGGTAATCCCGCCAAAACCTTGGACTTTGATAACCTCCCGTAATCGCCTTCTTGCTATTACTAATGGGAGCACTAAAGCCTGTGCTACCCGCCCGGGAAAATATATTTGAGCATATGGCACTATCGTTATTGCTGAACAGCTTTCAGATAGTCAGCCATCACTTTTGAAGCCGGGAGACCGCGACTGTTCATTGTGGAAACCCACTGCTCCCTCAAGGGGGCAAAGCTTTTGGCGACGGATTTTTTTTCTTCACTGGTCAGCTCATAAACAATCAATCCACCTTTGACTAAGGCTGCGCGAGCTTTAGATTCCGACTTGTCCATGAACCTGCAAAAATTTATAACAGTTTCATCCCCGGCCGTTACCATTGCTTGCTGAATATCCGAAGGCAGGGAATTCCACTTATTTATACTGATGGAATAGGTTGCTATAAAACTGCCAAAATCGACGCCGGAAGTGGCGTACTTAACCAGTTCGGTCATCCCATAGGGCTTTATACTGGAAAAAGGTGCAATACTTCCATCAATCGTCCCGCGACTAATAGATTCCCTGACCTCTGGTGCGGACATCCTGATGGGTACAACACCAAGTGATTCCAGGGCTGCAGGGATGCTCTGGCCTGCTGCTCGGATTTTCATGCCTCGCAGACTATTAAGAGAATCAATTTTTGCTCTTTCTGTGGTGAACACCCGATAGGGAACAAGTGAAAATGCAAAAAGAACTTTCAACCCATTTTTCGCAAATTCTTCCTGGTCAAGAATCCCGCTCTTCGCAAGTTTCCAGATCGCAGCCGATCCCTGGCAGGAACTATCGAACATCCCTGGAAGTTCACCAACACTGGAAAGCGGCAACTTGTCCGAGGCATAAGCCGGGCAGACATAACCGATATCGGTTACACCTGTCTGGGTCAGGGTCAGCAAGTCCTTGGCCTTGCCCAGTTGCTGAGCTGGATAGTGTTGAAATTCGACTTTTCCGCCAGTGTATTCTTTAACTTTATTCATCCAGAATTGTCCGGCATTGACGGAAAGAAAATGGGTGGGTGGCAGAGAATCAGCCAGTTTCAGAACAATTTTTTCCTCAGCATTTCCTGTTATTCCAAAAAATACCAGTATGAATGCCATGGTGATCAGCATCAAAATTGATTTTCTCATAGTGTTCTCCCTTCTTGATGAAATTTCCAGATTTTCCGCTCACCTACATAGTGGACGGAAGCCAAAGTACTATTTCCGGCACGGCAGCAATAAACACGATCAATAATACATGTGCCACAACATGCGGAAAAACACCTATGAAAACCTCCTCAGCAGGTCTTCCGGTGTATCGTGCAACGACAAAGCAATTCATCCCAATTGGTGGCGTAACCATCCCGACCTCAGCCGTCAGAATGATGAGAATCCCAAACCATATGGGGTCGAACCCGAGCGAAAGGATCAGGGGAAGAAGAATTGGGACAGTCAGGATCAGAATTGCAATTTGATCCATAAACATTCCCAAAATAATATAGAGAAAAATAATTATTGTCAGAATCACATAAGGATGAAGGTTTAGCCCTCCAATAAACACTATGAATTGCTGGGTGTATTGAGTGATGGTCATGAAATAACCAAAAATATGCGCCCCGACAATAATCATGGTAATCATTGCTGAGGTTCGTGCGGCGCTGGTCACTGCCCGATAAAAGACAGCCCAAGTCATTCTCCCTCGGTACCATGCGATCAGAAATGCGCTTAGGGCGCCAATGCTGGAGGCTTCAGTGGGGGTCGCCACACCAAGATATATCACCCCCGTTACCATCAGAATCAAAAACATCATGGCTCCGGTAATCTTAAGAGACAGAAATTTGTCTCGAAGCGAATAGCTTTTTCCCATCGGAGCAGAATCCGGATGTCGCCAGACAAGGAAAACGATTGTGGCAGCGATGGTCAGCGCCACCAGAATCCCGGGGATAATTCCAGCGATCAGCATCTTTCCCAGATCCTGATCCGCCACCAGAGCATATAAAATGGCGGCCACACTGGGCGGAATCAGCATGGCCAGGGTTCCCGAGATGGCAACAACGCCGTTGGCCATTTTTCTGTTGTAGCCATGACGGATCATGGCCGGCAAAGCCGTCGAAGCCAGAGTGGCCGCTCCGGCGGTGCTTGATCCGGATATTGCACCAAAACCGGCACCGGCAAAAGCAGTGGCAATGGCAAGCCCCCCACGTACACGACCCACCCAGACCACAATGGTATCAAACATTTCGTCCGCTATCTGACTGGTAATCACAAACTCCGCCATCAGGATAAACATTGGGATGGTCACCAGTTCATAGGTTGAGGCAGTGGACATTGGAGAAGTGGACAAAATCCCGACAACCACTTGAGGTCCTCCAAAAATCAGAAGACCAACAGCCCCGGAAACCCCCATGACAAAGGCCACCGGCAAGCCAAGGGCCAGAAGAAGCAATAAAAGCAGAATCATCAGTCCAGCGATCATCAATCCTCCCCATGTGCGAGTGATTCCTGCTGTGAAAAACGGATCACCTGGGTATCGCCGGTTATCAGGCACAATAAATCTGCAAGTATATCCAATAAAATCCTTGGCGCCAGCAGACCGACTCCAATCGGCAGAAAAATCAGCGCCAGCCATTTTGGCCATTGGACTGCCCCAAAAATCACCAGATCCCTGTTCCAGGCCTCCAGGGTCTGGAGTACGCCAATCCACCAGAGAACTCCAAAAAAGCCCAGAGCCATTATTGAACCAGGTAATGCCGCAGCACTTTTTGCCCGAGGGCCAAGCTTTCTGACCAGCAAATCCACTGAGATATGCTGACGTCTACCGTGAGTTTCGGAAAGAGCGAGAAAAAATACCGCTACCATTAAATATTGGGAGATGAATTCAAAGGCCCAGCGGATAGGTGCATGGAAAACATATCGCATTACAACGTCTGTGGCGGAAAGCAACATGATGATCACCATCCCCAGGCTGGACCCGGCCATCGCTACTGATTCAAACCTGGAAAGAAGACGGATTGAGGCCGTCAGGATTTTAACCATGATGGGCCCCTTATACTTTTTTCTTGGAATTGCTCCCCGATAAGGCGAGGACTTTCAGGCGGGAAATTTGCAGTTATCGCTCGGACCTGTCCCATTCTTTTACCCTCCAGGGTTCTCCATCCTGCAATCAGGGAAAAAACCGGTTCGGTGGTTTTAGAATTGAGTTCCTGTATTCAGTACTCCTTCGAGCTAGTGTAGTCAAGCAAAAATGATGCAAGGTTAAGCAACTCTGTTTCAAATGATTCCTTTATCGAAATCACTTGAAATTTTTACCCAGAAATCGGGCAAAGGGGACTTTTCCAGCTGTTAGAAGGTGTAAGTCAATTACAATGGTGCTGTTGCGCTTTTGGATTTTTGAAAATATTTTTTGCATTCTGGGCTGACCACCGACCATCCTCTCCGGTATCCGAACACACATTGAACGATTATGACGCCATCACACTCTAAAGGAGAAGCAGACATGACCACCGAGATCATCGAAAAATGCAACGAACTCAAGCTCAAGGGCTTCGCTGACAATATCGCAGAAGCTCTGGAATAGGTCCAGGAGAAGAACTGGTCCTACAAAAAGGTGCTCCTGCACCTGATGGATCTGGAATTGGAGAGACGAAAACAGAGCCGGATCGATCTGCGTTTCAGGCAATCCAGACTCAATGACCCGATCGTCGGAGTGCGTCACGTCGCTTCCATGCTGAAAATTGAACCTCGCTGCCCGGTACGGAAGCCCGGACAGGTACACATAGAAATGGTTCCGGGATCTGTCATCTCACTGTTTATTCCCTGCCCTTTGTTTTTGAGATTCAACCGGCACCAATGGCCCTATTCATGGTTTCAGCTATTGATACCCCGCAGGGATACCATGGTCTCGAAGCACCTGCTCGATTTGCAACGGCCCTTTTACCCGGGCAGCCCTCATGCCGGCTTTCCTGGCTCCATTGACATTCAGCTCATTGTCGTCCAGAAAAAGCACCGACGACGCGTCACTCCCAAGGTGCTGCAGCACATATTCAAACGCTGATTTGTCGGGTTTCAGCCGGCCGATCAGATGGGAGGCGAAATGGTGTTCAAACAGTTGTTGCAGACCCATTTCAACCATCAGCCTTGGCCAATGCAATTCATTGGAATTGCTGAAGCAGGCCAGGGTATAGTCTTTCTGCAATCTCTGCAGGAGACTCGCTACGCCGGGAAATAAACCCCTCGGCCACATGGTAAAGGTGTTGATAAACTCAGTGGCGCCCACCGGCAGCTTCATTTCCCTGATCAGGTCAGCGGCAAACTGCTCAGTCGTGGACTGCCCGGTTTCAAAAGACCGGATGGCGGGAGACCTCAGCCATGCTTCCCAGAGTTCTTCCTCACTGTATTCATTACAGGTCCAGGCAAGCATGGTTGGCACGCCGGTGAGTTCGACCAGCACCCCACCCAAATCGAACAATATTATCTCAATTGGTTTCACAAACCCCTGTTTTCTTGAATTGGAAAGAAAATGCAACCCCATTTCCGGAGTCGGCATCGTCACACAATCGCCTTCTCCATCTGAATATGCTCTATACCCGCATCCAGAAATGGTTCACCATACGCTCGAAACGCCAGTTTCTCATAGAATCCCACAGCGCTCAGCTGTGCCCCGAGAAAAACTCTTTTCATGCCAAGATCCTTTGCTTCAAGCATTAATGCCGCAACCGCAGCTGCCCCATATCCTTTTTCCCGGTGCTCTTTAAGAACCGCCAACCTGCCGATATGACCATCATTGAGCATGCGTCCGGTTCCGACATATTCATCGTCAGCGCGCACCAGAACATGAATGGCATCAACGTCCCTGTCGTCAAAATCCAGGGCTTTGTCGATGCCCTGCTCCCTTGTGAACACAGTATTCCGGATTTTCTTGATATGCTCAGCATATTGCCCGTCGAAACGCACGATAATGGATCTATTCATTTTAGGGCACCTTGATTAATTAAAAATATCGAACTGACCGCATCAAAGGGTTGATCTTTCAAGAAACCCACGAGTCCATCCATGGAGCCCCTGGGTCAGTTTTCCTGAAGCCTTATTACAGGCCCTTTTTCTCCTTTTTTTCTTTTTTTTCCTTCCTTTTTTCCTTCAATGTCTTTTCTGATTTTTTCTTATCGTTTTTTTGAACGCTTTGTCCTTTGGCCATGATGCCTCCCTTTTTTCCGGTTAGTTAACTATGCTTGCAACTGCTCAGTCCCCCTCCGTCGGGGGTATTATGATATAAAACTTGAAATGCGAGACTCGGTGCGCCGAACGAATCCATCCCTGCAGCCTGATGTTTCGACTGAATTGCGGCGATTCTCAATATTTTACTCTGATCTCATCGTAATTGGCAGTCGTTTTATCAGATAAGTGGGTTATTTCGAGCCAGATGCCCTCTCATTCGGACACCCCGGAGATTATGGGGATCGCTTCCAGGAGACCTGAATTATTGATTGAATTTCAGGGATTGTGCCACATCCATCAGTGGCTCAATAGCATTTTCTTCCGTATCGGACACGACAACACCGATGAGTTGATCCCCTTTTATGGCAACAACAGATACAGTGTTGACATGTATTGACTGAATTCGCCAGTTCAATTCGGAGTAACCTGCCTTTGTCCCATTTTCCAGGGTGATGATTTTCGATTTTGTGATGTTGAAATCTGCAGCCCCCGGAAATGATTTGGCCAACCGGATGACATAGTCACCCGTTGTCTGCAACGTTATCCCTTGAGGGGCTTTATCAACCAGTACGGCAAACGCCGGCAGTCCCGTTATGTGTTTTCTTCGATATATGACCGGTGGAACAGCAACCGCTTTGATATTGAATAAGTTTTCCTGGTACTGAACAGAGAATCCCAGTTCATTGTTAACATACGTTTTTAACGTTTTCTCCTGCGGATCCACAGGTGCCGGTTGATTGTCTTTTTTATAAATATAGTAGGGACGGGTCTGCCATTTCGTCACAAAGGACTGAAGTGATTTTAAGCTGGCACTGTTTTCAGCCAGTGGTTTTTCAGATTCGACAGCCGGGATGATGAAATTACTCATCAACTCCAATGGGACAAATGTGCTGTTACCATCCAGGTAGCTGGTAAAGACTGCGACCATGTTCTTCTTCGGAACCACCATGATATACTGTCCTTTGTGTCCGAGTGCCGTATAAAGATCCTTATCTGCTATCCACCACTGGTAGCCGTATCCAGGCAGAAGTGTCGCTGAGATATGGGTACGGGTCGACTTTTCGACCCAGTCGGATGAAACGATCTGTTTCCCATCCCAGATCCCCTTATTCAGGAACAGGTATCCTATTTTGGCCATATCCTGAGGGCGCATCCTGATTTCACTGTAACCGATGGTGATGCCCTGTCGGTTTTCAGGCCAGGTGATTTGCCGGATGCCCAGGGGACCAAACAGGTTTTCTTTGGCGAATTCAAAGGCGGTTTTTCCGGTTGTTTTCTGGATAATCGCTGAGAGCAAATGACTGGCACCGTTGCAGTACTCAAAACGGGAACCGGGTGCTTCGATCATGGGCAGATCCAGGAGATATTGAACCCAGTCATTACTTGATAGCATGCCGGACATTCCCTGCCATTGGTATTTATAAGAGTCCTGACACTTCAAACCGGTTGCCATCATTAACACATGTTCCAGAGTCATGGCCCTTTTTCCGGCACTCATAGCCCCGACGTGCTTATCCGGAAAGAAGTCCAGAACAGGCTGTTTGACACTCCTGATATATCCTTTGTCTATGGCAATACCGACGAGGGTGGATACGATGCTCTTTGTGCAGGAGTATATGATATGGCGTTGGTCCTCTGACTCGGTATGATTGTATGCATCAAGTACCAGATAGCCATTCCGGACGATAGATATGCTGTCGATGGCTATTCCTTCCTGCCAAACCAGCTTTATCATTTCAGCAAGCCTGCCCGAATCCATGCCCTGGCTTTCCGGGGTGGCGGTTTTCCATGAATCGGTGGGCCAATATGTTTCAGCAACGATATGACGCTGCAGAATCGGGATATTCTGAAAGAAAAAAACAAGCAGCATGCCAACTATTATTTTAACTGTTTGCCCCATATCACCCCCTGATGGTATTACCCTGGAAATTGGTATCGCTCGGCTTGATGTCAATAATATCAAAGGAGAATCTCACCTGGAGAATCAAAAAACGGATTTACGGTTTTCACACTTATTCACCTTGCATAATGCATACAGCATGTGACCGCATGTGGCAATCACCCATGGCTCTTTTTCATCTTCCTGCGAGCAGCGTGTTCAGGGTCAAAGATAAATTTGCAATGCAGGGTTTGAAAGAAACACATGATATTATCAGAATCGATGGGTGCACCAAAATCATGTGGGTCGTTCGTCACACCCGCGCAGGCGGGTGTCCAGATGTGTAAACAGTAAAATACACCTGGATGCCCACCTCCGCGGGCATGACGGGAGAGACACAGCTCTTTTTTGTTCAAACAAAATTCGAAATTGCCCCCATGTTTTTGGTGCACCCGAATCGATGATGCTGACAAGAAATTGGACTTCGATGGTTTGTATCAGATGATTACTGGGGAATTCACCGTTGAAGATAAATACATGACCAGAGTGACTATTCCTGCTGAGGATTCACCAAAGATATGCGCACATCCTCAGTCATCCGTTGGCCATTTAAGGGGATCCAGCGATCGGTGTCGCTTGACAGCGCTCCAGGTCAGTCGCTTGTCAGGCAGTTCTTGATTCGCTTTGTTCAACTCCTCAATAACAGCGTCAGCGACCAGCTGTGCCTCATCTTTGTTCAGATTGCAGGGGTCGAGGAAAAGGCAGCCCTTCTCAGCCAGATCGTCCCGGACGATAATGGCAGGTTTTCGACCGGCTAGCCGCCCGGACAGTTCCCATGCATACAGCGCTGCTTCTGCCGGGTCGACCGACAATTTGAGCCTGGTAATGGGATTTCCAGTCCAATCCTGGTGCAGGGAAAGAGACAGACCGCTTTGATTTTTTAGCCGCTCCGTCCAGAGATCCAGGATTTTTTGTTCAGCGTGCAACTGCCCCGTATGATCCATCTCAGACCAGAGTTCAAGGGCTGCCAGAGCCCCAACGATGCTTTCCTTGCCGACTTTCATGACGCGACCAATACCCCTGTTCTGCAGGTAGGTGGCCTGCACGATGCGCCTGTTCCCCGCAGCAATACCACTGGTGGTGCCGCACATGAATTTGTGACCGGAATAGATGACAAGGTCTGCCCCCAGTTCGACAGGTGTCTTCATGTCATATTCGGATGCCATGTCTACGATCACCGGGGTTTTGTAGCGATGGCAGGTCTCAATGAAGAGGTCCATGGGCAGTTCCCCTTCCCTGACCGTATGGTGGGATACGACATATACCGCTGATGCAAGCCCCTCCAGCAGGGCTTCTTCCAGGTGGTACACCTCACACAGGGCAGCTGTTCCGAGGGGTATCAGTTCTGCACCGGAGAGTCTGATTGCCTGGGGGATGGGGGCCCCATAATTGATCATATGGCCCATTTGTATGGCCACGCGGTTTTGTCTGGTCCCGCAATCCGGCATCTTTTCGATGGCAGCCAGGTCGGAACCGGTGATGGTAGCCGCCACGCCGGTGGTCAGGGCCGAAGCCGAACAGGCGGTCACGCAGCCCGCCTCTGTACCGATGATACGGCTGATGACCTGGCTGGCGCGCGCCTGGAGTTGATCAATCGAAACAAATTCCGACAGGATGGATGCTACGGCTTCAATGACCGGTTGTCTGACCCGGGAAGCACCGATACCCGTTTTGGTGCCGCACGCATTAATCACGTGGTTCAGGTTCCAGTGCTTGAAAACATCCTGATAAATACCCATCTGTTACCTTCCCGATTATCCAGGCTGGACATCCGATTCATGACTGTGGCCTGACGGCTGCAATAGCCTCTATTTCAACTGTAATCCCTCCGGGCAGGGATCCCATTCCAACAGCACTGCGGCTATGGCGACCGGCCTCCCCGAAAACACTGCCAAACAGATCCGAGCATCCGTTTATCACTTTTGGATGTTCGCGAAAATCCCTCGCAGCATTGACCATTCCCAGGACTTTTACGATTCTTTCGATTCGCCCAAGATCCCCCAGTATCTGTTTCATAGCCGCTATCAGGACCAAGCCGGCGCATTTGGCATGAAAATATGCCTCTTCCACCGTCACAGTATCCCCTACGACGCCGCGCGCCAGTTTTCCGTTTTCCAACAGCGGACCCTGGCCCGACAAAAACAACAGATCTCCCTGCAGCACACCCGGGTCGAAATTCCCAACCGGGGCGGGAATCTGCGGAAGAACCAGCCCCAGCGCTGCAAGTCGCTTTTCAATATCAGTCATCATTTTTCCTAAGCTCCGATTCGGTGATCAGGATGTCCATTCCACGCTGTATCAACGGTTCCACCCGGTCGGTCAGGTGGCGAACCCGAGCAGACGCGGCACAAACATCGTCAGCGGCGGGATATAGACAATCAGGAACAGAACCGCCAGCTCCACCAGAATAAATGGCCAGAGGGATCTGACAATCCTCCCGAAGCTGACATTCCCTACCACCATAGCGGTAAACAGGCATCCGCCCATGGGTGGCGTTATCAGGGCGATGTTCAGGTTCACACACATCATGATGCCAAAGTGCAGTGGATCCACGCCAACCTGGATGGCGAGGGGTGCCAGGATCGGTCCCAGGATGATCAGGGAAGCCGTGATATCCATCAGCATGCCGACAACGATCAACAGCACATTGATCAACAGCAGGATGAGATACTTGTTCTCCGTAATGGAAATAAATGCAATCGCTATTTTTTCAGGCAGTTTTTCGATCGCAAGGAGCCACCCCAACACCGATGCCGACGAGAGAATTAAAATAATAACGCCTAACATGGCTGCATTTTTATAAAACAACTCGTACAGATCCTTCAGCGAGAGATTCCGATAAACAACAAGCCCCAGGAACAGAGCATAGGCAACGGATACGGCAGCCGCTTCGGTGGGGGTGAAAATACCGCCCAGAATACCACCCATGATAATCAAAGGCATCAGCAGAGCCCAGAAAGCCTGCTTGAATTCTTTGATGACCAGGGGAACCGTGATGGGGATATCGTGTTTTGGGTAGTTTCTTTTCTTGGAGATGAATCGCGTCAGGATCATGAGACCCACACCAATCATCAGTCCGGGTACAATTCCTGCGGCAAAGAGCCCGGCAATGGATACCCCCATGATACCGCCATAGATCACCATGATGATGCTCGGTGGAATAATGGGAGCGATGATCGAGGATGCAGCAGTGACCGCTGCACTGAACCCTCTGCCATATCCCTCCTTGACCATGGCGGGGATGAACACGGATCCCAGTGCTGCCGTATCAGCCACCGCCGACCCGGAAATTCCGCCGAACAGAATACTGGTTGCGATATTAACCTGGGCCAGGCCCCCCCTTAATCGGCCGAAGAAGACGTTTGCAAAACTGATGATTCTCTCAGTCAGCCCAACCTTGTTCATGATATCACCGGCCAGCAGAAAAAGAGGCAATGCCAGAAAGGTATAGCTGTTCATGGCCGAGAAAAACCGCTGACTGAGCATGGTCAGAAAGACGGGGTTTCCAAGCTTTTCAAAACCTGCCAGCGCTGTTAACCCCAGCATGAACCCAAGGGGAAGACCGATGGCCGTGAGTAAGAAAAACAGAGTCAGTAAGAAACCCGTCATATTGATCCTGGTTTGATATCAATAAAAGTCAGGCGCTGGCAGCAGCCTGAGCAGCCGGCGGTTGGATCAGCTTGCACAAGATCTGAAGAACGTGCTGGATCAGTGTCAGCAATGCCCCCAGGGGAACCGCCATATAGATCCAGTACATGGAGAACTCCATACTTGAAGCCTGCATCATGGTTCTGGTAGTCATGGCGTATCCCCTGTTGATCAGGATGATCAGAAAGTACAGGATCAGGACATCGCAGATATAACCCAGTATCCGGGTCAGCCAGCCTGGCAGAATAACCAGCAGGGAATCGATGGCAAGATGCTGGCGATGATACATGGCCACATTCATCCCTATAAAGCCGCTCCATAGCATGAGGAACCGGGCCATCTCTTCCGTCCACTGCAGTGGGGCTTGAATCACATATCGAAACACCACGCCGAGAATGACGATGGCGAACATGCCGAACAGCAGGATCGCTGTGACAGCCCCGGTGCTGATCGCCAGCCAGCGGCCGGTTGAAGCGAAAACGGCAACAATGGTGTTGCGTGCGGCGCTCTGTTGCACAGAATTACCTTGCAGAAGGATTGAGCCCGATTCCCGCAGGAACCAGGCTTAAGTGGATTATTTATAGCCGAGCTTGGTTTCAGCTTGGTCAATGGCTGAAACCAGTGCATCTGCCCATTCGTTGCCGAGGGCTTTACGGACCCATGCCATGCAGGCAGGGCCGGCAATATCCTGGAATGCCTTGATTTCCGATTCTGAAAGGATCTCCACCTGCATGCCCTTTTTGATCAGATCGTTCGTTGCCATTTCGTCCAGAAGCAGGGTCATTCCGGCACCCGAATATCGGGCTGCTGTCGTCGCATCGCGCACCTGTATTTTTTCCGCAGGAGACAGGCTTTCATACCATTGTTTGTTGGCCAGCAGCAGCTGGTAGCCCCACTGGGAGTTGGCCAGGGTCATGTACTTCTGGACCTCGTTGAATTTCGCCCAGGCAACAATGAACGTGGGATTTGTCTGCCCATCGACGACACCTGTTTGAAGGGATGTATACACTTCCGGCCAGGCAATCGGTGTTGCACTGGCGCCCAGGGACTTGAACATGGTGATTCCCATTGGATCCATGACACGCATTTTCAACCCTTTGAGGTCTTCCGGTTTTCGAATGGGTCGTTTATTGTTGGTAATCGCCATATAGGTATATGAGCCGGCAACGATCAACATCTTCAGACCGGTTTTCTTCTCGAACTCTGCTTTCAGTTTATCGCCAAACGGCCCTTCGATCACTTCCATGGCGATATCGGCGTTACGGAAGAGGTAGGGGGTAAACAGCAGCAGTGCCGGTGGGAACGTGCGGTGAAATCCGGCGGCAGTGGCCATATAAACCTGGATCACGTTGTTCTGGATCGCTTCCATGTGGTCGATTTCGTTTCCCAGGGTGTTGGAGGGATAGATCTCAACCTCAAACTGTCCACCACTCCGTTTTTCCAGCATGTACTTAAAACCGACAGCAGTGGCATGGACAGGTGATTCGAGGGCTTTCGGCGGACCACCATGCGCAAATTTCACTTTGTATTTGGCATCTTTTGCAATGGCTGCAGAACTGATAAAAAGAAGCAGAATGAATGACCAGAAGGTTTTTTTAATCATTTTTTTCTCCTCAATTCATGGTTTCACATTAATCGGTTCCGAATTCGGAGCGATTTTTCAGAAATCGGCACGCATTCACATCGACCCCTGGCAATGATGGGGAGCTCAAAAAAACATGGAACTGTAAGACAGTGACACTGGGGGTCGAGATACTGAAAGTGCGTCCCCCCAGGATGTTTCAATTTCAGAACTCCTGAGCTTAGCCCCTGCCAACAGTGGCCCTTGTTGCCAAGGTAAGGGGTAAAAGGTCAAACAATACAAAGAGATTTACAATTATTGGCAGACCCTATAAGCCATCATTCCCTGAAAGGGCCGGATTT
>JAHJRI010000153.1 GCA_018830885.1 bacterium | reverse complement strand
TTCATCTTTGGGTATGTTCGGTAATTCGGGAATTTTTCTTTTTGGAATGTTCATGTAGCAAACTGTGACAGAAAAACTCCCCTGTGTCTACAGTTTTTTTGAACCATTAACGAAATCGCCAGAGGTTATTGAGAAGTTACATTGAATCCTCCTAAGATGCTGATCGGAGTTAATAATATCTTTTTCATCTTGTTTGTTTCAGATTGATTTCTCTTCGATCATTTAAAAGATTTTCAATAACCAATGTTTTTTATGGAGAATTATGAAAAAGTCAGTCATTAAGGTATTATTACCTGTTTTATCAATCTTTTTAATTTCATCTTGCGGTATAAACACTGTAAAAGTAAAAGAATACAAACAAACCAAAAGAGTTGCTTTGATTTCAGTTTATAGCCAAGACTCTGTAGACACAAAAGCAGTGAGTGGAAATCCCCTGTTGGCATTCGCAGTGAAGGCTGTTCAAGGTAATAATGGAACAGATATGTTGCCCAAAATGAACGGAGTGAAGGCTCACATTCTTAAGGAAGCGCCATCTATTTTTGGTTTTGAGATGATTCCGGAAAAACAGGTGATTAACCTTAAAAGCTACAAAGCCTATAGTGACTCCTCTAAAGATTTGTCAAATTTGGTCGCTCCCGAAGGCTACAAGAGAATTTTTCCCGATGAAAAAGAAATAATTACCAAAGTCCTCAGCCAAATAAAGGGCGCCGACGCTGCCATGATATTTCATCTGAATGCGAGAGCGGGGGAAAGTGCGATTCCAGGAAAGGCTGTTATCAGAGTTTCTATGACTTTCACTCTGGTTAATAAAAACGGAGAACAAATTCTTCAAAAAACCGTTGATGAGGAAGCGGATGGATCCATTTCATGTGTTAAGGGGATCTTTAATGGCGGTGAATTAGGAAAAAAAGTTGTTGAATCAATTGACAAAGATTTGAAAGCTGTTTCGGTTTGGATTAAAGAAGAGTTGAAGAAGCCCCAAAAAGGTTAACTCAGTAATTATTTGGGTCGAAGTCATGCGGGGATATCGATGAAGGAAAAAACTTAGGCATATATTGTTTTTAAATTACTGATCCTTTATGAAATACACTATTCCGGTGATCTAAGGGTTAGAAAAAGCCATGCAAAAGGGTTCTTCCTTGATTACAGTACTTCTTAATCAAAAGATATGGTTGACGGTATAAAGAGACCTAAAAAAGGAGGTCCCTATGTCAACCAACAGTTTGCTGTTTCATGCCTTCGGTATTTGCCGTTATCAGTTATAAAGAAGGAAATATA
Source organism: bacterium (assembly GCA_018830885.1). Taxonomy (GTDB): domain Bacteria; phylum SAR324; class SAR324; order XYD2-FULL-50-16; family XYD2-FULL-50-16; genus JAHJRI01. The sequence goes on along the minus strand of JAHJRI010000153.1, from coordinate 29,760 downwards.
GAGAAGGAAAAGTATTCCTTCGTATTGAACATGACAGGGCAAGTCTGAGATGCCCTGTCTGTGTATGATAGTCCCAGCATCATTGAAGGAACCAGACGGCTTCTTCTGGGGAACGCGGACGTACTTATATCCAAAGAACACCAGAAGACCCATCTTGATGCAGCTTTTAAACTCAATCAACCACGGTCAGTGGTCCACTATTTCAAAGAAGAACTCAGACAGATGTGGTTCCAGCCATCCATCGAATCCGCCGGACGCTTTATCATGAGTTAGATTGCCAAGGTCGAGCAACCCGCCATTCAAATGTTACAATGATTTGCGGAAAGCATTTTTAGAGTTTGCTGAACCGTTATGAGTATTCCATTTCGACGACTATTATTGAAGGGTTAAACAACAAAATCAAAACGCTTCATATGCAGTCAGATGGATTCAGGGACATTAAATTTTTCAAACTCAAAATCAAAGCGATTCATCGAGGTAAGTACCAGCTATGCGGATGAATCATAATACCAAATTCACTGAATCCAATGAGATTTATCCTAAATACTGAACGCAGTATTATTGTCATGCAACACCTCCCATGTCATCTTCATCACTCGCATTAACTGCTTCAAATCATATCTATTTCACGGTAGTGCGATAATGAGGTGTTTTTACCAATCCTGCCAAAGACAGTATTATCAATATAAATAAAAACGTGATGTTTATTCAGAGTCATACGATACTTTATGAAAGTTCTTTATGAATAATTTAATCGTTGTACTAAGCATAATAGTTATTGTGATTGTATCGGCATGTTCTTCAAGTGTTTCCCAAGAGAAAGTACCTGATAAACAGCAATCTCTCTTGAATAACAGTCTTGTTTTAAAGAAAGGAAGTGTAACGATTAGTGATGATAAAGGAGCAAAATCCCTTCAGGGAAAAGGAAAACAGATTGGTTTTTCGGATGGGGATATCATCAAAACAGGGAAAAGTTCTAGGGTTTTGATTCAGTTATCTGCATCCGAAGACAGAATTGAAATGTATTCCAATACTACTTTACTTGTTCAAAAAAAAGATGGAACAGATATCCATTATAGACTAAACCTTGGTAAAGCAAGATTTTTAGTTCGCAAAAACAGACTTCAGAAGCGACATTTACGTATAGTGACATCCAATGCGCTAATAGGCGTCAAAGGTACTGAATTTGTGGTAGACTGTGAAAAAGGTGAGACTAGTCTATTAACACTTCACGGTATTGTGAGTCTGGCAAATTCGAAAAGTCCTGAAAAAGCGGTAGATGTAACTACCAATCAAGTCTCCAGGGTCCAGACAAATCGAATTCCGACCAAACCTGTAATGATTTCTGCTGACAATATACGTAAAATTCTAAGTTCAGATGACCCAAAGTCATTTAATAAAGTCAATTTCGGTCCTCCCATGCCAAAGACACCGCAATTATCATCAAAAGCAGGTGACGCAATGGTTGAATTGAACTGGCAATCTGATAATAATGCGGATTACTTTGAAATTCATTGGTGTTCCGAAATTGATAAGTGCAACAAAACATATATTATCAAAGTCATTGACAATCAATACTTGCATAAGAGGTTGCAGAATGGTGTCTTGCATCGTTATCGGATTCTCGCCGGGAATACCAGTGGTACCAGCAGTCTTTCAAATGAGGTTGATGCTTTACCACAAATATCAGCTCCAGTTGCCCCATTGATAAAAATCCAGCCAGGAACCAGATCAATAGCGTTATCTTGGGATAAAGTTGCTACAGCCAGCAAATATGAAATATACTGGGCAACTAACCTGGAAGATCTTAATACAACTAATAATAAAATTGTTGTAGAAACAAACTACTTGATACATGAGGATCTGGAAAACAATGTCCCATATTACTATCGTGTCAAAGCAATAAATAATGGTGGATCGAGTTCTTTTTCAAATGTTGAAAACGCCATACCTAGAATCTGGTTGAAATTAATCAGATCAATAAAGGAATTACTGCAATCGGAAACGGATAACTGACATCTAATATACTCTCTATGTAATTGACATTGTTAATCCATAAAGACTGAAGACGAAGTCAAAGATGAAATGGGGATTGAAAAACAGGCTCTTTCTTCCCTGAATATCTCTTCAATCTCCAGGGAAATCTTTTACATTAGTTATTTTCCCATAAATTCAATTAACAGGGAGATTTTCCGCATCGTTTCTTTACTACACTCAATCTCCTCCATTTAATAAAAATGTCCTGCTGAATCATAGATCAAGATAGTATAGGAATTAACGACAGCTTTTCCACTTTCCATATCATCTTCATCAATTACGGTAACTCAATAAAAACATGCCTATTTTTTTGTTTAATAAGATATTTATGTTAAGATTCGAGTGTCCCGGAAATAACAGGAAGTGCGTTTTATGTAACAACATAATGGGCTAAAATGGGCGGGGATTTGGGCTTTCAAATATTTGCATTTTATAAATAGTTAAAATTTATAAAAGGTTGCGTAGAGTTTACGTTTTTTTAAATTGTGGAGAAAATTGAAACTAAAAATGGTGAATGAAAGAACCTTGACTTCAAAGACATTTGAAGAAACCTGTTGTCGGAGGGCATCAATCCAATTTGGGTTGGATAGAATTCCGCGGCCAAATGAATACACTTCAGTTTGTTACATCCCGGGTTTAATTTTGTTACATCCCGGGTTTAATCATTAATCTGGCGTTATGCCCGCATGGCAGCCAAAAACGGGACAAGCCATTTTTCCCTGTCGTTTCAGCAGGAAACAAATCAGCAAGAAAGTGACATTTTTGTGAGGTTTATCGATCATGCAACCGGAAATCGGGGATAGCGAGGGTAAAAAAGACGATACGGGATCCCGGCTGTTCCGTCGTTTTACATCAGCTCTCCGACAATGGATCCGAGCTGTTCTACCCGTCGCTGAGAAAACTGATGATGGGCCGACCCGCTTTGCCGATCCCAGTCAGGCGCCCAGCGACAAGCAAATCGAGAAAGCACTGATTACTGCAATCTGGGAGAACGCCATTGATTTGCCGGAAAGTATCTCTATGGGACCCCAACCGATACACTCGCGATTTTCCCTGCCGGTTCTTCTGTCAACCATCGAAAGCCTGTACTCGCCCATTGCAGAGGAAAAAGGGCTGGGGTTTTCATTTAATCTGGGTCAAGAAATCAACGGCTTTTTTATCGGCGACCCAAATAGAATCGACCGGATTCTCAGAATCCTGCTCGACAATGCCATTATCTGTACCCATGAAGGCGAAATCACGGTGACCTGTCTTTTTCGAGATAATCATTTCACGGTCAGCATATCCGATACCGGAATCGGCATTTCAAAGGAGAAGATGCCAGCCCTTTTTCAACAACCGGACGGAAATGAAGCAGGCCTTTCTGATGCTCCGATTTCGATGGCTGGCAAGGGTCTGGTTATCGCCAAGATGCTCTGCGATAGCCAGGGTGGTCAGATCACAGTTAAAAGCGAACCGTTTGTCGGAACGGTTATAACCGTATCACTGCCACTCCAAAAGGTTAACACAGCAATGGACAACCCTTCACCGGGTGAAAGCATGATCCGCCGCTGGCGGGTGAAATATGGGGAGAACCCCGATCTGGAGACCATTTTTCTGCGCGGCCTGGCCTGTTTAAGGGATGAAATAGAAGAAGTAGCTGATATGATTTCAAAAGACAGGCGTCATGAGCTGGCCGGCATGCTGCACTCGATGAAGAGCTTTCCAGGCGGGTTCGGCTTGACCGAAGTATATGATATCATCAAAGCCCTGGAAAGAAGCGCCCGTCTGCAGCCGTATGATCGATCGCAACTGGAAGCGCATCTGGCGGAATTAAGACAGATCCTGGCTTCGATTCCGGAAACACCTTTCCCGCAGAAAACCCGGGAAGAAAACTACCGCGCCGTTCTGTCTGCCGATATGCCGGGGAACCCCATGGTTCTTGTGGCGGATGATGACCGGATGAACCGCGAAATGATCGCCTATCTGCTCAGAAAGATCGGACTGGGATTCAGGATCGTCAATAATGGGAAAGAGGTTCTGAAGGAGCTTGAGCAGACCCGATTCGATCTGCTGCTTTTGGATATACGGATGCCAGTCATGGGAGGCGTTGAGACAGTCAAGCGAATTCGCGGCGACCGTAATCTGGAAAATCTCACCATCATCGCGATGACTGCGAATGATCTGCCCGGGGATGAACAGCGGTACAAAGAAATCGGGTGTAATGATGTTATCACTAAGCCAATCGATATCAAAGAGCTGACGGTAAAAATAGACGCGGCCCTGGCCTGATGTCCGCCACTGCCTGGTATTCTGTTTCAATTAGATTGACTATTAACGCCAAAGTCCTTGCATTGGCCCGTCGAGGGGGTTTCATGGCACGACAGTTTGATACATACCGCTAGATATCTGCCTTCAATACAAAACCAACCAGGTCTGCTGTATTTTTCAACGCCAGTTTTGCCATCACGTTGGACCGATGAAACTGCACTGTATGCACGCTGATATTAAGCAAGTCGGCGATCCGTTTGTTGATCATGCCTGACGCAATCAAACGGGCAATCTCTATTTCTCTTCGGGTCAGGACATTCATCTTTCTCTGCAACCTGAACATTTCATCATAGTTTGACAGGATCAGATCCAGTATATCCCTGGAAAAAAACTTCTTCCCCTTTCGCACTGAGTGGATTGCCTCAAGAACCGAATCGGCAGCATCCTCCTTGTTGATAAAACCGTCAATCCCCTTCACCATTGCTTCCTTGATGGATGTTGTATCAACATGCATGGAAAGCACCAGGCGTTTTAGATCGGGAAAGTGCGTCGTCAGTTTCCCCAGAATCGCAAACCCGTCCATGTGAGGCATGGAGAGATCCACGATCGCCAGATCCGCCTTTGTATGATGCAACAGATCGAGCAGCACCTCACCGCTGCCACCTTCACCGACAACTTCCAGCGCCGGATCCGATTCGATCACTGTTTTCAGACCCAGACGAAATATTTCGTGGTCATCCGCCAGAACAATCCGATATTTCTCCATTTTTTCATCACCTGATTCATTTCCATTCAAGTCACCGCATCCATGCTCTGTCACCAATAAGAATACAATGCCGTTAACTTAAACAACTTTTTCTTGCTCAGCAGCAACGGTTCTGGTTTTCAAGAACCTTGGAAGCCAGGGGTGGCTTCCCGGAGTTCCAGGAAGGATTCATGCGTTTCTTGAAAATCGGAACTGTTGGTGCGGAACCATTCGCTTAAGTTAACGACATTGAATAAGAATATACTTTTAATACCATCCGTGCTCCAGAATAATTAAAATTTCCAGCCATTTCAATTTCTATCTCCTGGGATTTTCATATTGTTGATCGGAATCATCCCAAATGATTTAGCCGATTTTTGATCCGGACCGATCTTCCTTCCAAATTAAGATGGATACCCGGAATATCAACTGTTAGCATTCATGATCGCCGGCACCGTTCCTCATACTGGTTGTTCTGCCAGTCAGTCGCCGCTTATCTGTTAGCGACCTGTCATCAGATAGTCAGCGTTTCATGAGAGTCCGTTCACGGCAGCACCGTTAGCCAATTTGATTCCCATGCCTGAAACAAAGATGCATATCTGCCCACTAAAAACCTATCTGCGCCTGATTTGTTGGTTTTTACCGGTCTGCCTGATCCTGACCACAGAACTGTCTGCTAAACTGCTAAAACCCGGTGGCAGTTACAGACGAACCATTATCGTTAGCGGGGACTATGACTATGCCCCCTATACATTTCTTGACAAAAACGGCGAACCCCAGGGACTGGATATTGACTTGATAAAACGCATCGCGACGAAACGAGGATTGACAGTCAAATTTGATCTCTGCCAGTGGAATGAAGCGATTGACAGGCTCAAAACCGGTAAAGCCGATGTCCTGCTGGGAATATTGTATACGGAAGGACGGAACCGCTTCTTTGATTTTACCATACCCCATCATACAGCATACTATGCCATTTTTGTGAGAACGGATTCCGCCATCAAGAACCTGGAAGATCTCTACGGAAGGGATTTGATTACCCTGCGAAACGACGCTTCCATTGAGCGGTTCCTGAAACCCCTCGGTCTCATGGATAGAGTGACACACACCGATTCCCTGCCATTGGCGCTGGAGATGTTAAATTCGGGAAAACACGATTTTGTGTTGGCTCCTTACACAATAGGCATGGAAACGATGCGAAAACTGCAGCAGGAGCATCTCAGCAATGCCGCATCCCGCCTGAAGGTCGTCGGACCGCCACTAATACCCAGTTTATACCGCTTTGCTGTCAAAAAGGGGGATAATGAACTGTTGCGTCATCTCAACGAAGGCATTGACGAGCTGAAGTCTTCCGGAGAAATGGCCGGGATTATTCAAAAATGGGTCCCCAATCGGCGTCAGACACTGGATTATGGCAACATCCTTCAAATTGCAGCCTTGGTCCTGCTGCCTGTCATGCTTCTGATCGTGATTTTACTGCTCTGGTCATGGACCTTGAAAAAAGAGGTCCGGAAAAAATCCATCAAACTCCAGATGGCCATCAAAGAGGCGGAAAGAGCCAATCTTGCCAAAAGTCGGTTTCTGGCAAAAATGAGTCATGAAATCAGAACGCCGCTGAACACAATTCTCGGTTTCAGCCGGATTTTACTGAATGACAGTCGGGGTCTGTCCCTGCCAAGGGAATTTCTGCAGTTTCTTGAAAATATCCGTATCAGCGGGGAACGGCTCTCCTCCCTGATCGGAAAGATTCTGGATATTTCAAGAATCGAAGCAGGCAAGCTTGAGGTCTCCATCGGAGATGTGAATCTGATTCAGCTGGCACGGGGAATATATCAGACCCATAAACCCGGTACCGTTGAAAAGGGTATCATTTTTGATTTCGGTTTCGACAAGGATCTGCCACCGGCGATCAGATCCGATTGCGCCAAAATTGAGCAAATACTGACCAATCTGGTGGACAATGCCATCAAATTTACACCGGTTGGTAAAGCGGTCTGGCTGAAAGTCAAACGAGAAGCGCACATGGCTGTGCTGCAGGTGGAAGATGAGGGGATTGGTATTCCCGAGGGATGCATCGATTCAATTTTCACCCCCTTCGATCAGGTCGATTCAGCGCTCAGCAGCGATTTTGAGGGAACGGGCCTGGGGCTGGCCATTGTCAAAGAGCTGGTTGAACTGCTCCAGGGCTCCATTGCAGTGGAAAGTGAATTGGGAAAGGGAACCCGCATGACGGTCAAAATACCGTTGATTGAATCACAAGCATCCTCGAACAGAAAATCGGAGAGAGGATGGGAAATGCTGACGTTTGCACCTGACAACAAGGTTTTGGTCATTGAGGACTCCCTGAGAAGCCAGGATTTTACCAGGGCATTGTTTAAACGGTTTGGTCTGGAAATTGAGGTCACCGGACTGGGTCTGACCGGAATCGAACGAGCCCTGGCTTCAAATCCAGATCTTGTCCTGCTGGATATCCATCTGCCGGACATGACCGGACTGGAAGTGACCCGCAGAATACGAAGCCATCCGGGCGGCTCTCAGATACCCATTGTCGCCATTTCCGCTGACGCTCTGAATCTGAAACAAAAAGCCGCACTGGATGCCGGGGCCTCCCATTTTCTCAGCAAGCCCATCCATCTGGAAAGCCTTTTGCCTATTTTGACCCGTTATCTTCGCCAGCAGGGTGAGGAAGCGAACAAAGGCAGCCACCGGAACGGAATCAAATCCTCAGTTCATCCTTGATCTTCAGGATCATCTCATTCAGGCTGCTGTTTGCCTTGGCCAGTTCCTTCGTCAGCTCTGTGACCAGTTCTTCCAGGTGGTTGCGGTATCATTCCCGCTTCAAGTGGTGTTTGATTCGGGCTTTGACGATGGGAATACTAAAGGGTTTTGCAATATAGTCGATTGCGCCCAGTTCGTCGTTCAATGGAAAGCATCTGATCAGACCAGACACGGCGCGTTGTTTTCAGGATGATATCAGCAACACAAAATCCATATCCCCCCCCCTTGGAAAAAAATCTTGGTTAACGGATTCAGGTTTCACATTGATATTTCCCACACCATAAGGCATACTGTCCTACAGATCATTATCCGTATCAGGCTGACCGGAAAACAGTTCCCCTATGGATGGAACCCGCAGGCAATATTGCGATGACATGACTTTTTCGGACAGCCAGTCAAGTAAATGTCCTATCCCCGACAGGTAAATGCCATGACCCGGTTGGAATTCAGCTACAGTTCGCTTATAGCAGATCAGAATGGAGAAGAGGTAGAGGATACCGGAATGATCTCGTTCAATCTTGATTTCGCAGAAGACCCCCAGAACCGGGATTACAAGCGTGTCTGTTATGCTGTGGCACTGGAAGAAGTGACCAGTATCCTGGCTGATAAATATGGCGACGACGTATACGACTCCATGCCGGACATATCGATTAAAATCTCAGGGTTGACGATCACATCCTGAGACCGTGTTCGAAAGATCTGTCTGTTCCTATTCTGATATCAACCGACATACCCGTCGATCGGGGGCACAACAAAGCATGAGAATAAGTTGGCGATTCTGGCCGGAAAACAGAAAGTTAACACTCTTTCTCAGACAAAACACTGAACCCAATCCAGCTCGGATATCCAATCTGGAAATATTGAAGAAAGGTCAAACCAGCCGAAGAAACCATGCCACTATACGAGTATATTCCCATCGATCCGGAAGTCGGATGCCGATATTGTCGTAATGGATTTGAGTTATTCCAGAAAATCAGCGATACCCCGGCGTCAACCTGTCCTGAATGTCACGGAAACGTCAAGAAAACGGTCTCACTCTGCCGGGCAGCAATTGCAGAAACATCAGAGGAATCCGTCCAGATTGAGAAACAATTGAAGCATTATGAGAAGCAGGAGATGTACAGTCATGCTGCGGAACTGGCAGATACGCACTCTGAAAAGACGAATGACCATGGCCTGAAAACCAGAGCCAAGGAAAACTATAAAAAAGCGGGCTATGACATCAGTGACTGAAACCTGCCATTTATTCTTCACCTGCTGCAATGCCCGCCAATCCCTAGAACAGGGGAAACTCCATTAATCGTGGACCGGAACCAGGTAGACCGGTATTGTGGAATGCCGCATGACGCGTCTGGTTTTTCCGCCCAGCATCAGCTCAGCAATAATATTCTTGACGTGGTATCCCATGACAATAATATCACAATCGTTTTTATCCGCTACATAGACAATCTCGTCCGCAATGTTCCCCATGATAACGATGGTATCATCGATCTGAACCATCTTGCCGTCGCTGTGCACTCCCGATTGCTGAGCCAGTTTTTCCAGGGTTTGCTGAATAATCGGCGCCTCTTTACGCTTACCCAGCATGATGTTTTGCACGTAGTCCTTATTATCCTTTTCCAGTTTTTCATAGGCCTCTTTTCCCATCATATCGATAACCAGGTTTTTTGCATTTGACGTGGTTTCCTCGATCACGTGCAGCATGGTCACAGAGGCCTGGCAGCTGCCGGCCAACCGAATCGTCTGTTTGAAAACTTCCTTGGCACTATCAGAGAGATCGGTCGTGAATAGAATCTTTTTGATTGTTGTAACCATTGAACCTCCTAAATTATTATAAGAGATGAAACATCCAAAGCCGTCACCGTTCCGGGTTCGAATCCGGTATCTGATCACCACAGGAGAGTGGATGAATTCAGTCTGCCGATAGGTCCTGGCCGGTCACTGCTGAAAAATCAGGGTCAAGCCGAGCTACGTACATTTTGGATAAGCATAACTAAAAGCTCAGAAAAAAAAAACATCTATCTTCACCATTTGTTTAGGTACATTAGGTATTTTACAAGTAACTGGAGACCCGATAACATAATCGGAACAGGTGTACCGAAGGAACAGGGCAAATCACTGCAGAAAAACCGATCCCGGTTCCGTTCATTCGTGTTGCCGGCAATGAACCGTCTGATAACAGGCCCGGAAGGAACAAAACAATGACAAGAGCAGAAACCGACACAACGGCGGACAACCCGTCGCAGGTTGAAATGGATCAGCCACTGGTTGTCGTCCCAAGAGAAAATGCCGTTTTCTGGATGGACAGGCATGGATTCTGGAATAATGAAGGGGGACGGTTCGAGTTGAAGAAGATAATCCGCCGGTTCAATACCGCCATCCAAAAAGACACCGGGGGATACTTTGTTACCCAGATCAACGGTGACAGAAGGGAAAAGGTCTATTTCCCCTATGAAGACACAGCCCTGTTTGCCATCGATATCCAGATACAGGAGATACTCATCATGCGTTTGAATACGGGCCGGCGTCTGCCGCTGGATCCGGATAAACTCTATTATCACGGCGAAAGTCTTTACACTGTCGCGGAAGCGGACTGGATCAAGTTTTCTGAGCGAAGCCTGCTGAAAATCGCTCCCCTGGTCGATTTTCAATCCGAACCCTATATTTTCCATTTCAAAGAAAAGCGCTACCCTATCCAAAAACGGATTCTGACCGGCGACGCCAGCTGACCAGCCTGTCGTGTGTTACCTGTTACACCGTATCACCAGAGCGAGTTACACTCTTTGAACCAGAGTCCGACCTGCGGGAGGTCGTCTGGTCCATCAAAGCAGTCCTGCCCGGGAGTCTTGATTCCTGGGTCTTCTATGCCCGATATCCACTCCGGTGAAACAAACCCCGGGCAAAAACAGGGAAAAAGCAGTCCTGATATCAATTGGCATAGAAAAGACTGATATTCTGGAAAAAGACTTGCAAAAATACACTACATTCTATATAAACAGCAATCATCGGATCCGGTTTTCGGGTCTTTCGATTGTGATAATAAATCAACCGTTCATCATTTATTTTGAGGGAGGAGGAAGATGGTAAAACGAATTTACGTGCTGCTGAGCGTGTTTTTTTTCCTGGCAGCAGGTGCCACATCGCTGTATGCTGCGGATCCTGATGCTGTTTTAGGCCTCTGGCTGACAACACAGGAGCCGGAAGCAACCCAGATTGAGATCGTCAAATGCGGCGATAAGTACTGCGGCAAAGTTGCCTGGACAAAGAATACGGATGCTCTGGACAAGGAAAATCCGGATGAATCCCTGAGAAGCAGAAAAATAATAGGTCTCAATATGATCTATGATTTTACCTTTGACGCCGATGACAACCGCTGGATCGACGGCTTCATTTACAATCCCGAAGATGGAAAGACCTACGACTGTCGCATGTGGCTGGAAGACGCCACAACCCTGAAGGTGAAAGGAACCGTAGGACCGAAATGGATGGGAATTGGTAAAACCGTGACATGGTTCCGAAAAAACTAGCTGATATCATGAAGTCCATCAGCTTCCCCCGGATTTCCTGAAGTCGTCTCATTCGATCATACCGGAGCTGGCAGCCTACCCCCTCCGGTATCCAGCCATTGGCAGTCAAAAAAGTCCGTGCTGCAGTCCAGCCTAGCGTGGAGATACTGCTTTCCCGTAAAAAATACGATCTTTCAGCCAGCGACATCCGCAAAGAATGCCTGTCCCGGTCTGAAATCACCACCGGGTTGAGGGTGAACGGGATCAAAACAACCAGGTTCATCCGTGGACGCAGTTTCAGGACAGCAGAAACGGTGCCGGTAGGATTGGTCTGGCAATACTCAGATTCTACGTCAGCAGGCGCCTGTTTTCCCCGTTCTCGTCGAGCGGCAACTCATCATATGGTGAAATAACCGCCCCCTTTTCCTCAAGCAGCTTAAACCGTTCAATCAGACTCTCCAGTTGCATGGCAAAGGAGAAGAGCTCATCCGATGCCGAAGCGGTCTCCTCTGAAATCGAAGAGTTCCGCTGTACGATATCGTTTACCTGAATCAACCCCTTGTTGATCTCAGCAATCCCGTGTGTCTGCTCATTAGACGCCATGGCAATCTCCCCGACCATATCGTTGACGCTTTTGACACTCTCATTGATTTCATTCAGCACCTCAGCCGTCTTATTGGCATTATCTACCCCTTTGTCGATTTCACGGGTTGATTTTTCAATCAACTCCGTCGTATTCTTTGCCGCTTCGGCACTGCGGGAAGCCAGGTTTCTGACCTCTTCTGCGACAACCGCAAATCCCTTCCCGTATTTGCCTGCCCGTGCCGCCTCCACGGCTGCGTTTAAAGCCAGCAGATTGGTCTGGAAGGCAATTTCATCGATCACCTTGATAATCTTTGAGATACTGGCCGAGGTCATATTAATTTCGTTCATGGAAACCAGCATCTCCTGCATCTGCCCGTTTCCTTTCTGCACTGTTTTCAAGGCGTGGCTGGCTGACGCCTGGGCTTGTGATGCGTTTTCATTGTTGTTTATGGTTTTCGCCTCTATTTCGTTCATTGACGATGAGATCTGTTCCAGGCTCGCTGCCTGCTGGGTTGTCCCATCAGCCAGGGCTTGTGCAGAACTGGCGAGTTCCTTCGCACCAGTTTTTACCTGACTGCCGGTAAACATCACCTGTTGAATGGTTTTGCCCAGCATATCAATGGACTGATTGGTCTGGATCTTGAGTTTTTCCAAATCTCCCTTCAGATCGTCGGTGATTCGTTCGGAGAGATCACTGTTGGCAACAGACTCAAGAACCCGGTTCAGGTCGTTGATCGCAAACTGCAGCGAATCCATCAGCCCGTTAAAAGCGGCGCCCGTCTTGCCAATTTCATCCCTGCTCTTGATCTCAACCCTTTTGACAAACTCCCCCGTCTGCTCAATGTCACTCAATGTGGTAAAGAGGGTAACCAGCGGCCGTGTCATCGATCTTGAAAAGAGAAAGGTCACCGGGATGATCACCACAACGCAACCCAGCAGTATCAGGCACATAATCCTGAACAGCTCCCATGTATTGGCCTGGGCCGTTGCCGTTGAATAGATCGAAGAGAAAACGCCGATGACTTCCGAATTCTGATAGACGGGTAAAAGGGCCTGTATGTAAGTCACTTCATTCAGATCCAGCATATTCAGCGTCACAGCCTGAGACTGGATATCCCACTCTCCAGTGATCGGTTTGAAACCCTCAAGACTAATCGTGTCAAAACCACTCGTAACCCCCACACTTAATCCATCCCCATTGAAAATATTAAATTCAGTCCCGGCCAGATCGGACAGGCGTCTGACAAAACCATCGTCAAACCGGTAAACCGTCATCACCGATCCCGTTTGCTCGATCTTATCCTTACCGCTGTCAAAATCAAAAACCTCCAGATTGATCGGATAATGGACAACCATTGTCAAATATTTCCCGGCCCGCTCAAAAAGAACTCGGGTTTTATCCGGTTTAATATGACTCATTTTCATGGCAAAATCCGAAATTTTATCCTGATTTTTCCAGTAATCATCATTGATCAGGGAGAGCTCCTCCCCCGTTTTCAGTGACCCCGCTGTGATACCGGTTTTTATGTAGGAAAAGCCAAAATGGGAAAAGTCCTGCTCTTTGCGCACAAATGCCGTCAGATCACCGTTTTTGTCGTAAATTGCCACTTTCCACAGGTTTCCGGTGATGGCATTGTTGTAGATGGATTTGACCATCTCCCGGGCGGTATTCATGATCACGTTAAATTCGGCCCCCTCAGCTCCCTGCTGGCGCATAAAATTGACCTTCGATCCCATCTCGCCGGAGATGGAAATCTGATGGGAACTGACCAGCAGATTCCTGCCTGTCAGTGACATATCATCCCGCATGATCCGAATCGATTGATTAAGTAGATTTTCAGCCTGATTGAGATTCTGACGGTAGATGACAAACAGGGTAATACTGGTTGAGCAGATCAGAACAAACAGGACGATTCCCAATGCCCCTGCGATCAATTTGTTACTCAGTTTCATAAATTTCCCCAAAACTTCGGATCATCCTTACTGGAAAAACCCCCTGCAAAAAAAAGCCGGATGACATAAGTCATCCGGCTTTAATTTTACACCAGAAGGATCAGGCTACACAATCGAATTCCTCTCTTATGTCGGCAGTTTGTAATCCTTGTAAGCATCCCGCAGCTTGTTTTTAAGGAGTTTGCCGGTAGCCGTATGGGGCAGTTCATCAACAAATACAACATCATCCGGCAACTGCCACTTGGCCAGTGTCTTGCTGAGATGCTCGATGACCTGCTCCTTTGTCACATTTGATCCGGCCTCTTTGACAGCCAGCACCAGGGGTCGTTCATCCCATTTCGGATGCGGTACTGCAATCACAGCAGCCTCGGCAACACCAGGACATCCAATGGCCTCGTTCTCCACATCGATAGATGAGATCCATTCACCACCGGACTTGATCACATCCTTGGAACGGTCTGTGATCTGCATGTACCCGTCCGGATCAATCGTGGAAACATCACCGGTATCGAACCAGTTGTCCTCATCAACCGCCTGTCCACCCGCACCTTTGAAATATCCCGAAGCAATCCAGGGACCGCGCACCAGCAGATTCCCAAATTGCTTGCCATCCCAGGGCAGGTCCTTGCCATTCCCATCAACGATCTTCATTTCGACGCCAAACACTGCGCGACCCTGCTTCAGACTGAGTGTAACCTTCTCTTCATCAGAAAGATTCTCATGCTTTTTCTTCGGGCGACAGGAGGTTCCCAGCGGGCTGGTTTCGGTCATGCCCCAGGCATGGAGCACTTCGACGTTATAGTCGTACTTGAACGTCTCGATCATCGACCGTGCAGCAGCCGAACCACCGATGATCGTATACCGCATGTACGTAAACTTCTTTTTGTTCTCCTTGACGTAACTCAGCAGCATCATCCAGACCGTCGGCACACCAGCGGAGAGATTGACCTTTTCGGTTTCCATCAGCTCGTAGATCGCCTCGCCGTCCATGCGAGCGCCCGGCATGACCAGCTTGGTCCCGCACATGGCAGCCGCATAAGGAATTCCCCAGGCATTGGCGTGAAACATCGGCACCACCGGCAGCATGGTATCCATGGCAGACAATCCCAGCGCGTCCGGCATGCAGACACAGTAACTGTGCAGCATGGTTGAGCGATGGCTGAAAAGAACACCCTTGGGATTCCCGGTAGTTCCTGAGGTGTAACACAGAGAAGACGCCGTGTTCTCATCAAACAGCGGCCACTGATAGCTATCGTTTTCAGCGTCCAGCAACTCTTCGTAGCAGAGAACGTTGGCCAGCTTGGTCTCCGGCATATGGGCCCGGTCGGTCATGATAATGAATTGTTTAACCGTTGACAGCTTGTCCGCAACGGCTTCCAGCAGCGGCACAAAGGTCAGGTCGGTAAAAAAGAACTTGTCCTCGGCATGGTTGATAATATAAATAATCTGCTCGGGGAAAAGCCGGGGATTAACTGTATGGCAGACAGCACCCATGGCGGCAACGCCAAAATAGAGCTCCAGGTGGCGATATCCGTTCCAGGCCAGTGTTCCGATCACATCTCCCTGCTGGGTCCCCAGTTTTGTCAGCGCATTGGCCAGCTTGCGACAGCGGGCAGCGCAGTCCTTATAGGTATATCGATGAATGGGCCCCTCAACCGACCGGGACACAATTTCCGTATCCGCATGATTCAGTGCGGCGTGTTCGATCAATTGAGAAATCAGTAAGGGACGATCCTGCATTAAACCTAACATAACTATCCTCCTTCAAAAGTTATTTTTCAATAGAATCCGGAATATTGATAATGGGCTGCGTCTGACATTCACAGCAGTATTAATCCTTGCTGCGAATAGGTCCAAAGCGAACCCGACAAGCCAACATCTACACCGGGATCATTCCATGTGACCCCGGTGCCTTAAGCGCTAAACCTCCAACCATTCCTTACGAACATCAGGATTTTCCTGGAACGTCTGTGGGGTTCCTTCAAAAACGATCTGTCCGTGACCCATCACATATAACCGATCCGCTATCTTCAAGGCAATTGTTAATTTCTGTTCCACCAGAAGTACTGAGATTTTCCGTTTGGCAATTTCAGAAATGAGATTTTTAACCAGTTCCACAACTTTTGGCGCCAGTCCCTCGGTGGGTTCATCGATCATCACCAGATCCGGATCTCCCATCAGGGTGCGGCACATGGTCAGCATCTGCTGTTCACCACCTGAGAGCAACCCTGCCTTCAGGTTGGAACGTTCATACAGAATTGGGAACAGCTGATACATATCTTCAATTGTCCAGCGTCCCTTCTGCTTGGCTGACTTCTGTCCCAATTGCAGGTTCTGCAACACTGTCAGCGATGGAAATATCCAGCGATCCTCAGGAACGTAGCCGATTCCCTTATGGGCAATATCGTGAGAAGGCAGACCGGCAATGTCTTCGCCTTTATACTTCACCGTCCCGTGGGGTGTGACCAGTCCCATGATGGCCTTGCAGGTTGTGGATCGGCCTACACCGTTCCGGCCCAACAGACTGACGATCTCCCCTTGTTTGATATCCAGGTCAACACCTTGCAAGATATGACTTCTGCCATAGTAGGAATTGAGATTTCTGACTTCCAGCATTTAGACCTCCTCCACTTCACCCAGATACGCTTCCTGGACAGCCTTGTTATTGCGAATATTGTCCGGTGTACCCGTGGCGATAATTTCGCCATAAACCAGCACCGAAATCCGGTCCGCCAGATCAAAAACCACGCCCATATCATGTTCAACCACAATCAGCGTTTTCCCTTCACTGACAAATTTCATCAGATCAACAGCATGCTGCGTTTCACTGAGGCTCATACCGGCAGTAGGTTCATCCAGCAGGATCACTTCCGCTCCCCCGGCTACCGTGATCCCGATCTCCAGTGCCCGCTGCTCCGCATAGGAGAGTTCTCCAACCGGTATTCTGCTGCGGTGGCTCATATTAATCTGCTCAATGATCTCCTCTGCCTTTTTATTCAATTGCTTCTGTCTCCCTACCAGATTCCAGAATGAATATTTATATCCCATCGGCCAGAGCAGGGCACATCGCACATTTTCAAAAACGCTCATTCTGGCAAACAGATTGGTCACCTGAAAACTGCGACACAGGCCCTGACGATTGATCTGGAACGGTTGCAGTCCATTGATTTCCTTGTTATTCAGTTCGATCTTGCCGCTGGTAATGGGATAGTAACCGCTGATCAGGTTAAACACCGTGGACTTCCCGGCACCATTGGGGCCGATAATAGCATGGCGTTCCCCTTTCCGGATGGCCAGGTTGACCCCCCGGATGATTTCACTGCCGCCAAAGCGCTTGTGCACGTCAATCAGGTTCAATGCGATTTCATGTGTCATGCGATTTCCCCCTTTTCCATCTTTTGCATCTCTTGCGTCAGTTGACCCCATTTGAAGTTGATTTTTTTAATAACGGGCCGCAGCATAAAGTAACCCACCCCCAGCAAAACGATAGCGATCACCCAGGGAGGCCATGAATTTGCTTGAAATTCCACACCGAAGAGCTGCATGGGACTGTCCGGTTCGATACTGAGGGAGAGATGATAATTGATCTCCACCATGATCAAGGCCCCGAAAAAAGCCACCAGACCTGCTCCCAGCGCCATCAGATAGGTTGGCACCAGTCTTTTAAACTTGCCAGCCAGCCAGAGCGATTTGTGTGCCATAATGATGCCGGCTATACCAGTGGGTGCCCACAGGATGATGACAATAAAAAGCGCTCCCAGATAAATCTGGCCGCCCTGAGTAATATTCACCAGGGTCAGGTGCAGAAAAGTAAACAGTATAGCCCCCAGAATCGGACCAAAAAAGAATCCCACACCCCCGATAAAGGCCATCAGCAGCACATTCCCTGATGCAATCGCACCGATCATTTCAGAGTTGACGATTTCATAGTTAATGGCCAGCAACCCGCCTGCAATACCGGCAAAGAACCCTGACAGTGTAAACTGAAAGAATCGCACCAAATGGATATCATAACCGACAAAGGGCGCCCTTTCCGGATTATCCCTCACCGCATTGGCCATCCGACCCAGGGGTGTCTGAGTCAGCAGATACATCAATGCGGTACTGACCACCAGCCAGAAAGCGATCAGATAAAACACTTCAATCCCCTTGCCAAACCTGGCACCGGTGATGGACCAATCCAGCACCCGGTTTGCGGAAACGCCCTCCTCTCCTCCGAAAAAGCTGGGAAACAGGAGCACACAGGCAACCACCAGCTCAACAAGACCCAGGGAAATCAGTGCAAAGGTGGTACCTGCCTTCTTGGTGGAGATATACCCCAGGGGGATAGCCAAGACAAGTCCTGCAATGCCACCGATCAGGGGAATCAACTCCAGAGGAAAAACAAATGCCCCGTCATTGACGAGCTTGACCGTATGAATGGCCATAAAACCGCCAAACCCATAAAAAACTGCATGCCCGAAGGACAGCATACCCCCCTGGCCCAGCAACATGTTGTAGGATAGGGCAAAGATGATGGCTATACACATCTCCGACATCATCGTGATCGCAAAGCCTGAGCCGAATAACTGCGGAAGTATGACCAGAAGCAGTGACGCACCAACCCAGACGCCATATCGCTTCGTCATTTGCCTCATCCTGCTCTTTTGATTTCCATTATCTGTCATCATGATTCACGCTCCCCCATAATGCCTTTTGGTCGAAATATCAGCATGACCACCATCAGTACATAAGGTAACAGGGGTCCCGTATTTTCGATCTTTATGCGCCAAAGATCCGAGAACCAGGGATCAGGCCCCAGTTCAATGTTAAAAAGCGCCAGGAGATCGACCAGTGAATAGTCATACCCCACAGCAAACGTCTGTAATGCTGATATGAGCAGGGAAGCGATCAGGGCCCCGGTCAGGGAACCCATACCACCTACCACGATCACCACAAAAACGATGGGACCCAGGAGAATGGCCATACTGGGACTGGTAACCAGATAGTTTCCACCGATGACACCGGCCATACCGGCCAGGGCTGAACCGCCGCCAAAAACCAGCATGAACACCCGGGGAACATTGTGTCCCAGCATTCCCACACCTTCCGGGTGTGTCAGGGCCGCCTGGATGATAATCCCGGTACGGGTTTTTGTCAGCAACAGGTACAGAGCAACGAACATGATCACCGAGATCCCCAGCATGAAAAGCCGATAAAAGGGAAAATCGCTCTCAAAGAGCGTAAAGATGGTAAAATCCATGGATGCCGGCACCTGGTAATTCAAGGCAACCCGTCCCCAGATCAACAGAACCAGCTCCTCGATCATAAAAGCCAGACCAAAGGTAAACAGCAGTTCCGCCACATGTCCATGTTTATGCACGGTTCTCAGGCCGTACCGTTCAACGCCGGCTCCCAGTACCCCAACCAGAAGCGGGGCGATCACCAGAGCGGGCCAGAATCCGATGAAGGTACTGATCTGATAACCAAAATAGGCCCCCAGCATGTAAAAACTGGCATGGGCAAAGTTCAACACACCCATCATTCCAAAAATGAGTGTCAACCCGCTGGACAGCATAAACAAAAGCATGCCGAAAACCAGGCTGTTTAAAAGCGATATGACGTAAAATTCCATAGAATTGGTTATTCTGAGTAGTTGTAGTTTATACACTCCTGGGTAAACTTTGAGGATTGTGCGTTATTTGACCAAAACCGCTCTTCAAAAAACCCATCGGTTAAATTAAGCCTTGTAATGTCTAGAAAACAGATCTTTCTTTCAGTGTGATTGTCGCCACAACTTCTATTTAAAGGATGCGCTGCACTTTTATGGACTGTGAATGAAAATTCCGGAATATCTGGTTGGAAAGGACGGAATACAACATTCCGGCTTATCTGGTCGGTATTTTTGACACGACACGACCCGGTTGACACATCCACGCAGGACGGTGTCAACCGGGCAGATAAGTCAGTTCATGACCTTGACAGTTACGGACGTACCATCTTACAGGAAGATGGTACCGCAGTATCCATTGAATCCGTCTTGGATTCGCTTGTCGGACCGTAACCGGTGTTTTCCCGATCGTAGACCACTTTTTTACCATCTACTTTTGTGAACCGGGAAATATAAAGCGGTTGCAGCAGCTGATGATCGTGCGCACCCATAATAACCTTGCCATAGTATGTGTCGTGTTCCATACCTTCCAGGGCATAGGCAACTGCTTTCGGATCAGCACTGCCGGCCTTGTTAAACGCCTTGGCAACC
Source organism: bacterium (assembly GCA_018830885.1). GTDB lineage: Bacteria > SAR324 > SAR324 > XYD2-FULL-50-16 > XYD2-FULL-50-16 > JAHJRI01. Next base: position 9,665 of record JAHJRI010000153.1, on the reverse strand, counting down.
ATTTCCATCATGGTTCGAATCCGACCATAATACCAGGGGGCTTTTCCACCATCGCTGAATTTATCGTTGTACTCCTTGCGGAATACTGCATCTTCAGGCTGGTTCTCTTCAATGGACAGGTTGTCATGCCACTCGGTGACTTGACGTAACCCATCTACACCGTCTCCCAGAGCTGTCGGGGAACCCAGACCACCGGCATAAAAGGTGTAGAAGGAGGCATCCAGACCCGACTCTTTAACCGCTTTCCCAAGAAGGGACATATCTGCTCCCCAGTTCCCGGTGATGACTGCCTGAGCCCCTGATTTCTTGATTTTAGCCACATATGGAGAAAAATCCTTTATTTTTCCAATGGGATGGAAGGTATCCCCAACGATCTCAATATCAGGCCGCTTTTCTTTCAGCATCGCCTTTGAATTACTACTGACCGAATGGCCAAAGACATAGTCCATATTCAGCAGATATACTTTTTTGATGCTGGGGGTATTTTTAATCGCATCCGTAATCGCTGCAATTTTCATCGCCACATGGGCATCAAAACGGAAATGCCAGAAATCACACCCTTCTTCGGTAAAAGATGGTGTGACGGCCGCATAGTTAAAATAGAGCACCGTCTTGTCCGGATTCCGCTGATTGTGCTTTTTAACTGCTTCAATCAGAGCACCCGCCACACTGGATCCGTTGCCCTGGGTGATAAACCGGATATCCTGGTCAATGGCATGCTTGAGCTGCACCAGACTCTCCTTAGCACTGATCTTGTTGTCAAAGGGGACAATTTCAATCATCATCCCGCCTGCAACACCGCCTGCAGCGTTGATTTTGTCCGCCATAAACTTGAAATGTTTGTTACCGGCGTCCCCAACATCACCAAATGCGCCTGACAAGGGATCGATATAGGCAATCTTGATTGTCCCCGCTGCCATTGCAGTCGAGAACAACGAGAATACAAATGCCCCTGCGAGGAGTAAAAACAGACTTTTCAATTTCATTACGTTCTCCTTTCTTAAATTGAATAAAACCATTCAATTCGTCCGGTTTTGCAAAGAGAAAACCGGACGAATTAAAACCAGCGAAGTGGAGCAACTTAAAATCCGGGTTCGAACCCATCCAGGTACCTGTGGTTCTTACTTACAACACCTCCTTTTTCAAAGTGAATACAAGTGAATACAAGGGAATCATGAATGAGCCTCTCTTACTAACAGCCTAACGATTTCCTGTCAAGGAAAAGGGAATTCCTGTCCGTATGACAGGCCTACGGACTCCCAAAAAACCGACCTGCCTGTTCAGTGTCATATAACAAAACACATGCCATAGAGCCAGAATGGCGATTAAAACATATTTTAGTTTTATATTCAGATAGTTACTAATTATCACGATCTTTATACCCGTCGGCCGCAGGAACCTGTATGTTGCATGCCACACTTTTGATGCTCTACATAACTGTTGCATACTACACATCTGCGACTCCAGGTTTCAGCTCATGGAGCCGGATCTTCCGATAGAGGGTGCTCCTGTCCACATTCAGCATCCGCGCCGCTTTGGCCTTATTCCAGTCCGTTTTGAGCAACACCGCCAGGATCTCCCTCTTTTCCACAAGCGGTGACTTGTCAGGCTTCTGTCTTTTTGTCCGGAGCGTCTCTCTCAATTCCAGGGGAATATGGTCCAGTTCAATGGTAGCCCCCCGGCAGAGCACAAAACCATGCTCAATGGCGTGCTCCAGTTCGCGGATATTGCCCGGCCAGCTGTAGTTCATGAAACATTTGAAAACGTCATCCGAGACCCCTTCAATCTCTTTTTTGAAATTCCTGCTGAAGTGCCGGCAAAAATGCTCAACCAGGAGTGGCAGATCCTCGAGACGCTCCCTCAGGGGCGGCATCTTAATTTCCATGACCTTGAGACGATAGTAGAGGTCCTCTCGAAATTCCCCGTTACGGACCTTCTCCTCCAGATTGGCATTGGTGCAGGCAATTACCCTGACATCCGCCTTGATGGTCCGGGAGTCCCCCACCCTTTCGAACTCTTTTTCCTGCAGTACCCGCAGGAGTTTAAGCTGGATCATCGGGGACACTTCACCGATTTCGTCCAGTAGGATCACTCCGCCATCCGCAACCTGAAACCGCCCCTGTTTATCCTTGATGGCACCGGTAAACGCGCCTTTGACATGTCCGAACAGTTCACTCTCCATCAGGTTTTCCGGCAGTGCCGAACAGTTGATGGTAATGAAGGGAGCAAACGCCCTGTTCCCGTTATAGTGGAGCGCTCTTGCCGCCAGACCCTTGCCCGTTCCGCTCTCTCCCGTAATCAGAGCCGTTGTGTCGATGTCGGACAGATCCTCGAGCAGTTTGTAGACATTCTGCATGCTTCGGCTTTTACCGACCAGGGTGTGGAACTGGTGTTTATCCTTGAGTTCTCTCTCCAGCAGCAGCAACCGGGTCACGTCCCGGATCAGCAGGACGGCCCCGATATAGCCCTGATCCCGGTCCATCAGGGGAGAGCTGGTCAGCACTACCTCCTGCCGGTCTCGAAACTGATGGTTACAATGAATCCGGTATTCGTTGACCGTGGTTTTGCGTTTCACCGTTTCCAGCAGCACATCCTGGCAGGACTTGCTGCAGTGGGCCACACAGTCCAGAAAGGACTGCCCGGTGATCTGACCCACGGCGATACCACAGATGGTTCCGGCAGCCCCATTGGCTTCAATAATTCTCATATCGTTGTCCACCGTGATAATTGCATCCTTGACACTGCTGAAAATGGCTGACAACCGGCTGCGTTGCTTGGCCAGCTCCTCCTCGGCCTTGATGCGGACGGTCACCTCCCGGACAACGCTTCGAAAACCGATAGGGGTGTGGTCAGACGATCTTTTGAGGGAGATGGAATTTTCAATGATGCGGCGACTGCCATCCTTGGTGACGATTTCATAGGTAAAGGCCTTGTTCGGCTTGCCGGTCTTATGCACCGTGTTATAGGCCTTGAAAACTCTCTGGGCGGTGTTTTCATCCATGTAGGAGCGATACCCCATCCCGTTCAATTCGTCCCTGGAATATCCGAAAATCCGTTCCGCTGCCAGATTGCACCAGATGATACGTCCAGGCAGATCGATTTCCAGGATACCGTCCTCCACCTCTTCGAGAACGTCATAGTATCGTTGTCTGGAACCCCTGAGCCGTTTGATGGTGCTTTGATGCTCGGTGATGTCGATGACATTTCCCAGCAGGATCCCTTGCCGTGCGGAATCGAAGATAACCATCTTCAGCCAGATCTCAGATCGATCCTTTTTCCGGGCTCGGAATTCCAGATCGCTCCGGAAGGGACCCGTATCACGGCTTTTTATCAGATCATCCTTCAAGCGTTCCTGATCCTCGGGATATGCCAGCTCCCATAATGGCTTTCCAATCAGGGCTTCTCCAGCGTCATAACCGAGCATCCATGCAAGCCCACTGTTCAGAAACACAAACCGGTCATGCTGCAGAACAAACAACCCGACCTCGGAGCCTTCAATCATCTCCTGGCGCAGCACATCCGACAAAGGAATCCGGTTACCGTCAAGTTCCCGGGTGGTATTTTCTGGCAGGCGTTCCATTTCTGTTGTTTCTCTTCGCATCTCAGGCAGGGTCAGTTTTTCCATACTATTCAATTTCAGTCGCAAATTTCAGAATACTGTCAAGGGGATCGGTCCAATACGGGAAGGACTGTCAAACCATAACAAAAGCCGGGCAGGGATTCAAGCAACATAACATTATAATTGAACTGAGATTGTGAAGAACGTCATGGTGTGACCCGCACCAGCGGGTCGGCAGCAGAATATAGGCCTGACACTCAGGCAACAGGCGGGTTGAGATCCGGCAGTGTCTGCAGAATGAAACGGGTCAATTCCTGATGATTGACCCGACCCAGTAACCGCTCCTGCTCCTTTCCACTGGAAAAAATCAGAAACGTGGGCGTCCCCTTGACCTGGTATCGCTCCATAAACACACTTAAAAAACCTTCTTCCAGCAGGCATACTTTCAGAAAGCGACCATACTCGCTTTGAATCTTTTCAATTTCTGACAGTTGAGAAAAGAAAGAGGGGTCTTTTGAAAGGCATATCAGCAATACGGGTCTGACTTCCCCGAGAACCTCCCGGTTAAAATCGTCCAGCCCTACCTGGTGGACCGATCTCAAATCAACATGTTTATAGCGACCATTTTCCTGTTCCATTTCCCATCTCAATTGGTATTCTAAGACTTCCTCAGCCAAATTGCCCCGCAGCCGATGCGATAAAACCGTTTTCGGCGATTTTCAACCTGCTGCAGGAGGTCTTTCGATGTTGAAAGTCTACAATTTACATGCCAAATCAACTTAGATTGAGATGATCCTGCCCACTGCGAGGAAATAAAACGACGTCTCAGATTCGATCTTCAGTTCTGTGACAGAAATAGTCGAAACGATATGTGGCATACTACATATTTGTTGCATTACAAAAGTGTAGTATGCTACACTTTGACCCCAACATTTTGTTTTGCTCCGGAAATTGAGAAAAAAAATGTATTTTCGCTTGTCGAATCCGATTTTTTTCGATATCAAAACATGAATTGGCCAAAAAACGGCAACACGGTGGTTGGAAAATCCAGAAATGATGGATTGCGGGCTTTCGGGCAGCAGTCGGGAAAATAACTAAAGGTCTTAATATGATAAAAGTGGAGTCCGAGGCAGCGTGTTTCACCCTTTTCTTCAAAGATACACCCATATTGAAAGTTTCGACAGGAGAGTCTCTTGTCAACACCCCCAATAAGGCGTCAGAAGCGTCAAACTCCTCCCCGGGGCAAGATGCGGCAGCCGAACGGACCTGCAGTGGCCCTAGCTTTCAGTTGATAGAGTAAGCAGCCACTGACCAACCACCCCGGGGAAAACACCCCCCGCAGCAGCCTTGCCCTCTACCGGCATGGGTTTTAGGCGGCTGTCCGCGGTGGTTACCGGTCAGGATCAAGTTGCCCGGTTTTTCTATTGAGCGCCGGCTCAACGGATTCCCTTGTCGGCAGGGTTCTTTTTCTCATCCAAAAAACCATTCGGCGCAGATCATTCAGGATCATAAAAAGGCTGGGCAGCAGCACCAGTGTCAACACGGTTGCGAAACCCACACCGGCTGCAATGGATATCGCCATAGGAATCAGGAACTTGGCTTGAAAGTCGGTTTCCAGGATCAGGGGGGCCAACCCACCCACCGTACTGATCGTTGTCAGGAATATGGCACGGAATCGCCGGGCGCCACCGATAATAATCGCATCCTGAAAGGGCATCCCCTCCGCCAGATTTTCATTAATCCGTTCAATCAGGACGATCGCATCGTTCACAACAACCCCCGCCAACGCCACAATACCAAAGATACTCATCATGGTGAACTGGTATCCCAGAACCAGGTGGCCCAGAATGGCCCCGATGACGCCAAAGGGGATGGTCAGTGATATCAGCAGGGGCTGAGCATAGGACCTGAACATGGTGGCAATGATAAAGAAAATGCCGATCATCGCCAGCGGGTAACCAATATAGAGGCTGCTGAACGATTCACTCATCCGTTTTTTCTCACCCTGAAAAGCAAACCGCAATCCCGGATATCGACCCGACAGGCCCGGAATATAAGATTTCATCATCTCCGCCACCACCTCATTGGCATTGGTTCGGTTGGTATTGACTTCGGCGCTGACTTTTACCCGTCTCAACCCATCGGTGCGGGTAATGGTGGAGAACCCCGGGGAAAACGTTATATTTGCCACCGAGAGCAGCGGGACTTCATATCCCCGGCTGGTGCGAATCCGAATGCGGTTGAAATCAGCGAGGCGTGTTCTTTGACTGGACAGATAACGGACCTTGATGCGGATATCGTCCCGTCCTCTCTGAATTCTGACCGCATCCTCACCAAAGTACCCTGCATATATCTGACTGGCAAGATCATTCACGGTCAGTCCCAGTGTTCTGGCTTCATGTTTCAGCTCGAGGCGAATCTCATTCTTTCCGGGTGAAAAATCGGACTGGACCTGGTAAATACCATCAAATTTTCGCAATCTGCCAATCAGTTCTTCGGATGCGGCAAGTATCCGTTCGAGATCGTGCCCCTGGACCCATATCTCTATGGGCGAACCAGGAGGGCCACCGTGCATCCCTTCAAATGTCAGGGTCTTGATTCCCGGAATGGCACCCGTCTCCTTTTCCCAGGCAATTCTCAAATCCTTGGAGTGAAAGCCCCGTCTTTCAGAATCGAGCAGGGTGACAATGATACCCCCCAGGTGCGGACCGCTGTTCGATCCGCCGACAGCCTGTCCAACCAGCACCAGTCTATCCTTGAGCAACGGTTCACCTGTTTTGGTAGGGGTTTTGGCTGCCAGGCGGACCAGCGCTTCTTCCACCTGCTTGACGGCTTTCTGGGTGATCTCCAGGGGCGTGCCGTTGGGAAACTCAATATTGGAACTGATGACAAACCCGTCCACTTCGGGAAAGACTTCGAACTTGATAACGCCGGCCCGAATCAACCCCAGACAGAGCAGCAGAATGGAAATGGCCACACTCAGGGCGATATAGCGCCAGTAAAGCGCCTTTCTGAGAAACGGGATATAGGTCTTTTTGATCAACCAGAGCAGGCCTTTGGCGGTTAATTCGTGGAAAACGTTGATCCCATGGAGAAATCCATTCCGCTTCAGAATGGTCCTTTTTGGGTCCGGCAGATGATTGAGATGGGCGGGCAGCAGTAGCAGACACTCGACCAGTGACACCGTCAGACAGGCAATCACGACAACAGGCAGAATGGCAATAAACTTGCCCATAATCCCCCCCACATATGCCAGGGGCAGAAAAGCGACAATAGTAGTCGTCACAGCCGCCACCACCGGCATCCCCACTTCCGTAATGCCGTCCACAACGGCCGTGAGGGGTGGCTTTCCCTGGGTGCGGTGATAGAAGATCGACTCACCCACGACAATTGCGTCATCCACGACAATCCCCAGCACCATCAGAAACCCGAAAAGAGAGATCATATTGATGGTCCCTCCCACACCCCAGAGAATCACAAATCCACCAGCCAGTGAGATGGGAATGCCCATACCACTCCAGAAACTGAGGCGGATGTCCAGAAACATCCACAGGATCAGAAAAACCAGCACCAGACCGATCACTCCGTTTCTCAGCAGCAGATTGATCCGGGCCCGGAGCATATCGCTGGTTTCATAGATAACCGTAATCCGAACCCCTTCCGGCAATTGCGCCCTTTTAGCGGCAATAAACTTTTTCATGGCGTTGGTAATGGTCAGGGTATCCTCAATGGTCGTTTTCACAATACTGAGCAGAACCGCCCGTTCCCCGTTAATCGTCGCCAGAATGGGTTCTTCGGTAAACGCATCATGAATCACCGCCAGTTTATCCAGGGTAATCAACTCACCGCTGGGAAGGGACAGAATCACAATGCGTTTCAGCTCCTCACCCGTATATTTCCGGCCAACAGTGCGTATCCGGATCTCCTCACCTTTGGTCCGGATGGTGCCACCGGCCAGGTTCAAATTCTCCCGCCGAATGGTGTTCACCAGTTGACTGAAGGTCAATCCATAGGCCTGTAGCGTGGTCTCGGAGACCTCAATACTGATTTCATAATCCCTGACACCAAAAATATTCACCCGCGAGACATCCTGGAGTGCGACAATTTCGTCCTTCATGGATTCAGCCCACTCTTTCAGTTGACGTTCGGATATATCGCCGGAAAGCCCCATCACCATCACCGCTTCCTGGGTACTGAGATCGGTGATCACCGGCTTTTCCGCGTCCACCGGAAAAGTGGCGATGCCATTCACCTGGCTGCGCACACGATCCAGGACCTTGTCAACACTGTACCCCTCGGCAACCTCAATGGTGGTAATACTGAGATTTTCCATGGACTGGGAGGTATACTGCTTAACCCCCTCAACCGCCTCGATCGCACTTTCCACCTTCCGACTGATACCCTCTTCAACCTCTTCCGGATTTGCCCCTGGATAAGGTATGGTGATGGTGATGATATCCAGTGAAAATTCTGGAAAAAACTCCCGGATCATATTGTTGGCCGCAACGATCCCTGACAGGATCACAATCACCATCAAAATGTTCGCAAATACCGTATTTCTGGCATATATGGCGATAATGGCTTTCATGGGCGGCTATTTCTGGCTGACGATTTCCAGGAGAGAGTTCTCCAGAGGGTTGATCAGGCGGGTCGTGATCACATTATCACCAGGATGCAAACCGCCACTGACAAACACGTCATCCCCCTGGATTCGGGCCACGCTGACCGGCCGGGTCTTCAAGCGACCTTTTTCAGAGAGATACACGGTGTTGTTAAAGCTGACGGCCCACCGCGGCAGACGGTAAACCCGGCTCATCTTTGAACCGGGGATGGTTACGGAGCAGAACATGCCCTCCACCAATGGTAAAATCCCCTTTTTATTGGATGTCGTCATGTTTGTCACTCTCACGACAACCGTCAGGGTGCGGGTCTGCTTGTCATACTGGGTGACGCGGTTCAAATGCCCCTGCCAGACGTGACCGGTCGTATCTTCAGTCCATTGGATGCTGACCGGCAGTTGCTGCAATGATGAAAACCAGACCTTATTCCCGGGACCGGGACGGTTTTTAAACTGAAGCCATTTTCTGGCATCAAAACTGTCGATGGGGACATTGATCTCCAGATTTGTATCATCGACCAGCAGAAGTAGTCCCAGACCCGGAGTCACATATTGTCCGACCTCCAGGGAAACCTCCTTGAGACGACCGCTGAATGGTGCTGTGACCGCGCAACGCCTGAGATTGGTACTGGCCCTGAAAACGCCTGCCTTGGCAGACTCCAGCCGGTACTGCATCTCCTTGATCTGCAAAGGATACGTTTCAACGGCCTGGGTCATCTGGGCCAGTGCATCCTCAACCGCATTGAATGAACGTTCCGCCGTATCGATCTGAGACTGATTCCCAATCTGATTTTTCAGGTAGAGTTGCCGTACGCGGTCAAATTCCGTTTTGGCCAGATCCCGATTTCGGATCATGGTCTGCAGACGGGATTCAGTGATCTTCAGCTCCTTCTGCAGTCGCTGGGTGGTGTTGACTATCTGGGACAGGGTTGCTCGGGCATCCTTGTAAGCAGACAGGTAGTCCCGCTTATCGACTTCGAAGAGGATCTCACCCTCTGCAACGAAGTGTCCGGCAAGGAGTTTCGGATGTACCTTGACAATTTTGCCAGCCACTTCTGCTGCTACCCGGACACTTTTTAGTGCCCTGACCTCTCCAAAGCCACTGATAAATACCGGGACATCCTCCGGCAGGACCTTTGTCGCTTCAACTCGGATGACCGGTTTGGGAGGAGGGACCTCTGCAGGGGCTTCCTTCATTCGAGCCAGCATCTGCATCCCCAGGACACCGATCAACAGGACGTCCACCGCGATAAGCAGCCGCAAACCAACTTTTGCTTTGATTAAAGAAGGGTGTTGAAAAGTACCCAGCTTTCACATGAAAACAGGTGTTCGTGGATCAAAGCATGCTTTTTTTTCAGTCATCCGGTGGGATTTCGCTGATCAGAGCTCAAAGATGAGTTGTTTCCGGTTTGCTGGCCCGGCCTGATTCCGATGAGCCATCAGCGATTCCCACTATGAGATAGCTGGAAAAAAGTCTCGTGGTAAATC
>JAHJRI010000152.1 GCA_018830885.1 bacterium | reverse complement strand
GACATCCCTATGGTGCGGAACAGTCTTAAGTGAACGACATTGAATTAACACTTGTTTTGTAAATATGGACTTTTGCGGACAGACGATCCCTAAAGTGAGGCAAAATCAATAAACGGAGAGAATCCATGAGCGATGAGACGCGTCCCGGTCTGCCGGAAGGTTATGTACCCGAAAAAGTGTGGAAGTGGAATAAGGAAACCGGCGGTCGCTTTGCCAAGATCAACCGGCCGATCGCAGGGCCGACTCATGAAAAGGTGCTGCCGATTGGCAAGCATCCTTTCCAGCTTTATTCGCTGGGAACGCCCAATGGCGTGAAGGTTACCGTTATGCTGGAGGAGCTGTTGGCGCTCGGCCACAAAGATGCGGAATATGACGCCTGGCTTATCAATATCACCGAAGGGGATCAGTTCGGCTCAGGCTTTGTGGATATCAATCCAAACTCCAAGATCCCGGCCCTGATTGACTGTTCGGGTGAAGAGCCAATCCGGATTTTTGAATCCGGCGCCATACTGGTTCACCTCGCGGAAAAGTTCGGTGAATTCCTGCCGACCGAACCGGCGCCGCGTGCCCAGTGTCTGTCGTGGACTTTCTGGCAGATGGCCAGTGCTGCCTACCTTGGTGGCGGTTTTGGGCACTTCTATGCCTATGCACCTGTTGCCATTGAATACGCCATCGATCGTTACACGATGGAAGTGAAGCGACAGCTTGATGTGCTGGATCGTAATCTTGCCGACAAGAAGTTTATGTGCGGTGACACCTATACGATTGCCGATGTTGCCATCTGGCCATGGTATGGCGCCTTGGCCAAGGGGCAGCTGTACAGTTCGGCGGAATACATCGAGTGTCACACTTATAAGAATGTCAATCGGTGGGCGGACGAAATTGCCGAGCGGGAGCCGGTCCAGCGCGGCCGCATTGTCAATCGCACATGGGGCGAAAAGAATCTTGCCGAGCGGCATGACGCCGGCGAAATCGATGCAGCGCTGGCCGCCGAGCTTAAGGTTGCCGAATAAGGCGCAATTCCCAGGAGTCCAGTATTTCAGGGTCTTTTTGATGAATTTGGGAGTATCAATAAACGGAATGATGGACATGGGTTGCTGACATGCGGGATAAAAGAGAGGATTTGGTTTCCAAATCTTCTTTATGCATTCCCGCTATGTCAGTGACGGCAAGTTTTTAGGTTAGTGCTTTCGTTTCATCCTCTCGATTCTCAGGATCAATCATCCCCATACGAAGTTCTACCAAATTTGTAACGATTCACCTGTATACGCCCCAAAGGCATTGTGTTTCAAGAAACGCATGAATCCTCCTGGAGCTCCTGGAACACAATACCTACCGGGCTGCGTGTGAATCCAACTGAATAGATACCCAAATTTTTCTTCTGGACGCTTTCTGCCTTTCCATTGTTCAAACAACAAAATAAAGCGTTTCATATCAACAGTAAAGGAAAGAAACACGCAAAGTCATGTTTTTGGGAGTAAAAAATGGGTTACTATTCACCACTTTTTCTAAGCGGACCCTGAGACCTGTATGTAATTGAATGGATTGGGAGTGGTTAAGCATCGCCGGGATGGCAATGTCAACGACCGCCCTCGGAAAACGGCTATGGATGGCCGTCGAGAATGAGTTCAATGACATGCAGGTCTCAGCGTCTATAGCGGAACCGGAATAGATACAACAATGCTTTTTTCCGGGCTGGTATTTGGTCTGAGGGATTGAGATAATTCGAGAAGCCCCGACCTATGAATATTCTCTTGACAATTTTTATAAATCAGCAGGGAATTGCTTGATTGGAGGAAGTACGCAGTCAATGCCGTTCACTCAACCAACCTTTTGCTGCTGAGCGCCAACGGTTCCAGTTTTCAAGAACCCTGGAAACCAGGGATGGCTTCCCGGAGTTCCAGGAAGGATGAATGCGTTTCTTCAAAATCGAAACTGCTGGTGCAGAACCATTCACTTAACGACATTGCGTAAGCGGTGAAAAAACACGGTCTGGTTCAATCAGCGACAGGCAATTCTTCAAATCCCAATTAGGAATATATGAACCATCTCACGAAACTGTTTTTGGTTTTAAATCTTCTGGGTCTGATCATGTTTCCCCTTTATCCTGCTCTTGGCCAGGAAGATAACGAAAAGGTCAGATCTGTTGTAGGTGTTGATTATCTCCCCCCTGCAGGGTGGACAATTAATAGTGAATATGGGACAGAGGCAAAAATCGATTATGACTTCGATGGGACAAGTTTTACATCATATGAGGCCAATGTGCGCATTGAAAAATTGAAGACGACGCTGGGATTTAACGCAGTCTTTAATGATAAACTGGTCGGTGAAGTAGACCGCTATGCCGGCTATGTGGCCACTAAAAATATGTTTTTCAGATATTCCCAGGGAAAAATCAGCGGGTCCGCAGATTGGACTGATGACAGGGCAACCGGAATGGCGCCGACGTTTTCCTTTAATCACTCTGTTATCGCTTATGAGATCAATTATTTATTTATGGATTCGGTCCAGAGTTCTTATTTTGGGATAGGGTACACGGCCATGAATATCCCTATCCAGATTGACACCATGATCAAACAGGAGGGACATGGTGATAGTCTATATTACGGAAAGCCCGTTTATGACCCGGAATACGGAGTAAAAGCCTATTATTTTAAATTTGGACTGGACAACTTACTGGGGGGAATGACAGCAGGGAATCTTCCAATCGGACTGGATTATTTTATTAGCAGCCAGACTGAAGTTGGCGCCGGTGAAGGCACCATATCGGCCCAGGCGGTAATGTGGGCAGAGGAATTAAATCCAAATCGGACATTTCTTGACAGCAAGGCCTCTGTTTTTTATGGACATACCGATACAACTGTTGGAATTTCCTGGGTACCGTCTTATTTTAAAGGTCAAGCCGTTTTTGCCCTTGGATATAATCTCAAACTTTATGCAGTCAATATCCTGGGTGGTTATAAAAAACCAGGCGATACCTCGGAACTCGGCTATGATACCGCATTTGGCATGATGCGCCATGGGCCTCAGTTTAAAGTATATGCCGCCTGGTAATCGGAGCAACCCGCCAGAACAGGGTTGCGACCCTGCTAAAAAAGAACAGTAACGATTCACCTGTATACGCCCCAAAGGGTTTGTGTTTCAAGAAACGCATGAATCCTCCTGGAGCTCCTGGAAGCCATCCATGGCTTCCAAGGTTCTTGAAACACAAACCCTTCGGGGCTGAGCGGAAATTAAACCGAATAGATACAAAGAACACGGTGTAGAAAAATGACGGATACCCATATTATCAATCAAACCCGCTTCTGCTGCTGTCCATTCAAGCATTTGCACCCTACGAGTCATTGCTGACGGAAATGATTCTCCTGCAAAACGCCTGATCGGCACAGGGGGATTGAACCGACCAGGCGAATCAGGCAGCACCGTATATCAGTCAAGTTGTCGTTTCCAATCCCATATTCCCCAAATGAGAGCCAGTACTGCCAGGGCGGTGGACCCCGTTGCCAGGATGCTCGTTCCGGTCAGCTTGCCCATACTCCAGGCAATACCACCCAGTATCGCTCCAGTCATATGACCAACACCTGCGATGGCATAAAAAGCCGACATCAATGTTGCGCGAGACCCAGGAGTCAGTTCCGTACTGAGACTCATGGCGGTTACAAATGTGAATTCGAAACTGACAAAAATAAAAAACAGGCCCGCCAGGGCAACGGTGAGGTTCTTATCTGCCAGTGGCAGCAGTATAAAACTCACGGGCAGAGCGCCCAACCCCAAAAAGGTCGACTTTTTCAGTCCGATTTTATCCGCTAAAAATGCGGTTAGCGCTTCACCAAAAACCTCGGCAATACCAATCACAATTGTACTGATACCGAGAGCAATCACACTGAGATGAAAGGAATCTTCCAGCCAGGCGCCATACACAACAAAAATGGCATCATTGGCAATCGCAACAAAAAACGCAAATAGCAACACCCCGACCGCAGCTCGATTGACCAGTATCTGTTTCCAGAATTCCAGCGTCTCAGCCAGCTGACGGCCTTTTTTGATCTGCTTTTGATCTTTGGGAAACAGAATGACGATGATGACTACAAAGAATAAAGAGAGCAGCCCAATTGCCAGAAAGGGAGCCTGCCAGCCAAGTTTTCCGATCAGTAACCCCATTAGTGGTATACCAATCAGTGTACTCCCGGCCCAGGCCAATTCCATCATTCCGATAACCAGGCCTCGGCGATGATAGGGCACCCTTTGTCCTGCGTATGCCTGAATCGCCTGATCCACAATCGTTTTCCCCAACCCGGCTAAAAACATGGCGGCAACAAGCACCCCGTAAAAAGGCAGGATGCCTGCAGCCAGCATACCGACTGTAAGGCAGGTCATACCCAGCAAAATCATCAACTTATACCCTACCTGATCCCCCAACGGACCAAAAACAACTCCCAGAAGCGACGTTCCCTGATTGATGGCAATTAAACCGGTGATGGATGTCAGGGGAACACCCAGTGCACGGCTGAATGTACTTGCAAAGGTATAGATAAATCTTCTGGAAGTATTCAGGAGCAATCGACTGATGGTGATCACGATAATATTGATCATCAGAGTTATCTGAAGCCGGTATCGGGTCTGTTCCATGGGGTATAAATGCAGGATTGAAGGGTGCAATGAAATTTTGTATCTTTTTTGATTTCCGCTCAGCCCCGAAGGGTTTGTGTTTCAAGAACCCTGGAAGCCAGGGATGGCTTCCAGGAGCTCCAGGAGGATTCATGCGATTCTTGAAACACAATTCCTTTGGGGCGTATACGGGTGAATCGTTACGAAATTTTTAGATTTGAATAACTGAACGTTTCTGGCAAACGGCAACTACATCTCCTTTGAAATAATGGTATCATCATACGGGATCACGCATATAAAATCCTTGACGGATCCAGGCTTTCGGTGTTTTTTTTTAATACCCCGTCAACCGCTCCCATCCCCGGGTGTCCATCTATCCCGATAACCGGAGTGACCTGCCTTAGCACTGGTTGTCACCTGTTCTGACCGGGAACATGGGACTGGGCCCTGCAGGGCACTGGCCGAACTTCCGGGAATGGCTACTGGGAATGGTAATGGTGATGGTGATTCTGCGGTTGATTCGCTTTTTACTTAAAAAATAAAGAATCTATTCAGTTCGATTTCCACGCAGCCCCGAAGGTATTGTGTTTCAAGAACCTTGGAAGCCAGGGATGGCTTCCAGGAGCTCCAGGAGGATTCATGCGTTTCTTGAAACACAATACCTTCGGGGCGTATACAGGT
>JAHJRI010000151.1 GCA_018830885.1 bacterium | reverse complement strand
GATAATAGCCCCATCGATGAGGGTGGAGACTTTTTCGATATTTTTCTGGCGCGAATCGAAGACGCCTGCGGGGGTTGGAAGATCTCCCAGTTCCTGGGGGTTATTGACAAAAGCAACGCCCCCGGGGTCCAGGTTTTCGATTGCACAGACATGATTCAGTCGGATTTCTGACTTTCCTGAATAGGGCAGCCCCATTTTATCGGCTAGTTCCTTTAGTGTTAATCCCATTGTTTTATCCAAAATTTCAATTATTTATGGACTAATTGCGGGCAGTTGGCGACGGTCATATGTCATTCAAGTCCTTTGATAGTAATGATGAATAACAGGGCTGTAAACTTTGATATTGATAAATAGAACCTAAAAAGGTTGATTTTAATGAATAAATTATGTAGAAAACAAAATGATAGCGAATGAGAGTCTTGACTCTGTTATATCATTAGTCAGCTTCAGAAATTTTACATCCAGGATCGGAAAAGAAAGGAATCCTTTAGTCGTCAGCATCGTGCCTATGGGGCAGGCTTTTTCAGTCAGTCCACGGATAAAACTAAAATGCTGATATTAAAAGATTTATGAAAAGCCAGGCAAAATCCGAAGCACTTATCTTTTGATCATCTGTTAAGATTTTGATAACATTTTTCCAGTATTTGGTGTAGGAGAAAAAACAGCCCCACCTGTGAAAAAGGCGGAAATATCCTATTTTATTGTTTTAACTCCATTTTTTTTTCCGACAACTTTTTTATATGAAGCAAGTATGAGATTACCTGACATTTGCCGCACCAGTATCAAAACACGCCTGAAGTATCTTTCCCTCGTTGGATATATGGCCAGGATTGATGGCAAGCTGGACAAAGAAGAAATTGGGCTGTTGAAGAAAATGTCGAAACGATTTCAAATGTCAGAAGAGCACCAGAAGATTATTTTTTCAGAACAGACATTTTCAGATCAGCAAATTGAAGAGATCTTTGCTGAACTCAAAGAAAAACAACTTCAGTACAGCTTCATTTTAGATCTCATTGCCATGGCCATCGCAGATGGGATCATTCTTGAGCCAGAAAGGCTGATGCTGGCTCAGATTTCCGGATTAATTGGATTACAGCATGAAGCATTTCATAATCTGGTCAACTTCGCGCAGGCAACTTCCAACCTTTCCGAGGACAAGAACAGTGATCCCATGTATCAGTATGTCATTGACATGTTTTTTACCTGGGCTCGAAATAAAGATGTAAAACTCTATAAACAAACCACTTTTGCCATAAACGACAAAGTCGATGCCTATTTGAAGGAAGATCTGTAGCTGGATGAAAGCTGTTCAGGATAACGGGAAAGCCAGCCTTTTTTTGGGTTTCTGTTTCAATCAACAGCACACTGAAGCAGATAGGAATACGACAGAAACAGAGATCAATGGGGTTCCTGTTTTTATCGTTTGGGTTCATGACAACTGACATATAAAAGCAGATAGAATCTGAAATGGTATCAATAATTAAAAGAAAGGTTTTGGATGGTGTCTACTGGATAGAGATTCCCGAAGTTGATTTGAGGATACTGTGTGGTTGCCCGGCTGATAGCATCAAACATTGTGCAACCAAGGGACTGCTGAAGATTGTCAAAGAAGATGGTATTGAATATGAGTCAGGGCCCAATGCAATGCTGTTATCCGATGATCTGATCCAGAATGGGAGTCTCTCCAATGTCTCTGAATTTGTGGCCTATCACATGTTTTACACCCAGGGAATGATCATCCCAACCCATCCCAGTTTTAAAAAACCCAATCCCCTGATGATCGGTAAAAAAGATCAGGTGGATGCCCAGATGGAATACATCTTTTACGGTAACTATGGATTGACCCGTGAAAAGGAGTTTCTGGACTGCGGAGAATCAGTTTCGTTTGCTAAAGAAAACATCGCAATGAAGTTGCGATTTGCCCAGAACAATTTTACGCACACGAGGGATTTGATTGATCCCGTCTATTTGAATCGAAAAAAGGTAGAGCTACGCAATGGGGTTTTTGTCAGACGAATAAAACACAACGTATTCGATTTTACCTATAAGAATAAATCAGTACAGGTCAACCTGAACCTGAGAAAATACCGCCACTATCAACCCACATTTGTTCTGCCCCAGCGGACCATTCCCGATGACTATTTCTCTGTTACCCACACAGGAGAAGGTGACGGCTGGAATCCACATAAACCCAGTCTCAGTAGTATTATTCGCTTCGATGGTCGTTTTTTCCTGATTGATGCGGGACCCTATATCAAAAAAATACTGAAAGCTGTCGGGCTGACACCGGATCAACTGTCGGGGATTTTTATCACTCATGTCCATGATGATCATTTTGCCGGCCTGTTTAACCTGATCCGGGAAAACAATCGGCTCACCATCCATGCGACGCCCGTGATTCGTGCAACACTCCAAAAGAAGTTTAGTTCGCTGCTCTCAGTCTCAGAAGAGGAGGTTGGTCGGTATTTCAACTTTTCCGATTTGAAGAGAGACGTGTGGAACCAGCGGTATGGCATGGAGGTCAAACCCTTACCGACGGCACATCCAGTGGATACGACCATTTTTATATTTCGGGTCAAGGGGAAAGAGCGGTACTACAGTTACGGGCATTACAGTGATATTGCCGCGTTGAGCTGGCTTAAAACCATGATTGTGGACAAGAAGGGTGAAATTGGGATTTCCAGAAAATACTACGAAACCATAAAATCTGATTTTGAAATTGTACTGGATCTTAAAAAAATTGATGTTGGCGGTCCGGCGATTCATGGTGATGCTGAAGATTTTGCAGCAGACAGAACCGGCAAGCTGGTTCTGGGGCATTCTCACCTCCCTTTTACCGAGAGACAACTGGCTATTGGAGATGAAGTCAATTTCGGACATGTAGATACGCTGATTAAGAAAAAGCCCTGAAGCTGGCGCTCAGGGCCTGAAAAAACACAAACGAGTCGGTAGACTCGGGAATTGTGAAGTCAATGGACAACCCGATCCTTCCTGAGATATCCTGTTTTTCCATCGCATCATCCCAGAATCTGGCCAAGCCCCCTAAAGACACAACACACCATCATGGAAAGATCCGACTGCATCCAGATCCCTTGTTCCACACCGGTCAACGGCACCATTCGCATTCCCGGATCCAAAAGTATAACCAACAGGGCAATACTGATCGCTTCTCTTGCCAAGGGGACGAGTTATCTGGATGGTATGCTGTATTCAGATGATACCCATTTTATGATGTCGGCATGGGAAAAACTGGGTTCCGCATTTCGGCAGGAGGGAAATATACTTGAGGTAACCGGGTGTGATGGCAGACTTGAAGCCTGTTCAACTCCGATATATGTTGAAAATGCGGGTACCGCGGCACGCTTTCTGACGGCGGCCTTGACATTGGGAAAAGGGACCTATGTTCTGGATGGCAACGAAAGAATGCGCCAGCGTCCAATTCTCGATCTGATTGGTGCGTTGAATACCCTGGGCGCCAGGGTTGAAGATTCTCTGGGAACCGGTTGTCCACCGGTTACAGTCATTGCAGACGGTTTGACCGGGGGGGCAGTGCGTATTGCTGGTGAAAAAAGCTCGCAATATATCAGTGCCCTCCTTCTTGCGGCACCTTATGCCAGCAGACAAACGACCATTCAGATTACAGGAAGCCTGGTCTCAAGAAGTTATGTGGAACTGACGATTGATATGATGCGCTCTTTTGGGGTTCAATGTGAGTGGCTGAATGAGCATTGCCTGACGATTGACCCCGGGCAACGTTATTCAGCGCAGAACTACTGGATTGAGGGAGACGCATCATCGGCGTCCTATTTTTTCGGGCTTGCGGCCATCACGCAGGGCAGCATAAAGGTGACGGGTCTAAGAAAAAACAGCTCCCAGGGGGACCTGGGACTTCTGGCAATTCTGCAACAGATGGGATGTGATGTCTGCTGGGAGGAAGACGGTGTTCTGGTTACCGGAAGACCTCTGAAAGCGGTGGAAGTGGATATGAACACCATGAGCGATGTGGCCCCGACACTGGCCGTGATTTCACTCTTTGCGGAAGGTACGACAAAGATCCTGAATGTGGGAAATATGCGCATCAAGGAGTGTGACCGGATTCATGCCCTGACGGTTGAGTTACGCAAGCTGGGCGCTGTTGTCACTGAAACAGAGACAGGGATCAGCATTACCGGGGGCATGTCATATCAGGGCGCTGATCTGGCGACCTGGAATGATCATCGAATGGCTATGTCCCTCTCCCTGGCAGGTTTAAAGATACCGGGTGTCGGTATTTGTGATCCAAATTGTGTCAGCAAGACTTTTCCAGCGTTTTTCGAGATGTTTCTGCCACTGCTGACCTCCTGATGGTATCTTCCTCTCTGGTTATCTCTTGATCCATGGGCTGAGCAACTGTTTCAGCAATTGACTGTGCTTTTCCGGTGACGGGCCGACCAGTGCGAAACAGGTTTGGTCCTGCTGAAGAAGTGCGCACAGGGTTGTGTTGATGGCGTCAAGCGAGATGGTTTTTAATTTTTCCAGTACTTTACTGTATGAAAACACCTCCGGATAGATAAGCGGCGCCATGGCTTCAAAGAGCACCCCCTGGGCAGAATCCTGATTGCAGTCCAGTGCAATTTGATACCGTCGTTTCGCCAGATTCAGTTCCTCCAGCGTAACCCCCTTTTCAATCAGGTTTCCAACCAGGTCGGTCAGAACGGCCATCAGTTCCGGCAGCCGGTCTTGCCCAATCTGGGAATGGATTGACAACGTAGCCCCACTGTCAAAGTAAAGCATTTCAGCTGAAATTTCGTATACCAATCCCTTCTCTTCGCGAATCAACCGTTGCAGCCGGCTACTGGACCCATCATCAAGAATCCGTCGAATCAATTGATAGTGAACCCGCAGATCACTGGTAAGCGGGTACCGGGGGAAAGACCACTGCAGATTGAACTGGTTGTCCTTGTTTTCAGTCAATAAGAGCTGCTCTTTCAAATCTGTCTGAATGACCGGGGTATACTGCCTGCGTTTCGCGACGGTTTTATTTGGAAAAAACCTTGACAGCAGTTGGATCGTCAGGTCCGGGTCAATATCCCCGATCACGCCAATCAGCATGTTGCCGGGGTGGTAATATTCCTGATACCAGTTTATCAGATCATCCCGTGTCAGGTTGGATATGGATTCCCGGGTACCCGATACGGGCAGACCGATGCCATGTCCCGACCAGATTTTCGCTGCGCTGATAGAGTCCACATCTATCAGTTGATCGTTCTCATTGTAGTCCGCCTTTAACTCTTCAAGGATGATGGAACGTTCGATGTCAAAATTTTCGAACAGTGGTCCCTGGAGCAGGTGACAAAAGCGTTCCAACCCCAATTCGTAGTAATCAAGATGGAAGTCCAGCCAGTATTCGGTAAAGTCGAATGATGTCACGGCATTCAGATCGCCTCCCATCTCCTCCATTTTGATATTCAGCTGGCTGCTGTTTCCCAGTTGTCTGTTGCCCCGGAACATCATATGTTCCAGGAAGTGAGAGATACCGCTGTTTCGATCGTTTTCGTAGGCAGAGCCGACGAAAACGACGCTGCGGAGGTTGACCGTCTTCACACCTGGAAAAGCGATAGCGCAGATTTGCATACCGTTGGGCAGGGTGTGAAGACGAGTCTGACAGAGTTGGTTCAAGGGTGATTTTTAAGGGCTCGTTGTTTTATGGCAGGATAGCCGACAGGTACGCTGACATTGCCTGGATCAGTATTGTGAAACGTGCTTTTCAAGCAGGAGCAGATCTTTGCTGAAATTACGGATCCCTTCCGCCAGTTTTTCAGTCGCCATGGCATCCTCATTCAATTGCCAGCGGAACGTTTTTTCATCCAGCGTGATCTTATCCATCTCTGTAGGAAAGGGCATATCGATGCTCAATTTCCGGGTCAATTCGCTCTGGTCGTTTTGCAGTTCCTCCAGAAAATTGGGGCCGATGGTTAACCGGTCACACCCGGCCAATTCTTCGATTTCACCGGTGTTTCTGAAACTGGCACCCATCACAATTGTCTTATATCCGAATTTTTTATAGTACTGATAGATCTGTTTAACAGAAAGTACACCGGGATCGGTTTCTGCAGTATACACCTTGCCTTCATTTTTCTTATACCAGTCCAGAATACGGCCGACAAAAGGGGAGATCAGGAAAGCGCCGGCTTCAGCGCAGGCAACGGCCTGGCAGAAACCGAAGAGGAGGGTGATGTTGCAGTTGATCCCTTCTTTTTCAAGAATTTCTGCCGCTCTGATACCTTCCCAGGTCGCCGCGATTTTAATCAGGACTCTGTTTTTTGCAATCCCCTCCGCTTCATACAGGGAAATCAAGCGTCTGACTCTTGCAATGGTTTTGTCCATATCAAATGAAAGACGAGCATCGACTTCAGTTGACACGCGTCCGGGAATGATTTCCAGGATCTCTTTTCCAAAATTGACCGCCAGTTTATCCAGGATGTTTTCCTTCTGACAAGCAGAATCCCTGTTCTGGCTTTTGCCCCATTGAATGGCATCCTTGACCAGATTTTGATATTCAGGCATTTGTGCGGCCTTGAGCAGCAACGATGGATTGGTTGTGGCATCTTCCGGGGAATACTGTTTGATCGTGTTAATGTCCCCGGTATCGGCCACGACGACAGTCATCTGCCTGAGTTGAGAAAGCTTGTCAACCATTTGTTACTCCGGTAAAGGTTTTGGTGTTGGATCTATTGTGATGATTTTACAAAAAGAAGTTCTGCCGAACTCCTGCATGTTGCCTGAATCCTCAGCATGCAAGGGGATTGGTGGAATTCCCTTGATGGAGAAAAAAAAATATGAGACCGTCTGTCTGTTTTTTACACTGAAGTCACGTTGTAATCGGATTGCATGAATGCTCTCGCGTTCGATTATAACCGAACAATTCAGTCTGTCCTGTATAAATAACAAAAAAAAGAGTAACTGTGTCCTATTTCCTGTGTTCAAATGTGATCCAGATCGGTCGATGTTTCGAAATCAGTGGTGAAGAGGCCGGGCACATTTTACAATCCCGCAGAATACAAATCGGCGAGGTCATCCATGTTCAGGATTTGAATGTGATGCGATTTGAGGCGCGTGTAGAAAAGCTGACGAACAGAAGCCTGACCGTGCTTCCCTTGAAACAGCTGGAAACCCCGCCGGAGTCTCCTCTGCGGATCCATTTGTATCAGGCTCTGGTAAAAGAAAAAGCGCTGGATCTGATTATTCAAAAGTGCACCGAACTTGGGGTGTTCAGGATCTGTTTCTTCCAGAGTCAGTATTCACAACGCTTGCCCCAAAAGGTTGACCTGGAAAAAAAAAGGCAGCGTTGGCTTCGGGTAGCGGTTGAAGCCTGCAAACAGTCTGGAAGAACCACTCCCCCGGACATATTTTTTATTTCCGAGCTATCTAAATTTCATCAAGTTTCCGGAGAATCGTCAATAGAAACAATTCCGACGCTTTGCCTGGAGACATCGGGAGACAATATCCCCTTGGACCGTATTGTCCTGGAAGGCAGTGATATTCGTCTGATTGTCGGTCCTGAAGGGGGCTGGGGAGCGGGGGATCTGCAGGGACACGGCGTTCAAAGTGTGCATCTGGGCCCCAGGATTTTGCGCTCTGAAACAGCCGCCATCGCTGCGTTAACAATCCTGCAGTTTTTATATGGCGATCTCAAACAGGCGCCTGTCTATTGACGATTGTCTACTCGCAGCAAGCTGTCTCAAACGGACCGTGGTTTCTGACGAACTGCTCCGATTGAATCATTTTCTGGATTTGGCTATCATACAGGTAAGCGGCGACATGCCTGTCACTATTCCGCTGTGATGGAGGATTTCCTCAGCTGGGGTTGCTGTTGGATAAAATTCATAGCACATATCAGACACAGGCCAGAACCAACCCCCCCGATGAAGAAGGGTAAGCCGTCTTGCCCTGTTCCGGTTGCCATCCCAGGACAGCCACATCCGGCTGGATTGATTGTTTTTCTGTGGGTATTAGAATAGGTACCCATTTTTCAGGAGAGATTCACAAAATGCATTATGAAGGAAATATCATTAGACCCCCCAGCGAAGCGAACAGTATTCTGTTGCAGGTAACGGTTGGTTGCTCCCACAACAAATGTACATTTTGCGCTGCATACAAGGGAGAGCGCTTTAAGATCAAATCCGATGAAACCATCCTGGCGGATATCGATTTTGCGTCCAGATACTGCAGACAACAGCGTCGACTGTTTCTCTGCGATGGTGATGCCATGATTATTTCACAAAAACGGTTACCCGGAATTTTCAGAGCGATTCAGGAAAAACTGCCCTGGGTCAGTCGCGTAGGCCTCTATGCAAATGCAAAAAGCCTGAAAAGAAAAAGTCTGGAAGAGCTGAAAGCCCTGAAGGAACTCGGATTGGGTATCGTCTATATGGGTCTGGAATCCGGTGATGATGAGACGCTGGCCAGGGTGCACAAGAAAGGGAATGCGGAGGAGATGATCGAGCAGGGCAGAAAGGTCAAAGAAGCGGGCATCAAACTTTCCATTACTGTACTGCTTGGTCTGGCAGGTCCGGACCGCTCCAACATTCACGCTTTGGAGACCGGCAGGGTTTTATCAGCCATCAATCCGGAATATGTCGGTGCCCTGAGCCTGATGCTCGTCCCCAATACACCTCTTTATGATGATTGGATTGCTGGTGATTTTATCCTGATTGAACCCGAACAGATGCTTCAGGAACTCGGTCTGATGATCGCCCACACCCATCTGACACGGGGTCTGTTTTTCGCGAATCATGCATCCAACTACCTGCCCATAAAAGCCAGACTGCCAAGGGACAAAGAAGCAACGTTGCAGCTGATCAGTTCAGCTATGGCAGGAAAGGTCCCTTTAAAACCGGAAGCCTTCAGGGGGCTGTAAATACACCCTCTCATGTCAGGAATTTGGGGCGCTGGCCGACTGCAGAGTGCCATTAACCTCTGTATTTACAGGCCATTGCACCGCAAGGTCCAGCCATCACAAAACCATCGTCATTCAATCCGGGTATCCCCTATTGATAAAGATGCTAATCTGCCGTCTTTCATTTTAAAACGGGTGGAAGATCCGGGATGATCAGTCGATGCGGCCGATGGTGTGCAGTTTGATCAGGTTGGTTGATCCTTTTGTCAGTGCCAGACCCGTGACGATGATCACCAGGTCATTCTTTTTTACATATCTGTTGGCAATAGCGGCTCTTTCCCCTTCCAGTATCAACTTTACCGCATCAGTGATCGGCTTGATCAGGATGGGCTGAACGCCCCAGACGAGCGACATGCGGTTATAAATGGACTGTGACGGGGAAAACGCATAAATCGGGCTGGAAGGTCGCTGTTTGGAAATGAGCTTGGATGTTTTACCGGACACCGAAAACGCAAAAATCGCCTTGGCACTGACTTCACGATGGATGTTGACTGCTGACTGGGAAACAGCATGAACTACAAGATTCCTTTCATCTTTTTCATACTGGATATTGTATCTCATGAAGGGAGAGTTTTCCGCCTGGGTGGCAATGCGTGTCATCATCTGGACCGTTTTGACAGGGTATTTGCCGGAAGCCGTTTCACCTGACAGCATAACGGCATCGGTACCGTCAAATATAGCATTGGCCACATCGGACGCTTCCGCACGGGTCGGTATGGAATGGGTACACATCGTCTCCAGCATTTGTGTCGCAGTGATAACCAGTTTATTGGCTTTCATCGATTTGGTGATAATCATTTTCTGAATATTGGGTACCAATTCAGGTCTAAGTTCGACACCCAGGTCTCCTCTTGCCACCATGATTCCATCTGCGGCCTCAATGATTTCATCAATATTGTTGACTGCCTCGGGTTTTTCGATTTTTGCAATCACTGGAATGGTGGATTTCTGCTTTTTGATAATGCGCTTGATTTGAAACAGATCCGCCGCTGACCGGACAAAAGAGAGTGCAAAATAGTCAACCTCGATTTTTATTCCATAATCCAAATCCTTGATATCTTTTTCTGTGAGAGAAGGTGCAGAGATATGCACGCCGGGAAGGTTGATTCCCTTGTGTTCTTTTAATTCCCCGCCGACAATGACCTTACAGGTCACGGTGTCCCTGGTTTTCGAGATGACTTTCAACTCAATCAAGCCATCATCTATCAGCAAGGTATCTCCCGGCTTCACGTCCTTCGGGAGATTGGTGTAGGTTGTCGAAACGATCTGGTCGGTTCCGGGGACCTCTTTTGAAGTAATTTTGAAGACTGATTTGCTTTTCAACATCACCGGCTTTTGATTTTTCAAAGTCCCTGTTCTGATTTTGGGCCCCTGTAAATCCAGAAGAATACTGATCGGTTTGTTCATCTCTTCTGAGAGCCTGCGGATGGTTTGAATGACCTCTAAATGCTGTGCATAGGTTCCGTGTGAGAAATTCAGGCGGGCGACGTTCATCCCCGCGGATATCATTTGTTTGAGGGTCGTTCTGCTATTCGAAGCAGGACCAATGGTTGCGATAATTTTCGTTTTGTTTCTCATATTCGATTTCCTGCACAAAACCGTTTAGAAAGCTGAACCGGCCGCAATATGCGGATGTTTTTTGTTAAACCACCAGACCCGAGACATGTTCTTTCCAGCAATTGTAAGGAAAATTACTCCAAAGTCCCATGTTTTTCAACAGCAATATTAAAATTCAAGGAAAGTCAGATCAATCGATCAGCTGGCAAACGCGCAGACGTATGATTCAGGTTTGATCGTTAGGCTGCAGGTTCCGGAAGGGGACCGTTTCAAAGACCAGTATGTCCAACGGGGATGCCGGCGACCGATTTTGTCCCCGGCAGTGCGTTATGTGTTTGTTTTTTCCGCTTCTGCGTAACCTAGATCAAAGGCTTTCAGGTTAATGTCGACAAAAGCTTTTTTTGTGATTGTGCGGATGGCTTCTTTTACATGGTCAACTGCGATTGGTAGTACAGACGTCTGTATCAGTGAACCCAACAGAACCATATTCACGGCCATGATATTTCCGGCCTGTTTGGCCAGAGCGGATGCATCCAGAGCAATCAGCCGGGCCGTCTTTTCACGGATCAATCTCTGGATCTCCTGCAGTTCAGGGTAAACCCCGTTTCCAATGGCGACTGTAAAGGGCGGCAGTGGGGTGAGATTGGTGACGACAACGGTTTTGGTGTTGCATTTATTCAAGGCGCGCAGTGTTTCTGAGGGTTCAAATCCGACCAGGAGATCAGCCTCGCCATCTGAAATGATCGTGCTGCGAGCGTCGCCGAACACCAGGGCTGATTCCACGACACCCCCTCGCTGAGCCATGCCGTGTATCTCACTCATACGAACCGGCATGTGCGACAGCAGAGATGCTTCACCCAGTACTTTAGAAGTCAGCAGATTCCCCTGTCCACCCACTGCTACAATAATTAATCGAGTTGGTTTCATTATGCTCCTGGTTATGGGCTATTGTTTCTTGAGTGGCAGGATCGCCTTTTCCGGGCAGATCTGTGAACAGGTCGCACATCCGACACACATGTCCGGATTAATCTGCACCCGGTCATTATCAATATAAAAAGCGGGGCAGGCGATCTCATTGATACAGGTTCTATGGTTTACACATTTGTCGCTGACATAAAACGCCCTGTCCTTCAGCTGTTTCAGACTGGCTGCGTACAAAGTACACTTTTTCTTGGCAATGATGACAGACACCCCTTTGAATTCAAGGGCTGTTTTAACTGTCTCGATGCTTTTGCGGATATTGTAAGGATTGATAACCGAGACATGTTGGACGCCCAGGGATTTAACCAGATCCTCAATCTGGATTTGACCATATCCATCAAAACTCAGCTCACTCATATCCACCCCCGGATTCGGCTGGTGACCGGTCATAGCCGTGGTGCGGTTATCCAGAATGACCAGCGTGAAGTTATGATTATTAAAGACTGCATTGATCAAACCTGAGATACCGGTATGAAAAAAAGTGGAATCACCGATAAAAGAGATCACTTTCTGATCGGTAGCTACAGAGAAGCCGCATGATGTCCCGGTTGAGGCCCCCATGCAGATAACAAAATCGGTCATAGACAGCGGCGGCAGGTAACCCAGGGTGTAACACCCGATATCGGAAGGATAGATGGTATCCATCCCCTCGGCCGCTTTTTTTACTGCATAATAGGTCGAGCGGTGTGAACATCCGGCACACAGGGTTGGCGGTCTGACAGGAATTTCAGGGACATCGGTCAGATCCGTCGGAAGTTTGGGGGTATAGGGCAGATCAAAATAGGATGCAATACAGCGCTTGACCAGTGCCGGGTCGTATTCGTAAAGTTGTGAGAACAGATTTTCGCCTTTTCCATTGATGGGTAGAATCAGTTTTTCCTCCTGGGCGAAAGCCTTTACTGCCTCTTCCATGACTGGCTCACCCTCTTCGATGACCAATACCCTGTCACAGGTTTTTAAAAAGGTCTTGATCATCTGATCCGGCATCGGATTTGAAAAACCTATCCGCAGAACCTTGATTTGATCGCCTGCCCCCATTTCATCCAGGGCGTCGGTCACATACCCAAAACTGACACCGTTACAGATAATACCCAGATTGCCATTTCCAGTGATAAAATTGTAAGGGGATTCGTTTGCCAGAGATTCCGCTTTTTTTATGTTTTCAAGGAGTTTGACATGGAGTTTCCGTGAGACAGCCGGCACTGCGACCATGTTTGCCGGGTCTTTGACAAAGTACCCCTTTGTTTTGCGGGGCTGAAGCTCCCCGTATGTGACGACAGCTGTCGAGTGGTTGATCCGGGTCGTTGTCCTGAATAGGACGGGTTCCTGCAATGTTTCGGAGATTTCAAATGCCGTTTTGACCATCTCCTTTGCTTCTTCCACGGATGAGGGTTCCAGCACTGTCAATCCCGAAAGCTTCCCATAGTAACGGTTATCCTGCTCGTTCTGACTCGAAAACATCAGCGGATCGTCCGCTGTCAATATCACCAGTCCCGCTTTAACACCAATATATGCGAGTGTCATCAGTACATCTGATGCAACATTCAACCCCACATGTTTCATGACACACATGCTTCGAAGGCCGCTGTTTGCAGAAGCGGCAGCGACTTCCAGTGCGACTTTTTCATTGACGCTGTATTCGAAGTAGAGATCGCTCTCTTTCGATATGTGAAAAAAATTAAGAGATACTTCGGAAGAGGGCGTTCCGGGATAGGTTGATGTGACGGCGACGCCTGCTTCAATTGCTCCACGGGCGATTGCGTCATTTCCCAAAAGGAGTGCTTTCCGGCCGGGACTGTCCATCAATAGCTTGTGCATCTTTTTCCTTGTATGGCTGACCTGGTGGTCATTGCTTGATTATTAAATGTGGCGTTTTTCCATGGGCTGCAGTAAAAAATGGATACTGGAAGTGGGTCCAGGGACTCTTTTTTTACCGATCTCAAATATTACCCGGATTTTTTATGTCTGCCTTTGATTAAGCGCAGTAATCAGATCGATAAGCTGTTTTCGGTTATCATCAAACTGGATATCTCACCTCCCGCTATGGAGGTTGATTGCAGAGGCAATCAGTTCTGGCAGAAAGGCAATACAGATGCCGATTAGACCTCAACCGGCTGTTGATGCCGGGTTTGTTGTGGAATATCGTTCACTGGTGTGCAATCAACGATGAAAGCCTGAAATGAACAGGATTTCACTGTTTTTGCATTTTCCGTAGACTGTTCCAAGTCATTGAATGAAAGGCAAAATGATGGTACCCTTCACCATCTAATCAACGCATCCAGTATGCGGTGCTCGTGAAAAAAAGACCCCAGCCAGAACGACTGTGTTGGATCGAAACCTTGCGTCCATGAAACTAAAAATTGTTAAAGGAACCCGGGACATTTACGGCGATGATGTTGCCCGGTTCCAGTATATTGAGGAAAAAGCACGAAAAGTCTTTTCCTTATACGGGTATCAGGAGATTCGTACGCCAATATTCGAAAGCACCGACCTTTTTGCCCATGGTGTTGGTGAGGGTACCGACATTGTCGGAAAAGAGATGTATCTGCTGGAAGATCGGCGGGGCAGAAGTCTGGCGCTGCGCCCTGAAGCCACCGCACAGGTCGTCAGAAGCGTGATCACAAACAACTTGATGCAGCAGAGCAGCCATTTACGGTTTTTTTACTTTGGCCCGATGTTTCGCTATGAACAGCCTCAGAAAGGTCGATTCCGCCAGTTTTATCAGATTGGGGCGGAGTATTTCGGCGTCCCGACACCGGATGCGGATCTGGAACTGGTTTTAATTCTGCGGCAGTTATTCAGGGAGATTCAGCTTAGCGAAATATCTTTTCATTTGAATACGATCGGATGTCAGGCACCGGATTGCAGACCTTCCTATAAAAACAAACTGATCGCTTTTTTGGAAACTCACGCAGACGCGCTTTGTGAAAACTGCACGCGTCGGATGCATGATAATCCGCTACGGGTCCTGGACTGCAAAAATGATTCTTGCATTGCTGTGACAGCAGATGCCCCGAAAATCCACGATGCCGTGTGCAACGAATGCCGGGACCATTTCAGTGAACTGTGTCACATGCTGGATGCGCATCATGTCCGGTATTCGCTTAATCCCAGACTGGTAAGAGGTTTGGATTATTATTCCAGGACCGTTTTCGAGGTGTTTTCAGATAACCTAGGGGCGCAGAATGCCGCTGGTGGCGGTGGTAGATATGATGGACTCTTTGAAATTTACGGTGCCAAGGTTGTTCCTGCAATCGGATTTGCCCTGGGACTCGACCGGCTGGCGCTGCTGACCGCACCTGAAAAAAAGGAGGTGAAGCCGGTTTTTGTTGTGGGCACGGATCGCGCATCTGTCTGTAAACTGGTGGCAGCCTGCAGAGAGGCGGATATCATCTGCCACTATGATCCATTTCAATCCTCCATGAAAAGTCAGTTTCGCCAGGCCAATAAAACTGGGGCCTGGAAGGTTCTGATCCTGGGTGAGGAGGAGCTGAAACAGGATCTGGTATCTGTCAAAGATATGCAGGATAGCGGGCAGGTCTCCATCAGCCGGGCTTCTGTTGTCGAGCATTTAAAAAAGCAGTTGTCGGTCTGAATCAGTTCTTTTCTTGACGGTGAGATTTGGTTTAACCTATTATAATCAAAGACGTTAACTTAACATCAAGATCGATTCAACCGAAACCCTCAGATAACCAATGCAATAGCACCATTTTCGTTCTGGTCAACTATGAAAAACTTCGGTTTACTGACTGCCAGTTACAAAACAACAGCCATTGAGATTCGTGAGAAACTGGCGATTCCAGACCATGAAGTAAAGGATCTGATTGCATATCTCAAGCGTCGGTGTCGTCTCGATGAAGTCATGCTGCTGTCGACCTGCAACCGGGTAGAGATATATCTGTATGCCAGAAACCCAATGCAAGTGATGGGTGAGGTGGAAACTGTCTTTAAGGAATATTTCCAGCTGACTGAGGTTCTGGATTTCAAGTTCAAGCAGCTGACCAGTCAGGATGCCGTCAGACATGTCTTTCGTGTCACGGCGAGCCTGGAAGCAATGATAATCGGGGAACCGCAGATTACCGGTCAGGTTAAAAACTACTTTCATCTATCGGTGGAAGGCGGCGGGTGTGGATTTTTTCTCAACCAGATCATGAACCGCGCATTTATCACTGCCAAGAGAGTCCGCAACGAAACCGAAATAGCGAAATTTGCGGTTTCTATCAGTTTTGCAGCTGTTGAGCTGGCCAAAAAAATATTTCTGGAGTTGAAGGAAAAAGTCATTTTGATTGTGGGTGCCGGTGAGATGGCTGAACTGGCAGTGACTCACCTGATCAAAGCGGGATGTTCCCACCTGCTGGTTACCAACCGGACATTTTCCAGGGCTGTCTCATTGGCTGAGCAGATCAACGGCTCGGCGGTCCGCTTCGAGTATATGGCCAATCATCTGGAAACAGCAGATATTATCATCTCCTCAACCGGTGCCAAGGGATTTATCATTGAGCAGGAGATGATCCAGAAGTGTATGCGAAAAAGAAAACACCGTCCCATGTTCCTGATCGATATTGCCGTGCCCAGGGATATTGATCCGTTGATCAATGAGATTGGCAACGCATACGTATATGATATTGACGATCTGCAGTTGGTCGTGGACGCCAACATGAAGACCAGAGAAGGAGAAGCCGAGAAGGCCCTGGTGATCATCGAGGAAGAAATATCGAAAATGGAAGGGTGGCTGGTGACCCTGGATGTCGTTCCGATTATCAAGAATTTCAGGGAGAAAGTCCTTGGACTGGCGGGCAGCGAGCTGCAAAAGGGACTGGATCAGCTGGGTGATATTTCGGTCAGGCAGGAGCGGGCGATACGGAGCATGATTAATGGATTTGCCTACAAGTTACTTCATCAACCCACCGTGATGATGAAACAAAAAGCCAGGGAAGGAGCCGCCGGATTCGAGTATCTGCAAACCATTAGCGAACTGTTTGACCTGAAGCCGGTCAATGAAGACCAAGCGCCCAGAAAAGTGATAAACCTGAATGATAAAAAAAATTAGAATCGCGACACGTGCCAGCAAACTAGCCCTCTGGCAGTCCAACTGGGTCAAAAGTTGTCTGGAGGAAGGCTTTCCGGACCTGGTGGTGGAACTGATCCATCTGAAAACCAAAGGGGATAAAATTCTGGATGTCCCACTGGCAAAAATCGGAGGCAAGGGGCTTTTTGTCAAAGAACTCGAAACAGCCTTGCTGGAAAACAAGGCGGACATAGCCGTCCACTCCCTGAAAGATGTCCCGACCGAATTTCCTGAAGGGTTGGAAATTTCTGTGATAACCCGGCGGGAAACCCCCAATGATGCATTTGTTTCCAATAGATTTGGCTGTTTTGAGGCACTTCCGCAACATTCGGTGTTAGGCACCAGCTCGTTGCGTCGAATTGCGCAACTGAAAAAAGCCCGACCGGATATTCGATTCGAATCACTGCGGGGAAATGTGAACACCCGTTTGAAGAAGCTGGACAATGGTGAATTTGACGGTATCATACTGGCGGCAGCCGGGTTGATACGGCTGGGGCTTCAGGACCGTCTCACAGAGATACTGCCATATGACCTGTCCCTGCCGGCTATTGGACAGGGTGTCGTTTGTATTGAATCCAGGAAAGGAGATATGGCGATTCTTGAAAGAATCAGCCCCCTTGCCGATGCGGAGACGACAATGACCGTCTCCGCTGAGCGGGCACTGCTGAAGCGGTTGAATGGCGGATGCCAGATCCCGATTGCAGGGCATGCTGTGATTGAAAACAGGCAAATCCATTTGACTGGTGTTCTGGCCAGTCCGGATGGTGACCGATATCTCAGGATGACAGAAACAGGTCCTCTCACGGATGGCGCAGGTATCGGTACCCGCTTGGGGCAACGTCTGCTGGAAGCAGGGGGGCGAGAAATTCTGGCGGCAGTCGGTATCGAAACAGATTAAAAGGTGTCGGCTCAAGGCAGGTAGCAGGTCTGAACCCTTTTTGAAGCAAAGGCAGGAAAAGGCTGGTTATTATGAACGCAGCCCGGCTGGGGGGACAACACAACTGGAAGGGAATCGAATTCGAAAAATGGGATCTTTAGAGGGGAGGCGGATTTTAATCACCCGTGATGCATCACAGGCTGGGGGTCTGAAAGAAAAACTGGCATCAAGGGGGGCCGAAATTCTCAGTATTCCCACGATCGCTATCTCTGATCCGCCGGATTGGACGCCGTTTGATCAAGCTGTCGGTATGCTGTCCACATTTGAGTGGATTGTATTCTCCAGTGTGAATGCAGTCAGAAAAACGTCAGACCGGTTGACAACGCTCAATACGGAAATGGACCGCTTCAATGCCGTTAAAATAGCGGTTGTTGGTGATCAGACGGCTGAGGCTGTCAGGGAAAAGGGCTGGCGGGTTGACCTTATCCCGGATCAATACCAGGCGGAAGGCTTGCTCGTCGCTTTGAAACAGTCCGGCATCAGCGGCAAAAGGATTTGGATTCCCCGGGCGCTAAAGGCAAGACGTTTTTTAATTGATGAACTGGAAAAATCAGGTTCACGGATCACCGAAACACCTGTCTACCAGAACACGATCCCTTATGAAAACCGAAACCAGCTGCAGCAAGCCCTGCTCAGCGGGAAAATCGACTGGATCACGTTCACCAGTTCATCCACGGTAACGCATTTCTTCAAAATCCTGGGTGACACGCCCTGGCGGAACCCGATCCCCAAACTCGCTTCCATCGGCCAGATAACCACAAAAACGCTGACTCAGTATGGGCTGATCCCCAGTGTTACTGCCGACCCCCAAAACATCAACGGGTTGTGCCAGGGAATCCTTGACTGGGAATCAGCTGCATCCGCTTCAACTTCTGAGATATCGACAGGCAAATAACGCATGGATTCCATGAAAAGCGCTAAACAGACACCGATGATGCAGCAGTTTTATCAGATAAAACAGGAACACCCTGATAAAATTCTCTTTTATCGCATGGGCGACTTTTACGAAATGTTCGGTGATGATGCTGTTACAGCGGCTGGTGTTCTCCAGATTCAACTGACCAGCAGAAACAAAAACAAAGGTGACGCCATCCCCCTTTGCGGGATTCCGGTTCATGCCTATGATCAATATCTGAACAAGTTGACCCGCGCCGGCTTCAAAGTAGCCGTGTGTGAGCAGACAGAAGATCCGGCACAGGCAAAAGGACTGGTTAAACGAGAAGTGGTCCGTATTGTCACCCCTGGCACTGTGGTAGCGCCTGATCTACTCGATGCTAACGAAAATAGTTTTTTATGCGCTATATGGGGAAAACACAATCAGAACCGAATCGGGATCGCTTTCTGTGACCTTTCCACGGGCGAATTCGAGATCGATGAAATTGACATCAAAACCGGATTCAGCGGATTCATGGAGTTGCTGTATCAATACCAGCCAAAAGAGATACTACTGCCTGAAAGCACGGGGGAAACCGAGACACTTTTTTTTGACAGGATCGTGGAGCAGATTCGTCAGGTTGCGGGCTCAAATGGCAACGAGCCTAATATAGAATATCTTGATCCCTTTTTGTTTGATTATCGCCACAACCTGCGTCAATTGCAGGACCATTTCTCGGTAGGATCCCTGGCAGGTTTCGGGATCGATGGATCCATATCCGCCTTGTGCGCTGCAGGCGCGGTTTTGAACTATTTGAAGGAAACACAGAAAGACACGCTGACCCACATTGTCCAGATAAAAAGAGTTCAAAATGAAGACCAGATGCTGCTGGACGAGTCGACGGTTCGAAATCTCGAACTTCTGGAGAGTTTTGGCGGAGCATCACAGAAACACACCCTCCTGCAATTGCTGGATCACTGCAAAACTGCCATGGGCAGTCGTAAACTGAGACGCTGGATGCTCTCACCGCTCCATCATTTTAAGCGGATTGAGGAACGTCTCAATCAGGTAGATTCCTTTCTCGATCAGAACCCGCTGACAGAAAAGCTGCGGTCCGTATTGTCGAAGATCAGTGACCTGGAACGTCTGATTGCCCGCATTGCCATGCCCCTGACCAATATCAGCGATCTGCTCAAACTGAGGGAGAGCCTGCTGCCCCTGACCCAATTCAAATCCATCCTGCAGGCGTCAACCAATGAAATGGTTCACGATATCGGGAACCATTTTGATGCTTTGACCGACTTATGGCAACTCCTGGAGCAGCATCTTCTGCCAGTACCCTCGCGTAAAATAAAAGAGGGGGGTTACATCATGTCGGGTGTGGATCCGAAACTGGATGAGCTGAAAAACCTGATGAAAAACGGGAAACAGATGATTGCCAATATGGAGGCAGAAGAGAAGTCAAAAACCGGGATTTCATCTCTCAAGATAGGCTATAACAAGGTATTCGGGTATTTTATCGAAATATCGAACACATCCAAACATCTGGCACCGGAGCACTACATTCGCAGGCAAACCCTCGTGAATAACGAACGATTCGTAACCGAATCATTGAAGGAACTCGAAGAGCGTATTCTGACAGCAGAAGATGAAGCGACCCAGATTGAGATGCAAATTCTGGAGCGAATCAAAAAGAATCTGCAGTCCGAAATTCCAAGAATTCAGGCAGCGTCACAAACCATCGCTGAAATTGATGTTCTCAGCACGTTTGCCTATAATGCGGGTTTGTATAACTATATTCGGCCGGAGCTCAGCGATAATCCCAATAGACGTGAAATTGAGATCAGGGAAGGGCGTCATCCGGTGATCGAATCGCTGAATTTTGATGAACCGTTTATTCCCAATGATGTGTTGCTGGATTCCGACAGTCAATATGTGATGGTGATTACGGGGCCGAACATGGGTGGAAAATCCACCTATATGAGGCAGACAGCCTTAATTGCCCTGATGGCTCAGATGGGTTCCTATGTCCCCGCCAGTAAAGCTGCGCTGCCCGTCTTTGACCGGATATTCACCCGTGTGGGTGCTTCTGACAATCTGACCCGAGGTCAGAGCACGTTCATGGTAGAGATGAGCGAAGCGGCATCCATCTTGAACAACGCCACCGCGCAAAGTCTGATTATTCTGGATGAAATCGGGCGGGGAACCAGCACCTTTGATGGAATCAGTATTGCATGGGCCATTATTGAGTATATCGATCGTCTCGGTGCCCTGACCCTTTTTGCCACGCACTATCACGAACTGATTCTGCTTGAAAAACAACTGGCAGGCGTAAAAAATGCCAAGGTAGTCGTTCACGAAGATGATGGGAAACTGGTTTTTCTCCGAAAAGTGATCGCCGGCCAAACAGATAAAAGCTATGGGATTCAGGTTGCCTGTCTGGCCGGTTTACCCGATAGTGTGATTCGCCGTGCAAAAGCGGTTGTGAGTGAACTGAAGGTTGCTGAAAAGAAACTGATAGAGACGGAATCGCCGTCAGTGGAAGAACCACCTGCAACCAATACCCTGTCCGATAACCTGCAGTTGAGTTTTTTTCCCAACGAGCCTGATTGGGTGCAGTCATTGCGGGAGTTTGATATCATGAGAAATTCACCACTGGAGGCGATCACGTTTCTAGACAAAATCAAGAAGAAAATCGGTTAACGGATGAACCAGAAAGACCCTGACCAGGGAATTGGAGACCAGGTTACGATGGAAAGCGTGTTTTTCAGATGGCGAATGGTGGCTGCAACCCTTTTGGTATTAACCATTGCGGCGATGTCTGCGGTGAGATCAGAGGCTGCTGATCGCGTGGAAACACTCTATAGTAAGGCCGGCGCCAGGTACCATCAACTGTATGATGACCCGGTTTTTGCCAGTCAAACCGAGAACTGGCTCAGAACCATCAAACAATTTAAAATCATTCAGCAGACCTATCCCTCCCATTATCGAGCACCCGCATCGCTTTACAATATCGGTCGATTGTATCGCTCGCTTTTCCAGATAAAAAATCGACAGATCTATCTGGATCGAAGCAATCTTGTCTTTCGGAAACTGGTTGACGACTATCCCAGGTCCACGCTAGCGGATGATGCCCAGTTCCTGCTGGCTGAAAACTATGAAATTTTTGAAAAAAACAAGGATCTGG